>OZ255707.1:2269335-2593526 GCA_965277075.1 Candidatus Lustribacter sp.
TCGTCAACGTCGTCGAGGGACTCGTCATCATCGCCCTCGCCGGCCGGCGCATCGTGCACGCACGGCGTTCAACGTGAACGCCGTCGTCGCGGCCGTCGGCGCGCTTTTGCTGCTAACCCTCGTCAAATCGACGCCGCTCATCTTCGCGGCACTCGGCGGCGTCATCTCCGAGCGTTCCGGCGTCGTCAATATCGGGCTCGAGGGCATCATGGTGGCGGGCGCGTTCAGCGCGGTCGTCGTCTCGGGTGCGACCGGAAATGCGGTGCTCGGCGCGTTCGCCGGCACCATCGCGGGCGGGGCGCTCGCAGCGATCCTCGCGTTCGTCGCAACACGGCTAGCGTACGATCAGATCGTCGCCGGGACCGGCGTCAACATCGTCGCGCTGGGCGGCGCCGCGTTCGGACTCGTCTTGATCTACGGTCAGCCCGGAGCATCGCGCGAGGTGCCCGCGTTCGGTCCGGCCGGTGAGACGGTTCTGACCGTGTTTGCGTTCGCGCTCGCCGGCGCGATGGCGCTGTTTCTCGCGCGTACGCCTTGGGGCTTGCGCCTGCGGGCGTGCGGTGAAAATCCGCGTGCCGCGGCAAGCGCCGGCATCGATCCGCTGCGCACGCGCTTCTGGGCCGTCGTGACCGGGGGCGCGATCGCGGCGCTCGGCGGCGTGTATCTTTCACTTGCCGAACTCGATCTGTATTCCGACGGCATGACGGCCGGACGCGGTTATATCGCCCTGGCCGCGGTGATTTTCGGGCGCTGGACGCCGCTCGGCGCGACGGGCGCAGCGTTGTTCTTCGGCTTCTTCTCGGCCCTGCAATACACGTTACAGCGAGCCGGCATCCCGAGCGAACTCATGCAGGCGCTCCCGTATCTCGCCGCGCTCGTCGCGCTCGCCGGGCTCGCCGGACGGGTCCGCGCGCCCGCGTCGGACGGCGTTCCGTACATCGCCGATGCCGTTCGCGCACAATAGGACGCAGCGCACGCTTGTCGTTTGTCGAACGATTCGAACTTGACTTTCCGCTCCGTTCACCGACAATACAGGTAATGCGAGTACTGCGACGCGCCGTCGCCGCTATTGCTCTTTTGTTCGTATGTGTATCAGCGCGCGTCGACGCCGCACCGATGCCGGAGCCGCTCGGCGCGCTGCAGTTACAGCTCGCCCTGATGATGCATCATGCGCCCGGTACCGTCGCGATGACGATCGAAGACCTGACGACGGGCTTGACGACATCGGTGAACGGTGACGCGCAGATGCCGGCCGCGTCGACGATCAAGATTCCGGTAATGGTCGAGGTCTTTCGCCAACTCGCGGCTGGTGACTTCGACCTCAACCGCAGCGTTTCGCTGCTCGATAGCGACCGCGATTGGGGTTGGGGCGATCTCGCCGACGCGGCGCACGGTTCGCGCTACTCGGTGCAGCGGTTGTTGTCGCTGATGATCGACGAGAGCGACAACACCGCGACGAACATGCTGATTCGTTTGGTTGGTCGCACGAACGTCAATCACACGATGACCGGTCTCGGTTTGACGCAAACGCAATTGCACGATTACATCCGGTCCGAAGGGCCGATCCGCTACGCGCTACGCACGAGCCCGCACGATATGGTGCATTTGCTCGAGGCGATGGCGCATCACACCCTCGTCGACGAGTGGTCGTCACGCGAAATGATCGGCATCTTGAGCGATCAGACACATAACGGGCTCTTGCCCCAGCCGCTGCCGGCCGGCACCGCGATCGCGCACAAGACCGGCACGCTGCACGATACGCTCAATGATGTCGGCATCGTCTTCCTCAACCAAGAGCCGTACGTGATCGCCGTGATGGCGACGAACTTGCCGACACTCGATGCCGGGTACCGCTTCATCCGAGGCGTGTCGCGCGTCGCTTATGATGCATTTACGCGCATGGCCGACTGGCGAACGAACCAGGGCAGTGCGCCGCCGTCACTCGACCCGGGCGACCAGCAAGACACCGCTCCGCTCTCGCCCGATCAGCGGATGTGGACGCCGGTGCGCGCCGAGCCTGCCGCCGCGGGAGCTGCACCCGCGACCTAGAGGATTCACGTCCCGTGAATCTGTCGCGTTTCGGCTTCGCCGAAGCCGCCGCGTGCGCGCGACCCTGTATCTGGGTACGTCCGACGCAGTATGTCGCAAACACTCTCGATCAACGGTGAAACACGCGAACTCGAGCTGACGCCCGATGTGACGCTGCTCGACGCGCTGCGCGAATATGCGGGCTTGACGGGAACGAAGAAGGGCTGCGACCACGGACAATGCGGCGCGTGCACGGTCCTCGTGAACGGCCGCCGTATTCTCAGTTGTTTGACGCTCGCCGTGATGCACGACGGCGATCGGATCACGACGATCGAAGGTCTCGCGAACGAACACGAGTTGCATCCCGTTCAAGCCGCATTCATCGAGCACGACGCCTTCCAGTGCGGGTTTTGCACGAGCGGACAGATCATGTCGGCGGTCGGTCTGATCGGCGAGGGACGCGCCACCGGCGACGACGCGATCCGCGAGCAGATGAGTGGCAATCTTTGCCGTTGCGGCGCGTACCCGAACATCGTCGATGCGGTTAACGCCGCCCTACTGGCGGGTGCGTAGGTGCAGCCGTTCACCTATCACGCGGCACGGTCGCTGGACGACGCACGCGCCGCACTACTGGACCATCCGCACGCACAGCTGATCGCCGGGGGGACGACGCTCATCGACTTGATGAAGGCCGGCGTCATGGACCCGGCCTCCATCGTCGACATCAACCGCTTACCGTTGACGTCGATCGACGTCTCGCCGGACCGCGTCCGAATCGGCGCGCTCGCACGCAACAGCGAC
Organism: Candidatus Lustribacter sp.; assembly: GCA_965277075.1. GTDB lineage: Bacteria > Vulcanimicrobiota > Vulcanimicrobiia > Vulcanimicrobiales > Vulcanimicrobiaceae > Lustribacter. The sequence continues at coordinate 2,272,165 of OZ255707.1, forward strand.
GTCGCGGACGACCCGACGATCACTCGTGAGTTTCCGGTCCTCGCGCAAGCGTTCGTCGCCGGCGCGTCGGGACAGCTGCGCAACATGGCGACCGTCGGCGGGAATCTTCTGCAGCGCACGCGCTGCTCGTACTTCCGCGATCCGGCGGCACGCTGCAACAAGCGCGACCCCGGTGCGGGCTGCGACGCGATCGGTGGCTTTCACCGCTCGCACGCGATTCTCGGCACCAGCGATTCGTGCATCGCGACGCACCCGAGCGATATGACGACGGCGCTCGCGGCGCTCGACGCGCAGATCGTCGTCGCCGGAGCCGCCGGGGAACGCCGCTTCTCGCTCGATGCCTTCTACCGGTTACCCGCCGACGAACCCGCGCGTGAGACGATCCTCGAACGCGGCGACGTCGTCGTCGCCGTCGAAATCGACACCTCGCCGCTGCACCGGCGGTCGCTCTATCTCAAGCTTCGCGACCGTGCGTCGTACGCGTTCGCGCTCGTGTCGGTCGCCGCGTGCATCGAGCGAGCGGGGGATGGTTCGATCGTGCAATCGCGGCTCGCACTTGGGGGTGTCGCAACGGCACCATGGCGCGCCCACGAGGCGGAACGCGTTCTCGACGGCGCGACCGCGGACGCCGCGACGTTCGCACGGGCGGCCGACGCGGCGCTCGTCGACGCAAAACCGTTGCGGGATAATGGATTCAAGGTCGAACTCGCCCGGCGCGCGATCGTTCGCGCGCTGCGCACGCTGACGGATGCCGCTTGATATGACGACGACGATCGAAGGAACGCCGGCGAACACCGGCCGGGGCGTCAGCCGGGTAGACGGTCCGCTCAAGGTGACCGGAACCGCGACGTACGCGGCCGACACGGCCGTCGCGCATCCGTTGCATGCCGTGCTGGTCGAATCGACGATTCCGCGCGGGCGCGTCACGGGCATCGACGATCGTGACGCGCACGCCCTCGACGGCATCGTCGCGATCATGACGCACGCTAACGCCCCGCGCGTCGCGCCGACCGGATTCGACTTTGGAGCGGGCACCACGTTCGTCGAACACGGTCTCTTGCCGCTGCAGTCCGATCGCGTGCTCTATTCGGGGCAGCACATCGCGGTCGTGATCGCGACGACGCTGGCGACGGCAAAAGCGGCCGCGGAACGGCTGCACGTTTCATATATGCCCGAACCGGCCGACGTCGAAGTGACGGACGCGAACCGGCCAACCGCCGAGCGCGTCGACGAATTTTTCGGCAGTCCGCTCTGGATCGACGTCGGCGACGCGCGGGCGGCGCTCGCGGCGAGTGATGCGACGGTCGATGCGATCTACACGACGCCGGAAGAAACGCACAACGCCCTCGAGCCCTCAGCGACACTTGCGCAGTGGTCAGGCCGTGAGTTGACCGTCTACGATGCGACGCAATGGGTGATGGGGACGCGCAATACGCTCGCGCACTTGTTCTCGCTCGAACCCGAAGCGGTCCGCGTCATCTCGCCGTTCGTCGGCGGTGGTTTCGGTTCGAAGGGTTTCATGTGGTCGCATACGGCGCTCGCGGCGATGGCCGCGAAGCTCGTGAATCAACCGGTGAAGCTCGTCGTCGACCGCACCCAAATGTTCACGTCGATCGGCCACCGCAGTATGACCGAACAGCGGCTTCGCTTGGGCGCGAATAGCGACGGCCGCATCACCGCGCTCGTGCACGACGTCCTCACGACGTCGAGCCGCGTCGGCGACTTTCACGAACCGTCCGGCGTTCCGTCGCACATGCTCTACGACGTGCCGAACATTCGCACGACGCACAACGCGATTCGCCTCGATACGTCGACACCGACGGCGATGCGTGCGCCGGGCGAAGCCAGCGGGACGTTCGCGCTGGAATCGGCGATCGACGAGCTTGCCGCCGTTCTGGCGATCGACCCGCTCGAATTGCGTATTCGAAATTCCGGCAACATCGATCGCACGAGCGGAAAGCCGTTTTCGAGCAAGCATCTCATCGAGTGCTACCGCGAAGGCGCGGAACGGTTCGGCTGGCGCCGGCGCGCGCCCGCGCCGCGTTCGATGCGCGAAGGCGACGAATTCATCGGCTACGGCGTCGCGACGGCGACGTATCCGGCACTGCTCGCTCCCGCCGACGTGCGCGTCCGGATCGAGCGGCCGGGCCGCGTGACGGTCGAGTGCGCGACGCATGATATCGGCACCGGGATGTACACGATCGTTGCCCAGGTCGCGAGCGACGCACTCGGGATCGCGCTCGAGAACGTCGACGTGCACATCGGTGATTCGAGCTTTCCGAACGCACCGGTTGCCGGCGGATCGCAGAGTACGGCGTCCGTCATGCCGCCGCTCGTCGACGCCTGTACCGCACTGCGGCGCTTAGCGGGCGGCGACGTCGCGCGCGCGGCGCCCGGTCTCGAAGCGCACGCCGCGTCGGAGGGGAAGGCCAGCGAAGCGTACGCCTTCCACTCGTTCGGCGCGCAATTCTGCGAAGTGCGTTACGACGAGGCGATCGCGCGCTTACGCGTCACGCGCTTCACCGGTGTCTTCGACTGCGGCCGAATCCTCAATCCGAAGACGACGCGTTCGCAAATGATCGGCGGGATCATCATGGGGCTGGGCATGGCACTTGTCGAGGAAACGGTCCGCGATGCGCGCACCGGAGCGGTCGTGACGAATAACTTCGCCGATTATCACATCCCGGTGAACGCCGACGTCCCGCCGATCGACATCGCATTCGTCGACTTTCCCGACATGGCGTTCAATTCGCTTGGCGTCCGCGGCGTCGGTGAAATCGGAATCACCGGCGTCGCCGCGGCGGTCGCCAACGCGGTCTATCACGCGACCGGGCTGCGCGTGCGCGACCTGCCGATTCTCCCGGAAAAACTGTTGCGATCGGCTCCGGCGAGCGAACCGGCTTAGCCGGAGTTCGTTCCGTCGGGGCGTTTGTTCGCCGAGTACAGCACACCGGCGACGATGAACGCGATCAAGGCGAAGGTAGCAGCGATTCCGGCCATGTCGAGATCCTTTCGGGCGAGAGATTAAACAGCGGCGGTACGGCGAGCATATGCGCGCGTCAGCCACGGATAGTACGCCGGTAGCGACCCGCGCACGACGTTGTCGTAGATCTCGGCAAGTTTTCGGGTGATCGGGCCTAGGCGCCCGTCGCCGACGACGCGATGATCGACAGCTCGGACGAACTGCACGCCGGCCGCACTTCCGGTCAGAAAAACTTCGTCGGCCGTGTAGAGTTCGCTGCGGTCGATCGCGCGCTCGAGGATCGGTAATCCGAGTTCCGCATCGGCAAGCGTCATCACCGTCTTGCGCGTGCATCCTTCGAGGATGTTCTGCGACGCGTCCGGCGTATAGAGCACGCCTTTCTTGACGACGAAAATATTCTCGGCGCTGCCTTCAGCGACGTGACCGTCGTGTGAGAGCAGGATCGCTTCATCGAACCCGTTGAGAATCGCTTCGCTTTTCGCAAGCGCGCTGTTGATGTATCCACCGGTGACTTTTCCCCGCGCCGGAATGATGTTGTCGTCGATGCGGCGCCACGCGCTCGTTCCGCACGCAAGCCCGGCGGTCGCGTCGAAATAGCGGTCGAACGTCATCGCGATCAGCGCAAAGCCGTCGGGAATGTCGTGCAGACGCACGCCGATCATTTCAGCGGACTTGTACACGATCGGCCGCAGGTAGACGTCGCTGCGGAAGTTGTTTCGGATGCAGACCTCGACCGTGATGTCGACCAGCTCCTCGACCGAGTGCGGAATCTTCATCATGAGAATCTTCGCCGACGCGTGAAGGCGCTCGTAGTGATCGCGGAGTTGGAACAGAAACAATTCCTCGTCGCGCGGCGACCAGAATCCGCGAACGCCTTCGAAGCAGCCCGTGCCGTAGTGCAGTCCGTGCGTCAACAGTCCGATCTTCGCTTCGTCGTAGCGGCAGAAACGGCCGTTGGCATAGATCGTCAAGCTCTCGTCCACAGGTGCGTTCCTCGACTCCTCTCCGCTTCGCTCCGATGCGCTGCGGTACGCATGTGCGTTCCCCGGCTCCTCTTCGCTTCACTCCAGGCATGGGACGGCTCCCGGCGAAGCGCGGCGGCGATGACCGACGTCTTCCGCACATTCCTACGGCTAGGCGTGACGTCGTTCGGCGGCCCGACCGCGCATCTCGGGTATTTCCGGCGCGAATTCGTGGAGCGCCGCGGATGGCTCGACGCCAACACGTTCGCGGCGCTCGTCGCATTCTGCTCGATCCTGCCCGGCCCGACGTCGAGCCAAGTCGGCATGCTCGTCGGACTGCTCCGCGGCGGCGCCGCCGGGGCGTTCTTCGCATGGCTTGGCTTCACGGCACCGTCGGCGATCGTGCTCGTCGCGTTCGCGTTCGCGCTCCGCGCGCTCGAATCGCACGGCTCGATCGCGGAGAGCCGGTGGTTCCTCGGATTTCTCGCCGGTCTCACGGCCGCCGCCGCGGCCGTCGTCGCACAGGCGGTGCTGGCGCTCGCGCGCACGCTTTGCACGGACCGCGTGACGAAGACCATCGCGCTGGGCGCGGCGATCCTGGCGATCGCACTGGGCCGAAATGCGGGGTTGCAATGGTTGCCGATCGCACTCGGTGCCTTGGCCGGCGCACTTTTTCTGCGCAGCGGCGACGCGATCGACGTGCCGGCACTCCCGATCGCCGTGCCGCGCAGCGTCGCCGTCACCAGCGGTGTGCTCTTCGTCGCGATCGTGGCCGCCCTCGTACTGCCGCTCCACGCACCGACGCCCGCGTACCTGCTTCTGACGACGACGCTTCGCGCCGGCTCGCTCGTGTTCGGCGGCGGACACGTGGTGCTGCCGCTCCTGCAAGCATTGGTGAGCGACGGACTCATCACATCGCGCGATTTCTTGGCCGGCTACGGCGTCACGCAAGCGATGCCCGGCCCGCTCTTCACGTTCGCTGCCTTTCTCGGTGCGGCGAACGTTTCGGCGTTATCGGGTCTCGCCGGTGCGCTGGCCTTGACGATCGCAATTTTCGTTCCGTCGTTTGCCTTAATCTTCGCGCTCGCCCCGGTGTGGAATCGCATGTCCCGCGCGCCGCGTGCCGCGGCAACGGTGCGCGGCGCGAACGCGAGCGTCGTCGGTTTGCTTGCCGGTTTGCTTTATTATCCCATTCTTCCGGCGCTTCAAGCGAGCGTGAGCGGTATCAGTGTCGCGCTCGCAGCATTCGCGTTGATCGATGTGTGGAAGCTGCCGCCATGGGTCGTCGTGCTCGCGAGCGCGGCCCTCGGCGCAATCGCGGGGGCCGTGCACTAGGACGACGAACGGGCGCGGCATGTTCGAATTTCTCGAAGGCGATCGTACGTTCGAACTCGTGTACGGCTTCGGCACGGGCGCACTGTGTCTCGCGCTCGCCGTGCCGCTGCTGTACTGGGTCCTCCCGGGTCACCGCCGCTCGTTCTTCGGACACAAGCTCGACCCGTCCGGTAATCTGCAACTCGCGTACGGCATCTTCTGTATGGCGATGGCCTTCACCGACATCGGTTGTCGCGCGATTCCGCACGGCAATTTGGAATTCGTGCACCCGACGTTTTTCTTCATGACGTTCTTTCTCGTCGTAACCATCGGTCCGCGGCTCATCGCGATGGTGCGCGCACCACAAGCCACGCACAGCTAACGCATCGGGAGAAGTCGTGAAACGTATCCTCATCGGCTCGGCGGCGGGTCTGTTTTTGCTGGGCGCCGCGGCGCTCGCACAGCAGCAGGTGATCGAATTGCCGAATGCCTGGCTCATCGTGCCGCTCACCGGCGCGAACGCGAGCGTCGGCACGCTGCCGACCGGCCTCGTGATCTCGCATGACGGTACGCGCGCGTTCGCCTTGGAAACCGGCCACCGCAAGCCGGTGCTGCGGGTGCTGGATACGCGCACGCTCGCAACGCAATCCACGATCGCGCTCGGCAACGCTTTCGGCGTGCCCTTGCACGACGCCGGCGGTGACGGTATGTGGGTCGCGAACACCTCGACGTTCGGCGACCAGATCGAACACGTCGATCCCATTGCCGGCCGCGTCGACGCCGCCGTGAGCTTACCGATCCCGTTCTTCCCGAGCGCACTCGCGCGTTCACCGGACGGATCGCTCCTTGCCGTCGCGGGCGACCTCGCCTCGCGCGTCGCGTTCGTCGAACTGCGCGGCGGCGCCGCGTATCGCGGCCATAGTGCAGCCGTCGGTCGTCATCCGGCCGCGCTGACCTTTTCGCGTGACGGCCGAAGCCTGTACGTCGCCGAGCGCGGGGAGCGATTCGTCGACGTCGTGGACGTCGCGAACGGCGTCGTGCGCAAACGGATCGCCGTCGGATTACATCCGGTCGCGTTCGCGAGCGACGGCCGCCGGCTCTTCGTCGCCGACGCCGACGACGACGACATTGCGACGATCGATCTTGCGCGCGAAACGGTCATCGCGCGAACGCCGGTTTCGTTTACGGCCGGCGCGCCGATCGGCGTATCGCCGAACTCGCTCACGCTCGACGGTTCGCGGCTCTACGTCACGTGCGGCGCGGCCGACGCCGTCCGCATTTTTCGCGTACGCAACGGATCGCTCGTCCCGATCGGCGCGATCCCCGCAGGTTGGTATCCGACGGCGATCGCCGTCGTTCGCCGCACGCACACGTTGTTGATCGCCGACGGCAAAGGTGAGGGCGGCCACGCGAACCCGACGAAGACGTACGTCGCAGACAACGTGGCCGGCGCGATTCGCAGCGTGCCGATTCCGTCGGAATCGCAAGCCGCCGCCGGACTCCAAGCGCTGCACGGTCTCGGCGCGCCCTTCGCGCATCAGCCGCTGCCGCCGAGTCCGGTCGTGCGCGCGAACGGCCCGATCAGGCACGTTATCTACGTTATCAAAGAGAACCGGACGTACGATCAGGTACTCGGCGACGTCCCGAACGCCGACGGCGACCCGACGCTCACGATGTTCGGCCGCACGGTCACGCCGAACCAGCACGCGCTGGCCGGACGCTTCGGCGTCTTCGACCGTTTCTTTTGCGATGCCGAAGTGAGTGCCGACGGCCACAATTGGTCGATGGCGGCGTTTGCCAACGATTATCTCGAAAAGATGTGGCCGCCGAACTATGCAAACCGGCGTCCGTTCTATGACTTCGAAGACGGCGCGGAAGCGTCGAATCCGCACGCCGGCTATCTGTGGGACGATGCTGCCCGCGCGCATGTCTCGCTGCGCGACTACGGCGAGTTCGTTACCGCGGGCGCGGACGACGCCGACGGTGACGGTGATCAGCCGCCGACATCGACGATGGAGCGCGCGTTGCAAGGTCACGTCGATCCGCGCTTCGCCGCCTTCGATCTGCACATTCACGACGTGCTCCGTTATAACGAGTGGAAGCGCGAGTTCGACGCATACGAGCGAACGGGCACGCTCCCTCAGCTCGAGATCGTACGGCTCGGGCGCGATCACACGGCTGGAACGAAAGGCGGCGAGAGCACGCCCGAAGCGATGGTTGCCGACAACGATCGGGCCGTCGGACTGCTGGTCGAGGCTGTTTCGCACAGCGCGGACTGGCGCAGAACGGCGATCTTCATTCTCGAAGACGATGCGCAGGCCGGCGCCGATCACGTCGACGAGCAACGCTCGACGCTCTATGTGGTCAGCCCGTACACGAAGGGCGGGCTGCAACACGAACACTACACGACCTCGAGCGTCCTGCGCACGATGGAAGTGCTGCTCGGGATGCGGCCGATGACGCCGTACGATGCCGGCGCGCGTCCGTTGACCGACGCGTTCATCGCGACGCCCGATCTCACGCCATACGACGCACTCGGCGCCCAGACCGACCTCGACGCAACGAACAAAAAGACGGCGTACCGCGCGAGCGACAGCGCGCGGCTGGATTTCGCGCGTGCCGACGCGATCGACCCGGCGACGTTCAACGACATTCTCTGGGGTGATTTCACGCTGCGCGTGAAGGGAGCGGCACGGTACTTAGCCGGTTCTTAATGTGCGCCCGGTACAAGGTTGCTCATGCCGAATTCGCCGCGCATCATCTTCGCAGCTTCGTTTGCGTTGCTTTTGAGCGCCGGGCCCGCCGGGCTCGCTGCGGGAACGGCAGCGGCGCAGGGGGCGTCCCCGCACAATATCATCCTCTTCATTCCGGACGGATTGCGCGCGTCGATCGTCGACGCGACGACGGCGCCGGAGATGAACGCGATCAAAACGCACGGCGTTTCGTTCGCCAACTCGCACTCGATCTTCCCGACGTTTACGACGGCGAATGCGTCGGGCATGGCGACGGGCCACTATCTCGGCGACACCGGCGACTTCTCGAACACGATCTACAGCGGCTTCCGCGTCGCAGCGGCGGGACAATCGCAAACCCCGTTTCTCGAGAGCGATACGGTACTCCAAGAAGTCACGAAGCACTTCGGCGGCAACTACCTCAACGAAGAAACCGTGCTCGCTGCAGCGCGCGCGACGGGTTACGGAACGGCGTCCGTCGGCAAACTCGGGCCGGTGGCGATCTTCGACGTCAGCGACGTGAGCGGCCAGGGAACGATCGTGATCGACGACTCGACCGGTCACGCCGACGCGACCGGCACGTCGCTCGCGTGGCCGTTGCCCGAAGCGATCGACGCGCAGCTGAAAGCACAACTCGGCACGGACGTCGTGCCGACGCGCGGCCCGAATGCGCCCGCCGGTTCCGCGACGACGCCCGGTACGCTGGTGCCGAACCTCGAGCAGCAGAACTATTTCGTCGACGCCGCGACGAAGGTCGTGCTGCCCGCGCTCAAAGCGAAGAACGCGCCGTTCGTCATGGTGTTCTGGTCGCGAGATCCCGACGGCACGCAGCACAACCAGGGCGATAGTCTCAACAAACTCACGCCGGGCATCAACGGTCCGACTTCGCTGGCGGCAATCAGGAACGCCGACGACGATCTCAAGAAACTTCGCGACGCGGTTCGTGCGATGGGTTTGGAGAAGACGACCGACCTCATCGTCGCAGCCGATCACGGCTTCTCGACGATCTCGAAACAGAGCGCGACGTCGGCGGCCGCCCAGTTCGCCTTCCCCGACGTACCGGAGAAGTTTTTGCCGCCGGGGTTTGTCGCGATCGACATTTCGCGCGCGCTGCAGTTGCCGCTGTCCGACCCCGACGATAACGACAAGACCGTCCATCCCAACATCGAGCAGAAACATTCATCGCGCGGTAGCGGCTTGATCGGTTTTGACACGTCGAACCCCGACATCGCCGTCGCCGCCAACGGCGGTTCCGATTTGGTGTACTTTCCGCAGAAAAACGCCGGCCAGTTGGCGCCGAGGGTGATCGCACTCTTGATGGGCGAGGATTACGTGAGCGGGCTTTTCGTCGACGATCGTCTCGGCAAATTCCCCGGGACGCTGCCGCTCTCCGCGATCAATTTCATGGGGTCGGCGCTTCCGCCGAAGCCGGCGATCGTCGTCAATTTCCGTTCGCTCGACACGGGCTGTTCGCTGCCCGAACGGTGCGCGGTCGAAGTCGCGGACTACGCGCTCCAGCAGGGCCAAGGGATGCACGGCAACTTCAGCCGCGCCGACACGTCGAATTTCATGGCCGCGTACGGTCCCGATTTCAAGAAGAGCTTCGTCGATCCGGCGCCCGTCAGTAACGCCGATATCGGCTGGACGATCGCGAAGATTCTCGGCTTGCACATCACCCCCAAAGGAAAACTGATCGGACGTCCGATGAGCGAAGCCATGATCGGCGGCACGATCCCGGTCTTCAAACGGGGTATGCTCCGGTCAGATGCGGGACCCGGCGGCCTCACGACCCTGCTCCGGACGCAGAGCGTCGGCCCGACGATGTATTTCGATGCCGCCGGTTTTCCCGGTCGAACCGTCGGCCTCTAACCGGAAACGTTCAAGCGTCGTCGCCGTCTTCTTCGGAGACGGCGACGGCGGTGCAACCGGTAGCGACGCGAGCGGAAGCGGCTATCTGACCGAGGAGCTGCAGCAGCATCGCTCGCTGATCCGGATCGAGGCTCGCCACGATGCGGTCGTCGCTGACGGCAACGAGCCGGTCCACGTCCGCAAGCCGCTCGCGACCGCAGGGGCTGATCTCGACGATGTGCCGCCGGCGGTCGTCCGGATCGCGGCGCCGCACGATCAACGACCAGCGCTCGAGGTCGTTGAGTAAGCCGACGAGCTTCGTCGGGTCGGTCTGCGTCGCTTCGCCGAGCGCCTGTTGCGTGAGCGGCGTTTCACGCAGCTCGGTCAGGACCGCCAAATGACGCGGCTTGAGCCCGATCGGACGCAACGCGTCGGTAAAAACTCGCGTCGAAGCCCGGCCGAGAAGCGTAAGCAGCAACCCGACGGACTCTTCGACCGGTGTTCGCGAAGTCGCCGCCGTCATTCAACCTATTATATCACGGCTAATCATTTACCGTCGTCAATGAATGTGCTTCGGCCGTGAAAGCCCCTCCGGAAAAGGGCCTCGGTCGGAATTACGGCTGGATCCTCACCGCCTGGGGCACGGGCGGATTGGTCGGTCCGTTCATCGCCGCAAAGGTCAAGGACGCCACGGGTTCGTTCTCCGGCGCACTTCGCGCCCCGCGCGCCAGACCGATACGCGTATAGCCGTCGGCATTCAGATGTCCAATTGAAGGGGGTCGCCCCAATCGTCATAGCTGTTAGGGTGATAGCCGCTCAGGTGTGAATCAAACGCCGAGAGAAACGTCCGCTCGTACAGGACGGCCGCCGGCAAATCCGCGTCGATTTGCCGCTGCATGGCGGCGGCGCTGCGCGCCTGGACGGCCCGATCGTACGAACGCAGATAGCGGTCGATCAGCGCATCGACCTTCGGATTGCAATAGCGCGCGCCGTTCATACCGCGGGGCGGAATGCTCGCGCAATCGTACACGCCGGTGATGTCCGGCTCGATCGGGCCGATCGATTGCGAGTACAGGGCGGCGTCGAACTTCCCGGTCTGAATGATCCCGCCGGCAGCGTAGATCGCGAAGTACTGCGAGGTTGCATAGGTATGAATCCGTACGTCGACGCCGAGTTTGCCCCAGTCGTCGTGTAAGATGTTCGCGAGCGTCGCGCTCGGCGCATAGCCGGACGGAATCGCGAGATCGACGGCGAGCGGAACGCCGTTCTTCGCCCGAATGCCGTTCGCACCGCGCGCCCAACCGGCGGCGTCGAGCAGCTTCGCGGCGCGCGCCGGATCGAACGGCGTCACGGGCAACGCGAGCCAATCGTGTGCCGTCTTCGGAACGACCGACTCCGTGAGGATGCCGTTGCGCAAGACGATCTTGTCGATCACGAGCGTCCGATTCGTCGCCATGCTCAGAGCGTGGCGCACAGCCGCATCACCGACGACGGGATGCTGCGTGTTGAAGAAGACGGCCGAGACGTAGTTGCTCAACACGGTCGTCGTCGACTTTCCCGGCACCGTTTTTACACGGTCCGCGAGCGTCCCGTTCACCGTTTGCCAGAGGTCGAGTTCGCCCGTTTGCAACTGCGTGAACACCGTGTTGTCGTCGGTGACGATTTTATAGACGACCTTTTTCAACTTCGGCGTGCCGCGCCAATAGTACGGATTCGCTTCCATCTCGACGCTATCGCCGCGGTGATACGCGACGTAACGAAATGGCCCGATTCCGACCGGCAACGCGTTATACGGCGCATCGTTGATCGACGTCCCGGGACCCAGGATGTGTTTGGGCAAAATCGCGGAGTTGCCGTTCGCCGCGAAATACTCGGTGATGAAGAGCGAGTAGGACGCTTTGAAATGAAAGATGACCGTATATTTATCGGGTGCCTCCACGGCCACGATCCGCTCCCAACGGTCGCGGATGACGACGTTGTTGTTCGGGTCGATCGCGACGTGATACGTGTACACCACGTCGGCGGAATCGAACGGGGCGCCGTCACTCCACTTCACGTTGTGACGAAGGTGCCACGTCACCGAGAGTCCGTCGGCGCTCACGCCATGATTGGCCTTCGACGGAATTTCGGTGATCAGCTCGGGGATCGCGTTCCCGCGCGCGTCGAAACGCGTGAACTCGGCAGCGGTGAGCTCGTCGAGTCCCGGAATGTTGCCGGTCGTTGCCAGAAACACGTTGAGCGACGAGATGTCGAGACCGTCCGAATAGCGCAAAACATGCGGTTCGGCCGCGCCCGCGGGAGCGAGCGCGCACAGCAATGCGAGGGTGCACGCCAATGCCGGGACCAGTCGTTGCTTCACGATCGTTTATGATACAAGTACGCCCGCGGATCTTCCGCCGCCACGTTGCCCGCACGCAGGACGCACTGGCGCAGCACGAGGCCGCCGGCGAGCGTCAGCGCTGCGGCGGCAATCGTGCGCAGCCGTGAAACGATGCCCCGACGTTCGCTCCGTCCGAATGCACCGGGCAGATTGATCGCGACCGGCGCGATGATGCCGAGCAGCTCCGTCATCGTCGAGAGCCGGCTGCCGATCCGCCCCGCGAACATCGGCTTCCCGAGGTCGCCCGCGCGCCGGCGATAGTCGCGCAGTAACGCGAATTCGCACACCGCCGCGAACAGCTCGAGCCGCTCGACCTTACGCGCCGTCGAGGGTGCGACGTCCGGGACGAGTGCCAACACGGCAAGCGTGAACGCGCACGCCGTCGAGGTGGCCGAGCACACGAAGATCGCCGGCAAGTGGCGGCTTCCGATGAACCAGACCGGGATCGCCGTCGCGCCGACAAGCACGCCGGTGTACGAGCCGAGCAACGCCGCGCTGCCCGCCCACGCCAGGTCGAGAAGCGCGTTCGGAATGAAGCCGCCCGGGTCGAACGGCAGCAGTCCGTCGGCTTTGGCCTGGCGCGCGAATGCGAGTCCGGAAAACGTCGAGAACGCCGAGAGCGCGTAGACGCCGACCGACATCGGCGACTTCAGCTTGACGATGCGCAACATGTTGATGAAACGTTCGGGCCGGCCGAGGTCCTTGATCAGCAGCGCGCCGCTGATGGCCGCGCCGACCATCGCGGCGTAGCGTCCGGTTTGCACGACCGGAGCGTCGGCGGGATCGTTCAAAAGATCAGCGAGCGCAGCCAGGATCGCACTTCCGCCGGCGATGCCGCCGAGGAAGAAGTACCACTCGATTTCCCAGCCCCAGTGCGGTTTCTGCAGCACCGGGATGTCGTAGTAGCTCGTCTGGTCGCGGCCGAATCCGCCGTCGTTGCGACCAAGACTATTGGCAACGTCGTCGGGCGTGATCACGCGCGCTGCCGGAAAATCGCGAACGAAACCGTTGCCATCACGGCGACCGCCGCCAGTAAACTCGCATACGCCCCCGGCTGGTAGGTCGACGGCAAAACGGGATCGCGCGGGAGGTTGAACACTTCGGGACGGTCCGGCAGCAAGAAAAATGCGTTGAGCTCGCCGACCGCGCCCATCTGCTCTTTCGTGCCGTAGATCTCGACGTGCTGGCCGCGCGCGAGCATGGTCTCAACGCGCTCCGCGGCTTTCTTGCGCAATTCCTCGACCGGTCCGAAGGTGATCGAATCGGTCGGACACGCTTTCGCACATGCCGGCTCGATGCCGTCTTTCTGGCGGTCGTAGCACAGCGTGCACTTCTCGGCGATACCGCTCTGCGGTTGAATCGCAACGACACCGAACGGACACGACGGCACGCAGTACCCGCACCCGTTGCACACGTCCGGTTGCACGAACACGTTGCCCATTTCGTTGCGCACGATCGAACCGGTCGGGCACGCTTCCATGCAGCCCGCGTTCGTACAATGCTTGCAGACGTCCGAGAGCATCATCCATCGCGACTGCTCCGGCGTCGCACGGTCCATCTGTTCCACGAATTGCACGTGCCGCCAGGTGTTGCCGCTCAAGCGCGTCGTGTTGTCGTACGAGTTGCCGGTCAACTCGTAGCCGTCGGCGGGCAACTCGTTCCATTGCTTACACGCGACCTCGCATGCCTTACAGCCGATGCAGAGGGTGACGTCGGTGAAGAATCCCGTTGTTTCGGACACCTTACTCCGATTCCCCGAGCGCGTGCGCGCGCCGCGAACCTTGCATGATCGTTCCGGCGTCGACCGGCAGCGGATCGGAACCGGTTTCGCGTACGTTGGCGTGTATGGGGCCGGCGCGTTGCGGCGTACCGAGCGGCGTTCGTTCGTGCGCCGGCACCGGAAGCCACGTCGGACCCTCGTGCGCCGCGCCGCGCCGGCCCGGACGAACGTTGCACGTGAACGCCTTCGCTTCATGAATCGAGACGTTCGGATCCGCGACGAGCGGCGGCAGCACGTTCGCCGCGTCGCCCGTCACTTCGCCCTGATAGCCGAAGTGCATCGGGACACCGATCTGGTGAACGAACTGCTTCGGTCCGAGCTTGAACGGTTTCATGCGCCCGGTTACGAGCGCGCGTGCTTCGATTTCACCGCGTGCCGTCGAAATCGTTACCCACTCACGATTGCGGATACCGCGTTCGACCGCGAGTTCGGGCGAAATCTCGCAGAAGAGCTCGGGCTGCAATTCGGCGAGCCACGGGGACCAGCGCGTCATCGCACCGGAGAGGTGATGCTCGGTCACGCGATAGGTCGTGAGGACGAACGGATAACGTTCGTCGGCGACGTCGTGATACGGGTTGTCGCGGCGCAGCCACTGCTTGAGCACCGGATTGACTTGCACGTCCGGGTAAAGCGCATTCGTGACCGGCGATTCGCGCGGCTCGTAGTGCGTCGGAAACGGACCGTCGACGGTGCCCTGCACGCCGAACAGTTCCGCAACACCGTACTCTTGCAGCATGAATGGAGCGGTGCCGTCGTGCGCGTCCATGCCCTTTGCTCCGTCGGGCGCGCGGTACGACGGCGGCTTCGTCGCGATGAAATCGGGAACGTCGAAGCCGGTCCACGTCGCTTTCTCCGCGTCCCACCAAACCGACTTTTTGCGTTCGCTCCACGGGTTGCCGTCCGCGTCGGCGGATGCGCGGTTGTAGAGATTACGCCGGTTCGCGGGCCAGGCCCACGCCCACTCGAGCGAGACCCAGTCGTCGCCCGTACGCCGGCGCGTCAGGTTCTCGGCGGGTGAGGGAAAATAGCCGGTGTAGATCCATGCGCCGGCCGCCGTGCTGCCGTCGTCCTTGAGTTCGGTAAACGACGTCACGTGCTCGCCGCTCGCGCAATGCGTGCCGTTGATTTCGCGCATGACCTTCTCGACATCCGGTTCGTCGCGCGCGCGTTCGTGCGCGTCGTCGCTCTCGTAGTTCATCGTGATGTCGAGAATCGGCCGGTCGAGCGGATTCGTCGAGTCACGATAAAGCGCTTTGAGCCGCTTCGTAATCGCGAACGCGAACGAGAGATCGCTGCGAGCATCGTTCGGCGCGTCGACGGCCTTCTCGTGAAACTGCACGAGCCGCTGTGTATTGGTGAACGTGCCGGCTTTCTCGGCAACGGACGCCGCCGGCATGTAGAAGACTTCGGTACCGATCGTCGTGGGATCGACAGCTTCGCGCTTCCAGAACGCGGCGGTCTCCGTTTCGAAGAGATCCTGGCAGACCATCCATTTGAGCTCTCCGAGCGCGGCGCGTTGCAACGCGGCGTTCTGGCCGCCGACCGCGGGGTTTTGACCCCACAGAATCAAACCCTCGATGCCGCCGTCCTTCATCGTAAAGAACATCGGCTGATGCGAATGATCGCCCGTGTTTTTCGGCAGATAGTCGAAGCACCAGCCGTTCTCGGCAGTCGCCGCCTCGCCGTACCATGCTTTCATCTGCGAGACCGCGTACTTCGGCCAGTTTGCCCACCAGCCGGTCGGCATCGTCTGGTTCTCTTTCCATTTCTCGAACGAGGTTTCGTCGCGTTCGAGCGACGGCGCCTTGATGTAGCCGGGAAAGAGATCGTAGAGCGTCGCGATGTCGGTCGAGCCTTGAATCGACGCGTGACCGCGCAACGCCATGATACCGCCGCCCGGACGCCCGACACTGCCCATCAGCGTCGCAAGTGTCGCCGCCGCGCGAATGTTTTGCACGCCGACGGTGTGCTGCGCCCAGCCCATCGCGTAACAATACGCGATCGTCTTCTCGCGGCCGCCGTTCGCTGCGACGAGCTCGCAGAGCTTGCGGTATGCATCGGGCGGCGTTCCGCAAATGCGCTCGATCATCTCCGGCGTGTACCGCTCGTAATGACGCTTGAGGACGTTGATGACGCAGCGTGGATGCTGCCAGGTCGGATCTTTTTTCGGCCGGCGTCCCTGATGTGCGGGATGGCCGCCCTGCGCGGGCATGTCGTCACCCTCCTTTGCCTGCGAATACCGAGCACCGGCGGCCGGGGGCCCCTCTTCGAGCTCGTACTTCCACGTCGCCCGGTCGTACGTCCCCGATTCGGAATCGAAGCCGGAAAAGAGACCGCCCAGGTCTTCCGTGTCTCTGAAATCGGGGTCGACGAGATACGACGCGTTGGTAAACGTTTCAACGTAGTCTCTGAAATAGGCTTTGTTTTGCAAAACGTAGTTGATCAAGCCGCCGGTAAACGCGATGTCGGTTCCCGAGCGGATCGGAATGTACAGGTCGGCAAGTGCGCTCGTGCGCGTGAACCGCGGGTCGACGTGCACCACGGTCGCGCCGCGGTTCTTCGCTTCCGTGACGAAGCGAAATCCGACCGGATGATTCTCCGCGAAATTCGAGCCCTGGATGATGATCAGATCCGAGAATTTCAGATCCATCAAGAACGTCGTCGCGCCGCCGCGTCCGAACAGGGTGCCGAGACCCGGCACCGTCGAGCTATGTCAAATTCGCGCTTGATTCTCGACGAACGGCGTTCCGATCGAACGCGCGAGTTTGGTGATCAGATAATTCTCTTCGTTGTCGAGCGTCGCGCCGCCGAGCGAGGCGATCGCGGTCGTGCGCGCGACGCGCCGCCCGTCGCCGTCGAATTCGCGGAAGGTGCGGTCGCGCGTATCTTTGATTCGTTCAGCGATGCGCTCCATCGCCCACTCGTACGGGACGTCTTGCCACGCGGTCGCGAACGGAGGGCGGTATTTGCAGGTCGTCCAGCGATGCGGGTTCACGTGCAGGTGGAACGTCGCCGAGCCCTTGGGACAGAGCGTCCCGCCATTGATCGGCGAATCCGGATTGCCTTCGATATCGACGATCGTGTTGCCGTGCGAGTAGACGTTCGTCGCGCATCCGACCGCACAATAAGGACAGATGCTCGGTGTTTTTTTTGCGTCGGCGATCCGCGGGCGAAGCGTCTGTGACCGCCGGGTGAGCACGTTCGGCAGCATGCCGACGCGCGCCCGAAGGGCGTCGCCGGCACGCGCGAACGCTGCCCGCATGTCGGGGAGAGGACGACGGGTCGAAGCCATGTTCAGACGGTACCCGGATAGGTCCGCTGCGCATCGGGCTTGCGCCGCGGATGACGCATGATCGCTGCGTCGATCGTCGTCCGCAAGTCCTTCGTCAGGAACGGTTTGACGAGATACCCGTCCCAACCGCCCGATTCGCCGACGGCCGACGGATCGATGCGGATCAACGCCGTGCGCCCCGCGATTCGCCGCACGAACTCATCGAGGGACATGCCGAGCCGTTCGGTATCGATCAGTGCTGCGTCGAATTCCGTCTCGTCGACTTGCGCGAGCACGGCGGCGCCGTCGTCGGCGACGGCCGCCGAGAAGCCGTCGTCACGCAACGTGTGGGCGACGTACGAGCGCGCGTCGCCCGCCGGGTCCAATACGACGAAGCGCCGGTGTTGCGGCCGCGTGGCGACGACCGATGCGGGCACGAAAGCGCGAAACGTGCTGCCCAGACCTTCGCGCGTGTCGACGTCGATCGATCCGCCGTGCATCTCGAGGATCGTCTTACTGAGGTACAATCCGAAGCCGGTGCCGCCGATTCCCATCGCGCGTGCATTTCTGGCCCGAGCAAAACGCCCGAAGAGCTTGGGCCGATCCGCGTCGGGGATGCCGATACCGTGATCGCGCACGGCTACTTCGACACCGCCTCCGAGCACTCGGAGCCGGATATCGACGGGTTCGCCGTTCGGCGAATACTTGATCGCGTTGCCGATCAAATTTTCGAACACCTGACGGAGCCGTGCGGCATCTCCGGCGACGACGAGTTCCGGACGGTCGGCACTGATGTCGATCGGACGCGTCACGCTGAATACGCGCACGATGTCGCGAACGAGTGCGAGGAGGTCGAACGGCTCGATGTTGAGCGTCAACTCGTTCTGTTCGAGCCGCGAAAGCGCCAGCGTATCGGTGGCAAGACTCGCCAGACGCATCGCGCTCGACGAAATCATCGCCAAGAACTTGCGCGACTCGCCGTCGAATTGGTCGTCCTCGGCGAGGACGTCGGCGAAACCGACGATCGTCGTCAGCGGGCCTTTGAAATCGTGCGCGAGCATCGCGATCAAGTCGTTCTTGACCTCGTTGAGTTCGACGACCGCGGCGCGGCGCGCTTGCAGTTCGCCGACGAGTTCGACGTTGCGCGCGGCGACGCCGAAATATTGCGCGAGCAAGCCGATTGCGAAGATGTCGGCGGTGTGCAACGGTTTGGCCGACGTCACGTCCAGCAGAAAGCGCGTTTCACGCAATGAGCCGGGGATGCACACCGTCGCACGCCGTTCGTCATCCGAAAGCAGCGGCATCTTGCTATCGACGGCCGCAGCAAGGAACGGATCGATTTCCGCGTGCGCGTCGTCCGCAGCGAGCAGATCGCGCGTCACGCTGAATCCGCCGGCCGGTAACGCGGCAAGCAACCGCGCTTCGCCGCCGACCAACTCGTGCGTCCCGACCACGAGCGCGTCGACGAGCGCGCTCGGATCGAGTGCGCCGAAGATTCCGCGGGCGATCGACGTGAGCGAGGTCAAGCGTTCGTTCTGCATCGCGAGTTGCGCATCGCGCAGGACGACGTCGGAGACGTCACGCTGCATCATCACCATGTGTGTCGTGCGCCCGCGGTCGTCGAGCAGCGGGTGCACCGAGACGTCCGCGTAGTAGTGCGAATCGTCTGCCTTATAACTGACGTATTTGACACGGCACGCTTCGCCCTGGAGGACCTTGCGACGCATCTCGGCCAGTAGGGCGAGATCCGTGAGGGGTCCGAAGAATCGACTCGACGTACGGCCGATGACGTCGCCGGCGCTGCAGCCTTTGAGTCGCAGAAACGCGTCGTTCGCGAACACGATGGTCGACGCTTCCTGCGAATCTGCCGCTAACGTCGTGATCGTTACGGCGTCTCCGGTGATACCGAGCGCTCCCGAGAGAACGTGAACGCGCTCCTTCGCCCGATCACGCTCGAGCAGTAACGCGCGGCGCGATTCGAGCTGATCGACGACCGCGCCCGCCAACGCGACGAGCGTCGTTCGCTGCGCGTCGGTGAGGGTTCGCGGCTCGCGGTCGGCGATGGAAATCGCGCCGAGTGCGTCCCCGCGGCGCGATAGCAGCGGTGCGCCGGCGTAAAAACGGATGTGCGGTTCGCCGACGACGAGCGGGTTGCTCGCAAATCGCGGATCGAGTGCAGCGTCCGGAATTTCCATGATCGACGCTTGGCGGATCGTGTAATCGCAGAAGGCCGCGGAGCGCGGCGTTTCGGTGAGCTCGGTTAAACCGACGCTCGATTTGAACCACTGACGATCAGCGTCGACGAACGCGATCAAGGCGATCGGCGCTGCACACGCGGTCGCCGCCAGTCGCGTGAACGCGTCGAAGACAACCTCTCTTGGAGTATCGAGAATTTCGATTTCAGCGAGCGCGGCGAGTCGCCGTGCCTCACCTTTCGTCGTCGGCAGAACCTGCATGGCGGACCGTCGCTCGCTTCGTCTCGATAAAAGCCAAGACCCCCGCCAACGGTCGGGTGTTGAGCACCTCACCGGGAGTTATCCACGCCCGGCGGGCTTGCCCGACGGCATACGCGACATTCGCCAAATGCGCGGTCCGGTGCGCATCGGAGTCGCAGCTGAAGGTCACACCGAACGAACGCGCCCGGCGCGCCAGCGCGCTCGGTAAGTCGAGCCGGGCCGGTTGCCCGTCGATTTCGAGCGCCGTGCCCGTTCGCGCCGCCGCGGCGAAAACCGCGTCGTAGTCAAATTCATAGCCGGGGAAGCTCTCGACGTTTCGCCCCGTCGGATGACCGAGGATGGTGACGTACGGATTTTCGCAGGCACGGATCAGCCGCGTCGTCATCGCGTCGCGCGAAAGATTGAAGGCCGAGTGGACGCTCGCGACCACCATATCGAGTTCGGCGAGCACGTCGTCGTCGAAATCGAGCGATCCGTCCGGATTAATGTCGACCTCGGCCGAACACATCGTTCGAATTCCGTGCCGCTCGCCGAGCGCGCGAACGTTGGCGCGCTGCGCGCGGAGATCGGCCGGATCGAGACCCATCGCGCCGCGGCCCCACGAATGATCGGAGATCGCGTGATACGCGTACCCGCGCGCGGCCGCGGCCGCAACCATTGCATCGAGCGAATCCGCGCCGTCGCTCCAGGTGCAATGCATGTGAAAGTCGCCGCGCAGATCGTCAAGTTCGATCACGCCGGGCAACGTTCCGTCGCGCGCGGCGTCGATCTCACCGATGCCCAAGCGCATTTCGGGCGGAATGTACGCAAGCCCGAGTGTCGCATATACGTCGGCCTCGGCCCGGCACGCGATCGTGCGACCGTCAAGAAGATCGACGATGCCGTTTTCGCTCACACGCTTGTTCGCGCGTACCGCGAGTTCACGCAGTTGGATGTTGTGCTCGCGGCTTCCGGTGAAGTGCTGCAACAAGTTGCCGTAGAGATTTGCGGGCAGCACGCGCAAATCGATCTGCAGTCCGCCGGCAAGCCAAATGCTCGCCTTCGTCGTTCCCTCGGCGAGAACGGCTTCGGCTCGTTCCCATGCCGTAAACGCGCCGATGACGGCGGCCGGATCCTCGGACGTGCAGACGATGTCGATATCCCCGACCGTCGGTTCGTTGCGCCGCACGCTGCCGGCCGGCGTCACATCGTGTACCGGCGAACGTTCGCGCAAGAACGCGATAATTTCGTGCGCGAGCGGCAACGCGGTTCCAAGCGGCGTGCGCTTCGCACGACCGCGATAGGCCAGCAACCCGCGCTTGATGTTATCGACCGACTTCTTGCCGAAGCGCGGCAGCGTGTCGAGCGCGCCGGCGGCGATCGCTGTTTCCAGATCGGGGAGCGAGGCGATGCCGAGCGTTTCGTAGAGCATCTGGGCCGTTTTCATGCCCACGCCCTGCACGCCGAGCACGTCGGTGAGCGTCGAGGGATAGCGCGACCGCAGCTCGTCCAGAAAATCGCACGAGCCGCTCGAGCACAAGTCGGCGATGCGCGCGGCAATCGTCTTCCCGACTCCGGGAAGTTCTTGCAATCGGCCTCCGGCGATGAGGTCGGCGAGGGGCGGCGCGTTCTCGATCGTTTCCGCCGCGCGTTCGTAGGCCATGAATTTGAAGAAGGGCTCGCCCGCGAATTCCATGAGCGTGCGAATCTCTTTGAGGCGATGCGCGATCTCCGCGTTGGTCGGCGTTGCGGACATGACGAGGAAAACATACCACGTCGAGGTAGATGCTGCCCATGTTGCGCAAGGGCGAGCGGCGACTCGATCCGGCGATTTTCAATCTGCCGGTCGAAAAAATGCGCGACGGTTACTACTCCGACGCGTACTTCAATCGGGCACGCGAAATTCTCGAACGCGACCGCTATCGTCGGATCGTCCGCATGCAAGTGTTTCAACGCAATTCATCGGTGCTGTGCGGCATCGATGAGGCGATCGCGATCCTCAAACTCTGCAGCGGACGTTCCGATGGAACGGTTTGGGTCAACGGCTGGCAGGATCTGCGCGTGTGCGCGCTCTACGACGGCGATCCGATCGAGCCGTTCGAGACCGTTATGACGATCGAAGGCGACTACGCGCTTTTCGCACATCTCGAGACGCCGTATCTGGGCGCGCTCTCGCGACGCACGCGCATCGCGACCAACGCACGCGCGATCGTCGACGCGGCCGGCGGCAAACAGGTGCTGTTCTTTCCGGCGCGTTTCGACCACCACTTGGTGCAGACGGGTGACGGCTATGCAGCGTACATCTCGGGCGCGCTCGGCGTATCGACCGACGCGAACGCGGAGTGGTGGGGGTCGCGGGGCATGGGCACGGTGCCGCATGGGCTCATCGCCGCCTACGGCGGCGACACCGTGCTCGCGACCGAGAAATTTGCCGAGTATATCGACCCGTCGATCAACGTGATCTCCCTCGTCGACTTCGACAACGATTGCGTCGGTACGACCCTCGCCGTCGCGCGTGCACTCGGCGAACGTCTCTGGGGCGTGCGGCTCGATACGTCCGGGACGCTCGTCGACGCGTCGGTCATTCCGCAGATGGGAACGTTTTCGCCGACGGGCGTCAATCCGCAACTCGTGCACAACGTGCGCAGCGCGCTCGACGCTGAAGGTTTCGCGTTCGTGCGGATCGTGGCGAGCGGCGGGTTCAACCCGGCGCGCATCCGCTCGTTCGAGCGCGAGCGCGTGCCGGTCGATGCCTACGCGGTCGGCAGCGCGTTCTTCGACGACGCCGGACATTACGATTTCACTGCGGACATCGTCGCAATCCAGGAGCGCGACGGGACGTGGCGCGAGTGTCATAAAGTCGGACGTCCCGAACGCGTGAACCCGCGTCTTTCTCCGGTGGATTAAACGGCCTGCACGGTCCCCGCCGTCGCGAGTTTTTCGAGGATAGCGCGATTGAACAACAGCAAATCGCCCGGGTTGCGCGATGTCACCCAATTGCCATCGTTGACGACTGGTTGATCGCGGTAGAGACCGCCCGCGTTGCGGACGTCGTCGGCGATCGACGCGAATCCGGTGAGCGTCCGCCCGCGTACGAGCTGCGCCGAGATCAGGATTTGCGGACCGTGGCAGATCACGAACATCGGTTTCTTCGCGGTGTCGAACTCGCGCACGAAACGCTGCACGTCTTTGTTCATCCGTAAATGATCGGGTGACTGACCGCCCGGAATGAGAATCGCGTCGAAGTCGTCCGCCGTGACGTCGGCGACGATCTCTTCCGCGCGAACGCTCTGACCCTCGTCGAGCCCTTTCTTCCCGCGAATTTTCTGCAGCGCGCGGTCGTCGGCGCCGACGATCGTCACCACCGCGCCCGCTGCCTCGAGCGCCGTTTTGGGCTCGAGCAACTCCGACTCTTCAAATCCGTCGCCGACAAGTGCGGCAACCCGTTTGCCTTCAATCTCCATTGGAAGGCGCTTCGGCCCAGCCTCCGCGCCCCCCGCTTCGCGGAGCCCCCGGGCCGACCTCGCCGCCCGTTTTCCCTGGGCGCGCCGGTACGGCGCTTGGTCCATCACCCTGCTCGTGTCGGCCCAGCCTGCGCGCCCCCCCGCTTCGCGGGGCCCCCGCGCCGACCTCGCCGCTTCGTTTTCCCTCGGCATCCTGGTACGGCGCTCGGTCCATCACCCCGCACGTGCTGCCGGCCGGGTTATTGCGGTGTTGCCGGCTCAAGGGTGGGGTTGGTGCGCTACAGCGTGCCGTTTGTTTGCTGGACGGCGGTTCGCAGGAGGTAGGTCAGTTCGATTTCGAGATGGCCTAGGGAGTCGAGGATCGGGTCGTCCCGGAGGGCAGCGAGCGCGGGGTTACGCTTGAGCATGTCGCCTTCGGGCACGGCATGCCGAGGGTTGATCTCGCGCATGTAGATGCGGGCGTCGAAACGCGTCGGACCATCGGGCAAAAAATAGAGCGGATCGAGGCCCATGGCGTACACTTCGAGCGAAAGCAAGCCCGACTTTTGCATGAACTCGATCGCTTTCAGACGCAGGGCTCGCGCGAGCCGCGCGAGGATCGGAACCGTCGCGCGCTCTTCGCCGCCGAGGACGCGACCGACAAGCGCCGCATCGAGACCGGCTTTGGTCGCGAGCGCAGCGGCATCCAGTCCCTCGGCAACCGCGAGGGACGCAATGGTTGCTCCGAAAAGCGTGCCGCCGGCCGTTCCCCGGATGCCGTCATACGTCGGTTCCACGTGGGGCGCATTGGCGAGGCTGCGGGCTTCGCCTGTGGAACCCAGGGCCGGTGCTCCAACCGACGATCGGCGCCACTGAAGCTCGAAAGGCGCGCCACCTCGACGTCTGTCTCGACGAAGACGTGCAATCGGCGCTCGATGCCGGTTGGGACGGCGTGCGACTGCAACACGAAGCATTGCCGGAGATCGCGCTCGACGACGTCGACATTTCGACGACATTTCTCGGCTTCGCGTTGCGGGCGCCGCTCCTGGTGTCGTCGATGACCGGCGGGACGACGCGCGCCGCGACGATCAACCGCCGCTTGGCATCGGCGGCGGAGCGCGCGGGCATCGCGCTCGGTCTTGGAAGCGGCCGCGCCTTGATCGAAGATCCGGAGTTACTGCCGACGTTCGCCGTTCGCGACGTCGCGCCGCACGCGCTTCTCTTCGCGAATCTCGGCGCCGTGCAGCTCAACTACGGTGTCGGCGCCGACGACGTACGCCGATTGATCGAATCATTGCACGCGGACGCGCTCTTTCTCCATCTCAATCCGCTGCAAGAAGCCCTTCAACCGTCGGGCGACACGAATTTTCGTGCGCTGCTTCCAAAAATCTCGCAGCTCTGCCATGTGCTCGACGTTCCCGTGTTAGCGAAAGGCGTGGGTTCGGGCATCTCGCGCGGCACCGTGCAGCGATTGCTCGAGGCCGGCGTGACCGCGATCGACATCGCTGCCGCCGGCGGGACGTCGTGGGCGCGCGTCGAGGGGAAACGCTCGGGCGATGACCGGCGTGAGGCGCTCGCGGAAACGTTCGCCGGTTGGGGCACACCCGGGGTCATCGCCTTGCGCGAATTGCGCAGCGCGTTTCCGGCGTTGCCGTTGATCGCCAGCGGCGGACTGCGAAGCGGCGTGCAGGCCGCGAAAGCGCTTGCGCTCGGTGCCGATGTCTGCGGACTCGCGCTGCCGTTTCTCGAAGCGGCAGACACGTCGGATGAAGCGGTCGACGAACTGGTCGCTGCACTCATCGATGGCGTACGCATCGCGATGTTTGCCACCGGATCCGCGCGGATCGAGGATTTGCGCCGCTCGGTGATCGCGTAACTACGGCGCGCTCGGACGCACGCGCGGCGCGCGCCGTACCAACACCTCGCCGTTCGCGACCGTCACGTCGAACGTATCGATGGCCGCGAACGCGCCGGGCGTCATCGTCCCGTCGGTCAGGTTGAAACACCACGCATGCCACGAGCAGGTCACCGTCGTTCCCGCCACCCAGCCGTCGGTGAGCGGCGCGCCTTGGTGCGGGCACGCGTTGTCGATGGCGTAGAATCGACCGTCGACGTTGAAGACGGCGATCTCGCGTCCATCGACGGTCACCGTGCGCGGGCGATCGGGCGTGACGTCCGCCGCGCGAGCGACGGGTACGAAGGCTTCACTAGACACGAGCGCGCCGTTCGCGCGCCGGGGAGAAACGCCATGCTGCGCGACTATCGGGATTGGCTCGAATCGGAACTCAAACTGCTCGGAAATGCGAGCCATCACGCCTACTCGTTCGGACAGGCGAACATGGCAAAGCGCGCGCTCGAGAAGTTCGACGCCGAGCGCGAACGCACGCTCTACGTCGGGCTGGATCGCATGGAGGCCCGGCGCGTGCTCACGGCGATCGAGA
This sequence comes from Candidatus Lustribacter sp., assembly GCA_965277075.1. Taxonomy (GTDB): domain Bacteria; phylum Vulcanimicrobiota; class Vulcanimicrobiia; order Vulcanimicrobiales; family Vulcanimicrobiaceae; genus Lustribacter. Next base: position 2,297,754 of record OZ255707.1, read on the forward strand.
TGCTCGGCCAGCAAACGACGTCGACCCCGCCCGAGTTTGCGGCGTTACGCAATGCCGTCACCGCCGCCCTCGAAGAATCGGCGACGCCGGTCACCGCGGACCGCGAGCCGATCGACACCGGCACCTCCGGCTGACATCCGTGGCGGCGTCGCCACCCGCATCTTGACGTGCGCATATTTGACGTGTACTGTCAATCGTACAACTTTCTTCCACGCCGAAGGGAGCCGGCTTTGAAACACGCGACCGCAGACGTCTTCGAGTATTCCGTTTCCACGCTCGGTCATCGCTTTCGCCGGTGTCACCAAATCGACGTCGCACTTTTCAATCAGGAGATCGCCGAATTCGGGTTGACGCCGGTTCAGTTCACCGCGCTCGCGGCCATCATTGCGAACGAGGACAGCGACGCCGGGCGCATCGCCGCGCTCGTCAAGACCGATCGTTCCACGATCGGCAGCGTTATCGAACGGCTCGAAACGAAAGCCTTCATCGAGCGGGAGTATCGCTTCAACGACAAGCGTACGAAGCGCCTGCGTTCGACGCCGCTCGGGCGCGCCGCCCTCGATCGCGCCAGCGCCGCCGCGCATCGAGCGCAAGAACGTCTCGTTGCCGTCCTCGACCCGGAAGCGCGCGTCGCGCTCTCGCGTTTGCTCGATCTCGTCATCGCCGGCCATGACGATCAACCGGCCGACGACTGACCGCGAATCCACCACGTCAACGTAAAGGCGAATCGAATCATGGAATTCGGACTTCAGTTTTTCCCGTGCGTTTCCGAGGCCCAAGTACCGGCGCAACAATGGTTCGACGACTCGCTGCGCTTGTGCGAAGAGGGCGAACCGCTCGGCTATTCGCACGCCCGCATCGTCGAACATTACTTCAATCGCTACGGCGGCTACTCGCCCAACCCGCTGATTTTCTTAGCGTGCGTGGCTCAACGCACGACGACGATGCGACTGATCACGGGCGCCGTCTTGCCGGTCTTCAATAACCCCTTGAAGCTGGCCGGCGAGATCGGCATGGTCGACGCGCTCTCGCACGGCCGGCTCGACATCGGATTCGCACGCGCGTTCCTGCCGCACGAGTTCAGCCGGTTCGGCATTTCCCTTGATGAGAGCCGGGAGCGTTTCGACGAAGGCTTCGAGGTCGTGCGCCGGTTGTTGGAAGACGACATCGTTGAATTCCACGGCAAATTCACGACGTTTCCGCCGACGACGTCGTTGCCGCGGCCGACCCAGAAGCCGCGACCCCCATTCTGGATCGCGGCCCTCGCTACCGAATCGTCCTTCGAGAATGCCGGCCGCCTCGGTCACTCGGTCATGGCGATCCCGCTGGCGACGTCGCAGATGCGCCGGCTCATCGAGATCTATCGCGACGCGTGGCGGGCGGCCGGTCACCCGGGCGACGGTCGCGTCATGCTTGCATTCCACATGTTTTGTCACGAGGATCAACGTGAGGCGGTTCGCATCGCCCGCACTCCGCTCACGGAATACCTGAAATCGCTCGTCGATGCGGCCAGCGACTGGACGACGGGCTCGACGTCGGCCGACTATCCAGGCTACGACAAAATCATCGAAAAGCTGCGCAGCGACACGATCGAAACACAGATGACGTCCGGGGCCGCGTGGGTCGGTTCGCCGCAATCGATTGCGACGCAGATCGAAGAGTACCTCGACGCCGTCGGACCCTTCGAAATCGCCTCGTTGCAAGTGAACTTCGGTACCATTCCCTACGACATCGCCCGCTCGTCGATGCGGCTCTTCGGTCAGGAAGTGCTGCCGAAGTTTGCCGATCGCGCGCTTGTCGCTCACGGGCAGTAAACGTGCAGAGCACCGCGAGCGCGCCCTACTCGTATTACGATCTCGCACGGGAGAACGACCTCACCGACGTGACGCTGCCGGACGTCGACTTTCCCATTCCGTCGCGAACGCCGCTCAAGAAGCCGCTCGCGGAATGCACCATCGGCGTCTATGCCAGCTGCGGTCTCTATTACCAGCACGACACGATCCCGGCGCGGACGAACGATCTCAGCTATCGTTTGATCGACCGTCGCGTCCCGCTCGCCGAACTGCGCATGGCGCACGTGAGTCCCGTCCGTATGTGGGCCGAGCAGGACCTCAACGTATCGTATCCGCTCGACCGTTTGATCGAGCTCGAACGCGAGGGTCTTTTCGCGCGGGTCGCCGATCAGGCCGTTTCGCTCGTCGGCTCGATCAGCGTCTACACGGACCTCGTCGAAAAAGCTGTTCCGAAAATCCTGGCTGAGTACGAGCGGCAAAAGGTCGATCTCGTCCTGTTGCTTCCGTTCTGCCCGATGTGTCATCGCTCGACGAGCGTCGTCGCGCGGGCACTTGAAGCACGCGGCATGCCGACGGTGACGACGACGACATCCTGGGAAATGTCAGAACAGTATAAGCCGCCGCGCGTCGCCTGGCTTGACTTTCCACTCGGCTGCGCCGCCGGCCGTCCCAACGTCCCCGATCAGCAGCGCGACATCGTCCGCACCGTACTCGTGATGGCGTCGGCATTTCCGGAACCGTGGGCCATCGAGAAGTTGCCGTTTTCGTGGTCTCCGGACGGCACCCGGGACTGGGTTCAAACGATGGACGATCTCTTTCTCGGCGAGAAACACGAGATCGTTGCCCACAATGTCGCCGAGCATCGTCGCGTCGGCGACGACTTGCAAGGACGCGAGGCGGAGTTCGCCGTGCGATGTCTGTGCTAAGCTCCGTCACCGGCGCTGCCCGGCTTGCGGCGAATGGCCGCTTCTGATACGATTCGCCGGTCGCCGGACCGGATGCGTCAATTGGCGCAAGTCTGGATCCGCGCGAGACTTTCCAATTTGGAGTGTTCGTAGCGTGCCCCTGAGCAAAGAAGCCAAGAGCGAGATCGCGACCAAATTCGGTCGCGGTACCAACGATACCGGTTCAGCCGACGTGCAGATTGCTATTCTCACCGCGTCGATCAATCATCTGACCGAGCATTTGAAGATTCACAAGAAGGATCACCACAGCCGCCGCGGCCTGCTGATGCAGGTCGGTCAGCGCCGGCGTCTGCTCGGATATCTACAGAACACAGATTTAGAACGCTATCGTAAGCTGATCGCCGATCTCGGCCTGCGCCGGTAGGAGCGCGTTCACGGCGGTATTGACCTGCCCGGGCCGTTGCGGCGGCCGGACTTTTCGGCTTGACGAGGCTTCGTGTCACGGCTCCGAGAACGAGAAGCGGTCAAAAAAATAACGAAAAGCAAACGAAAAATTTAGGAGTACTCGTGCCAGAATCCGTCTCTCTCGAGATCGGGGGTCGTACCCTCGTGATCGAGACCGGCGAGCTTGCAAAGCAAGCAAACGGCAGCGCGGTCGTCCGTTATGGAGACGCCGATGTCGTTCTCGCCGCTGTAACTGCCTCCGAGAAACCTCGTGAAGGCACCGATTTCTTTCCCCTGACGTGCGATTTCGAAGAGAAGATGTACGCGGCCGGCAAAATTCCGGGCGGCTACATCAAGCGCGAAGGGCGCCCATCCGAACACGGAACCCTCAGCGCGCGCCAGATCGATCGCCCGATCCGCCCGCTTTTCCCGGACGGTTTCCGTAACGACGTACAGATCATCACGACGGTGCTCTCCATCGATCCGGAACTGGACGCCGACGTGCTCGCCGTGTGCGCTGCCGGTGCCGCGCTCGCCGTATCCGATATACCGTTCGACAAGAATGTCGCCGCCGTGCGCGTCGGACGCGACGAAGACGGTCACTACATTATCAACCCGACGTTGCCGCAATACGAAACGGGCGGCATGGACATCGTGGTCGCCGGTACGTCCGATGCGGTGATGATGGTCGAAGGCGGCGGCCACGAAATTTCCGAGGAAGAATTCCTCGGCGCCGTCGAGTTCGCACATGCCGCAATCAAAACGATCGTTGCGGCTATTGACAAATTGGCGAAGAAAGCCGGCAAGGCGAAGCGCGCGTTTCCGGTACAGGTCATCAATCCGACGCTCGATGCCTGGATGCGCAAGACGTTCAAAAAAGACGTCGCGAAAGCGATGCGCATTCATGAGAAGCACGAGCGGGAAACGGCACTCGGCAAGATTTCGATCGAAGCTGCCCTCGAGAAGCTCACGGCTAAAGATGAAACGGTCCGCGCCGTTCTTGAGGACAAGACGCACAAGGACTTCGCGAAGATCGTCAAAGCGATGGAAGAGGACGAGCTACGCTCGATGGTCGTTGACGAAAAGATTCGTCCCGACGGTCGCGCGCCCAACGAGATTCGTGCGATCTGGTCGAAGGTCGGCTATGTGCCCCGCGTCCACGGCACCGGCGTTTTCACCCGGGGACAGACGCAAGTACTGAGCGCCGCGACGCTTGGATCGCTCGGTGACGAGCAGCGGCTCGACGGGATCATGGCGATTCCGAACAAACGCTACATGCACTACTACAACTTCCCACCGTACTCGACGGGCGAGACAAAACCGATGCGCGCGCCGGGCCGGCGCGAAATCGGTCACGGACATCTCGCCGAACGGGCGCTCGTGCCGGTGCTCCCGCCGCAAGACGAGTTCCCGTACACGTTGCGCGTCATTAGCGAAGTGCTCGAGTCGAACGGTTCGTCGTCGATGGCGTCGGTCTGCGGTTCGACACTCGCATTGATGGACGCGGGCGTTCCCATCGCCAAGCACGTCGCCGGCGTCGCGATGGGTCTGGTTATCAACGGCAAGAAGCACGCGATCCTCACCGACATCCAAGGCATGGAAGACGCGCTCGGGGAGATGGACTTCAAGGTGGCCGGCACGGTTGACGGCATCACCGCGATTCAGATGGACATCAAAGTCGCGGGCATCACGATCGACATCATGCGCGAAGCGATGGCGGAAGCAAAAAAATCGCGACTGTTCATCATCGACAAACTGAAAGAAACGATCCCCGGACCACGTAAGGAGCTCAGCGCCTACGCACCGCGCATGCTCGTGGTGACGATCAGCCCCGACAAGATCAAAGACGTGATCGGACCCGGCGGCAAAGTGATCAACAAGATCATCGCCGACACCGGCGCAAAGATCGATATCGAGAACAACGGCCAGGTGTTCATCTCGGCGCCTGACGGCGTCAGCGCGGAAAAGGCCAAAGCGATGGTCGAATCGTTGACCAAGTCGGTCGCGGTCGGCGAAACGTACCTCGGCACCGTTACGCGTCTGATGAACTTCGGCGCGTTCGTCGCGTTCTTGCCGGGCAAAGAAGGCCTCGTCCATATTTCGCAGCTCGCGCCGCAACGCGTCGAGCGAGTCGAAGACGTCGTCAAGATCGGCGATCAGATCATGGTAAAGGTCGTCGAGATCGACTCGCAAGGCCGCATCAATCTGTCGCGGAAAGCCGTTCTCGGCGGCGCCGCCGACGACACAGCAGCTCCCGCTTTGAACGGGAACGGCAACGGCCGTCCTCCGGCCGACGACGAGAGCGTCGGTTCCGGACGTAACGGTGCGCCGCGCGGTCGCGGCCGCCGTCCCCGCCGCGACTGAACGTCTGCCGGGCGGCGCGCTCGTGCGCGTCGCTCGATCTCTCGCGTTCCTCCTGAGTACGGCGGCGCTGCTCGGCGCGCATCGTGCCCCGACCGTGTTCGATCTCGACCGGGTCGGCCGGGCGGCGCCGCCGATCGTTCTCACGTTAGCCGATGGTGCAAGGTTGCCGCTCAATGCGCTACGCGGGAAACCGGCGTACGTGTTTTTGTTCGCCAGCTGGTGTGAACCGTGCGCGATCGCAATGCCGTGGGTCCGCGCCGCGTATGCCGCGTACGGCGACCGGGTGCAGTTCGTCGGCATCGACGTGCTCGACGCGCACGCGACGGCCGAAGCATTCGTCCGCGACCAGAAGCTGCCGTTCGACGTCGCGATCGTGGACAAATCGGCGATCGATGCCATCGCCGACGACAACGCGCGGATCGACGCCGGTGTGAAGTATCAGATTCCGGCCGATTACGTGATCGACGCAGCGGGTGTCGTACGTGCGGCGTGGCACGGCATTCCGGTGGATCGCAGCGGTACGCCCGTCGATGTGTTGCCCGACGCGCTCGCGAAGATCGCGCCGTGATTCGATCGGAGTTTCTTTCCACGCTCGGCGCGACGTCGGTAGCGGCGACGCTTCCTGCCTACACTCCGACGGTGTCGATTGCCGTCGTGGGACCGTTCAGCGGTCCGGCACGCGGGATCGGCCTGCAGATGCAAGCCGGCGTGCAAGGCGCCGTTGACGAGATCAACACCTACGCCTCGGCGCTCAACGCACTCTCGCGCGCGTATGAAGTGCGGACGTTCGACGATCAGAATCAAGTCGCGACTGCGATTCTGCAGGCGCAGTTCGCGACCGGCGACAGCTCCGTCATTGCGGCGATCGGGCATATCAGCGCCGACGCAACGATCCAGGCGATTCCAACCTACGGTGCCGCGCAGATGCCGCTGGTCGTCCCGACGAGTACCGACGATCGCATAACGGCGACGGTATACCGCGATGTCTTTCGTCTCGCGACGAAAGACTCGTCGGAAGGTGCGATCTTCGCGCGCGCCGCGCTCAAAACGTACCAGCCGAAGTCACCCTATCTCTTCGTCCAGAACGGCGACTACGGCGCCGACGTCGCAAACGGTTTTATCGACGCGATGAGCCAGGCGAAAGTCGTCACGCACTATCAGCAGTTCACGTACGACAAGCCGGACTTTGTCACGATCGTCACCAAAGCGCTTGAGAGCACGCTCGACTACGTGTTCCTTGCGGGGACGGTCGGCGACATGGGGCCGATCGTCGCGGTGCTGCGCGAGCGCGGCTATACCGGCCCGATCGGCGCATCCCAAGGATTCTTCGATGCCGGAACGCTCAAGCTCGGCGCCGGTGCGAACGACATGCTCGTTTCGACGTCGATGCCGTACCTGACGCTCGCGCCGACGTCAATTCGCTACGTCAACGATTACCAGCTGCACAAGGGTGCGCTCACGCCGGTCGCGGCCTTCGGCTACGCGGCCATGCAAGTGATCGCGGCGGCGATCACGCGCACGGGCGCCAACGCGCGCAATACGCTCCTCAACGCCATGCAATCCGGCTTGCCGGCAGACACGATCGTCGGCACGTTTTCTTTCACCGGAACCGGCGACGCGCTCGATCCGCAGCTCTACTTCTATACGGTGCGCGACGGAAAATTCGCGTACGCACACCAAGCGCACCCGTCGGCATTCATGGTGAAATAGGTGCAATAACGACCGGCGCTCAGGCTGCCGTCGGCGTCGGTGTTGCCTTGGCCGCATGCACGCCGACTTCGTCGCCGCGCGACCGTGCGTAAACTTTCGTGAATTCCGCACCGAAGAGCAGCACGAGCGCCGAGTAGTAGACCCAGAGCAGTAGCGCGACGAGCGAGCCCGCAGCTCCGTATGCGGATGCGACGCCCGTACGTCCGAGATACAATCCGATCAGCGCCTGGCCGATGACGATCAGGATCGCGGTGATCGCCGCACCCACCCAGACGTCTCTCCAGCGCACGGTGGCATCCGGCAGAAAACGGTACATTAGCGCGAAGAGAACGGTGAGCACGATGAGCGACACGAGCCAGTTGACGATTGCGAACAGCACGCCCGCGCCCGGAAACGGTAGGAGCTTCGCGAACGAGCCCGAGACGAACGATATCACCGCGTTCGCGAGAAATGACGCCATCAGCAGAGCGCCGATGACGATCAGCATCAGAACGGATGCGAGCCGGTCACGCAGGATCGTCCAAATCGAGCCCTTTTTCGGGCCGACGTTCCACACGGTATTGAGCGCATCTTGAAGTGCGGCAAACAGTCCGGTCGCACCGACGATGAACGTCACCCAGCCGATGGTCTGCGCGATCATCGATTCGCGCGGCTTCGAGAAACTCACGTCGATCATTTCGCGCAGAAGCTTCGCCCCATCGCTTCCGACCGAACTTGCGACCTGACCGATCAACTGTTGCTCGATCTGCGCGTGCGGATGCGAAGCACCGGTGAAGCCGAGGACGTTGCCGACGATCGCAATCACGATGATAAAGAGCGGTGCGATCGCGAAGATCGTCGAGTACGCTAATCCGGCGGCGAGGCGCGGCGCTTTATCGTTGTTCCACTCTGCAACCGTCGCTTTCACGATTTCTATTGCCGGCGGCATGCTCAAGTCATACCCAGGTTTCGCCGTGGCAGCGACGGGTATCGCTCCTCTACCCAAGCGATTTCCAGGGAGCAGGCAGATGGCACAACATAGCGCGAGCGTAACGGTCCACGCCCCGGTGCACGACGTTTACAGCCTCTTCACCCACTTCAACGACTACCCGAAATTCATGACGTACGTCAAGGAAGTGACCTATTTGGACGGCCAGCGGAGTCATTGGGTCGTCGACGTCATCGGACGCCACGAATGGGACGCGGTCAACGACGGCTGGGTCGCGGACCGCGAAATCGGCTGGCGCTCGACGAGCGGCATCGAGAACAGCGGGCGGATCGTCTTCGAAGCCGAGGGAGCGGATGCCACGTTGCTGACGGCGCAGATCATCTACACGCCGCCCGCCGGCGCGGTCGGACAGACGGTCGAAGCGCTCGGCGGCGGGGCGCAATTCGAAGCGCGGCTTAAACATGACCTCGGTCATTTCGCGCAGATGGTAGCCGAAGCGCCCGCCGGGGCGCTCGATCCGACATCGTCTTCGTATTTGTTTCATGCCGATAGCGCCGCTGCCAAAGGCCAAACGACGAAGGCGCAAGATCAAACGATGGGGATGTCCGACATCCCGGCCGACGACGGTAGCGGCATGAGCGAAGGCGCCGGCGTCCCCGAAGTGCCGGGAACGTCGGCGCGCGACGTTATTCGCTAAGCTTCGTCGTCTTGGTCGTCCTCAAGCTCTTCGTCGTCATCGTCATCGTCGTCGTCTTCATCGTCGTCGACGACTTCCTCAGAACCTTGATCGAGGACGTCCGGATCGAGGGTCTGCGTACGCGCAACATCATCGCGGGCAGCCGGCGTCGGCATCCGTTCCTCGGTGAGGTCGTCTTGGTAGAGTTCTCGTGATTCCATGTGCGATGTCTCCTCGGTGAGATCCGCTGGCCGCGTACCCGCCGACCTCGACGGGTAAACCCGTCGCTCGGCGCTTCCTATCGCATCAGGTTTGCACGGCCGAGATCGAGTTGCGCGACCGGGATCGTCACGACATCGGCGTGAACGCTCGTGATATCGGCGCGAAAACGTTGCGCGTCACCGACCAAAATGACGAACGGGTCGAGCGCCATATGCGCAGCCGCGAACGCCCGCACGTCGGCCGGCGTGACGGCTTCGACTTGGGGCATGTACGCCGCGAGATCGTCGAGCGGAGCGTCATAGAGCGCGAGTTCACCGAGCAGCCCCGCGATGCCGTCGATCGTTTCGATCGAACGCGAAAAGCCGCCGGTCACCGTTGCTTTGCGCGTCACCAATTCGCTCTCATCGCAGACGTTCGCGGCCAGCCCGTCGAGCGTTGCGAGAATGACGGCCGTTGCTTCACCGACACGCGTATGGTCGACGAGCGTCGACGCGAGAAATACCCCCGGCGCGCGCCGTGCGATCAGTTGTGCACCGGCCCCGTACGACAATCCACGCTTGACGCGGACTTCCTGATTGAGGCGTCCGCTGTAACCGGAGAGGACGGCGGTTGCAACGACGCCCGCGACGTAGTCGAGCGCGCGACGTGCGATGCCGAGGCGCCCGACGATGATCGACGTGCGGCCCGCATCGGGTTTGTCGACGATCACGACGCGCGTCCGCGGCACGGGCATGTCGAACGGAGCGGCCACCGCTAGCGGAACCTCCGGCGCGCGCCATGCGCCGAACTGCTGGTCGATCAGCGCGAACGCCGCGTCCGGCGCGATATCGCCGCCTAGGATCAGCGTCGCGTTATCGGGGCGAACGTGCCGCTCGTGAAAATACGCAACGTTCGCGCGATCGAGTGACGCCAGCGTGTCGGCCGTACCGGCCACCGGATGACCGTAAGGCGACGCACCGAATGCCGTCCGCTGCGCGACGAGACGCGCGAGCGCACTCGGATTGCTGTACGTCAGAGCCAGATCGCCGATCGCTTTCGTCCGCACGCGTTCGACTTCATTCGGCGCGAACGCCGGCGTGCGCGCGACCTCATCGAGCAGTGCGAGCGCGGCCGGAAAAACGTTGGTTAGGGCGCTGACGGACACGACGGTCGCATCGTAGCCCGATGACGCGTCGAGCCGCGCGCCCAGGCCGTCGATGGTCTGCGCGAGTTCGACGGCCGACCGGCGGGTGGTTCCCTGTGTCATCAGCGCCGCAGTGAGGGCCGCGAGCCCCGATTCCGCTTCGGCTTCCGCCGACGCGCCGCCGCCCACCAGTAATTGCGCGGCGACGATCGGCACGCCGAATGCTTTTGGACCGCTACGTTGCTGGAACACGATGGCGCGCAATCCGTTGGGAAACGTGCGTTCGACCGGCGTCGGCAATTCGGCGCGATGCGGTGCGCCCGGCGACGGCGGTTTTTCCAGCGGGACGAGCGCGTTCGTCACAGCGGAAGGTACTCGATCGTCGTCCGGTTCGACGGAACGCAATACTGCCGCGCAACGCGCTGCACGTCATCGGGCGACACCGCGCGATAGCGCGCGAGATCGTCGTTGATCGCGCTCGGGTCGTCGCGTTCGACCGCACTGCGGACCATCGCCACGGCGATACTGTTGTACGTTTGCCGGCCGCGCACGAACGAACTCGCAATCTGCGTGCGCACGCGTTCGACCTCGTCCATCGCCGGCGGAGCGTCGTGCAGTGCCGCGACCTCCGCATCGAGCGCCGCGTGCAGCCGCTCGACGGTGACATCGCTCGCGGCGATTGCGCGAACCGCGAAAAGTCCGGCCTGTTCGCGCAGATCGGCGCTGGCGTATGCGCCGGTGGCAATGCGCTGGCGGTACACGAGCGACTGGTACAAGCGCGAGCTCTTCCCCATGCCGAGCAACGCTTCGAGCACGTCGAGGGCGGCGAAGTCCGGATGACGCCAGGCCGGAATGTGATACGCAAACTCCAGTGCCGGGAGCGGAACGTTTGCCGCGCGATACGTGTACGTCCGCTCGCCGGTCTGCGGCGGCTCGACAACCGTGACGCGTGGAATCGTCGCCTCCGGCTGCGGAATGCGCCCGAAATAGCGGTCGATCCATGCATTCGCCGGCATCGGCTCGAAATCGCCGACCAAGACGAGGACCGCGTTATCGGGGCGGTAGTACGTCGCGTGGAACGCGACGACGTCCTCGATCGTCGCGGCGCGCAAGTTGTCGGGATCGCCGATGACACCCCGCCGATAGGGATGCACCTGATATGCTTCGCGGTTCACGAGTTCGTCGAGCATGCCATACGGCTCGGCCAGAATTCGCTGGTCGTATTCACCGATGACGACGTCGCGTTCGGTGTGAAAGTGCTCCTCGGTGACGGCCAACGAGCCAAGCCGGTCGGCTTCCGCCCACAACAGCGTTTCGAGATAATTCGACGGCACGACTTCGTAGTAGTTCGTGATGTCGTCGGCCGTGAACGCGTTATTGACGCCGCCGATATCTTCGGTGAGGCGGTCGATTGTCTCCGGCCGCGTATTTTTCGTGCCCTTGAACATCAGGTGTTCGAAGAGGTGCGCGAAGCCCGACCGCCCGGGCGGATCGTCCTTTCCGCCGACGCGATAGCCGATATTGATGGCAACCGACGGAACGCGGTGGTCCTCGACGAGGAGCACGCGCAGCCCGTTTGCCAGGACGCGGTCGGTAAAGTCGATGGGCGCGACCGCCGTTGCGGCGCCCGGAGACGAACTCGTCAAGATTGGCCGAAATGCGTGATGGAACTGTGACGTTCCTATGCCGAATGGGCACATCGCTCGTAATGCGTCGCACGCTGATTTTCGGAACGGCCGCGCTTGTCGCGCTCGTCTTGCTTGCGACGATCGTGTTTCACAATGCGATCGTCGCGGCGGTCATCCGCAGCGTTGCGACACCACTCGGGTACAACGTTGGTTTCGAGCGGCTGCAGACCGGATTGAGCAGCGCCGTCGCGACCGGGACGACGGTGACGAATCGCGCGGGCGAGCCGGTCTTCGACGCAGCACGCGTCGAATTGCACTATTCGCTACGCGACTTGCTGCCCGGAAGCCGGCACCGCTTCGGGTTGACCGCCCTCGATATCGAGCGCCCGAAGCTCGTCCTGATTCACCATGCGGACGGCACGTACAACGTCACGCTGCCGGCCGGCAGCACGGCGCCGTCGAAGCCGGATACGACGCCGATCGATGTGCGTGCGCGCGTTCGAGACGGGTCGGTGTTGCTGCTCGACCGCTTCGTCGAACCCGGCCGCGAACGTCGTGCGCGCATCGTCGGGCTCGCCGTCGACGCGTTGCTCGCACCGCACACGCACTCGTATTACAACGCGCGCTTCGATCTCGACGACGGGCGCGCATTGCATCCGGTCGTCGGCAAGGCGACGTTCGAGTCGGATCGTGGCTTCGATGCGCAGCGATGGACCGCTGCGTCGCTGCCGATCGGACCGCTGATCGACTTCGCGTTGCCCTCGCACGCGATCGACCTCGTCGACGGTAACCTGCGCGACGTGGACGCTCGCATCTACACGTTCGTCGACGCGGCCGGCGGAACGCATACGCACGTCAGCGCGCAGGCATGGCTCGAACGCGGCAAACTCTACGTCGCGGCGCTGACGAAGCCGCTGCGTGACGCTGCCGGACCGATTCGAGTCTACGATAACGGCCTCACGACGACCGGCATCGACGGCACGCTGGCCGGCGTACCGCTGCACCTTGCCGGAGGCATTTACGACCTCGCGGCACCACGCGTTCGTTTCGCGTTGAACGGCCGCGGTCCGGTCAACGCACTGCGCCGGATCACCGCCGCCGGGGCGCGCTTGCCCGTCGGCGGCGATCTCTCATTCGCGTTTCGGGCCGTCGGCCCAGCCCAAACGCCGCTCGTTCTCGGAACGTTCGAAGCGCCGGTATTGACGTACGGCGCATATGTCTTCGATCGCGCGCGCGGTTCGATCGCCGTCCAAGGCACGCGCTTCGACATTCTGGGTGCACGACTCGGATACGGGCCGATCGTCGTCTCGACACGCGGGACGCTCGCACTCGAGCGTGCGGTGACGACGAATTTGATCGCGTCGGTAACGGGCGACGGCGACGGGCTTCCGTACGTTCCGCAAATCATCGGCGGCCTGCGTCTCAATGCGGTCGCGCATGTCAGCGGAACCGGCCCGCGGCTTGCGACGAACGGCATTGCTTACGGCGACGGTCGCGGCGGCAACCTCGAGGGAATTTTTGCGCTCGACGCCGGCGGCAACGGTGTCGTCGGACCGCTGTCGATCGAGCGGAACGACGGCGCCTCAATTTACGCCCGCGTGGCCATCGACCGGCGCGAGCAGTCGGCCTCGGGCATCCTGCGGGCGCAGCGGTTCGCGTTGCTTCCGGCACGACGCGCCGCACTTTCCGGGCTCGACCTCGCCGCGCTGCCGTCGATCGCGGGGACGTTGGACGCCGCGCTTGCCGGCAGCGTTGATAACGGACGCCTCACCGCGGCGAGCGGGCACGTGGAGCTTTCGGGCGTGCGCGCCGGTTCGGTGACGGGAACGGCCAACGCCGATATTGCGGGTGCAAACGACGGCACACAGCACGCCCTGGTGCACGCGCGAACCAACGTCGGAACGCTTGACGCCGACGGGACGTACGACAACGGCGTCATCGCGCTCGACGGGCACGCTTCGTCGTCATTCGAAGCGCTCCGAGCGCTCTCGGGCGACGTGAGCGGCCACGGTAGGATCGACGTACCGCTGCGGGCGATCATCGACGGCTCGACGGTCGCCGCGCAGATCGCGGGTGCTCGATTCGTCAACGCGTCCGTTCGCGGCATTCCCGTGCGCGACGCCGACGCGACCGTCGTCGTGCACGGCGGCACCGTCGACGTGCGCTCGGCGCGACTCGGCATCGCCGGTGGAACCGTCATCGCTCAGGGCCGGGCCGGCGAGGACACCGACCTCGTCGCGGCGACGAGCGCGTTACCGTTGCGGACGCTGGCCGGCGCGACGCTGCCCGTGACGGCAGGAGCCGTGCTCGCACGCGTTCACGCGCGCGGCCGTTTGCAATCGCCGCGCGCGGATATCGGTCTGCTGGTCGACGGCGCTCGCGTGCGCGGCGTCGACGTTGCCGCCAACGCGGTCGCCTCCTACGATCGTGGAGTGCTGCACGTCGCCCATTTGTCGGTGCTCGCCGCCGGCGCTTACGCAACGGCGAGCGGCGACGTGCGCAGCATCGGGCCGGGCACGCCGTCCGTCGACCTCACCGCAGACTTGCACGGCGCGCAGATTGCCGCAATCGATCGCGTCTTTCCACTCCCGCTGCGCTACCCGGAAGGCGAACTCGATGCGGGCGTGCACGTTCGCGGCGCAGCGGCCTCGCCGCAGATCACCGCCGACGTCCGCATTCCCGCCGGATCGATCAACGGCCTGAACTTTCGCGACGCGCACCTTGCGGCAAACGGCGATCTTGCGAACCTCGCCGTGCGCGGCGGCACGGTGACGGTCGGAACGACAACCGTTTCGTTCAGCGGCGACCTCGGCCGCGCGGTACAACGTGGCGCCGTGCGCGCACCGCACGTCGATCTTGCCGATTTCGACGATTACTTCGATGCGGCCGAGACGCTCGCCGGCCACGGGCATCTCGCGCTCGACGCCGACGCATCGCCGGCCGGCGTGCGCACCGCGGGCAACGTTCACGTCGACGACACACGCTTTCGACGCTTCGCGATCGGGACGGCCGACGCAACGTGGAGGACGAGCGGACGCACCGTTCACGCGACGGCACGGGTGCACGGCACGCACGGGAATGCAGCGCTGGTCGCGGGCGTGACATTGCCGGCGTCGGCACCGCTGCGCGATCCCTGGCACCGCGTTGCCGTAAACGCGACGGGTAGCGTCGGTGCGTTCGATCTCGCATCGTGGTTGCCGGCTGCGGGTATCAGTGCGCCGGTTGCCGGTATTCTCGACGGCACCGTCCACGTGCAAGGCGCGCCGGCCGCGCCTGCGTTCAGCGTCACGGCCGCCATCTCGAACGGCGCCGCGGCGGCCTACCATCTCGACGCGCTGACGCTCGCGGCGAACGGCGACCGGCGTCAGGCGCATCTTACGTCGCTCCATCTCGCCGGAGCGGGTCTGCGCGCCGATGCGAACGGCACCGCAGGCTATGGTGCGCACGACCCGATCGCCCTTGCGCTCCACGCGCAGAGCGACGATCTGCCGACGCTCGAACGCGCGGCCGGATTGAAGTTGGTGGTCGGCGGAGCCGCATCCACCGACGTGCGCGTCGGGGGCTCGCGTGCGTTCCCGCGCATCGCGCAAACGCTCGACGCAACGAATATCAGCTACGAGCGCTATACGGTTCCGCGCGTGCACGCCGACGCGGCCGCCGACGCGAACACGTTGCGTATCAACGCGTTCGAAGCCGACCTCGCGAAGGGGCGTGTGTTGGCGACTGCGGCAATACCGATTTCCCTCGCACCGCCCAACATCGGCCTGCGCGACGCGCCGCTCAATGCAACGCTGCGCGCCGACGCGATCGATCTCTCGCAGTTCGCCTCCGAATTGCCCGCGAAGAGCACGCTGGCGGGCACGATCGACGGCCGGATCGTTGCGAGCGGTACGCCGCACAATCCGTCGATCGACGGCGCGCTCGCGCTCGCGAACGGAACGTATTCATCGACGTTCGTGCGTTCGCCGTTCACCAATGCGCGCGCCCGGCTGGCATTCACGCGCGAGCGGGCGGAATTGACCGGCGTGCATACCGACGTCGGCGGTGGTACGATCGACGGCACCGGCAGCGCCGTCTTCGGCGACGTGCGCAATCTCGCGCGTACGCTCGCCGTGAACGCGCAGCTCACGGTGCAGAATGCCGGCGTCGACATCAACCCGTATCTACGCGGCAAAGTGAACGGAACCGTTACCGCAACAAAACCCGACGGCCGCAGGAACACGACGATCGGCGGGAACGTCGTGTTTTCGCAAACGCGCATCTCGGCCACGTCGCTCATACCGAAGGGTCAACCGAACGCGCAGTCGACGGCGGCGCCGTTGCCCGTCGCATTCGATCTGGGCATCCAGGCCGGCAACGACGTGCGCGTCCTCGGCGGCGGCGTCGACGTCGGCGCGCGCGGGCGAGTGACGGTCGGCGGCACGCTGGCGGCACCAACCCTCGACGGCTCGCTCACGTCGACCGACGGGCGCCTGAGTTTCTACCGCACGTTCGTGCTGCAATCCGGGACCGTCGCGTTCGCGCCGGCCGACGGCATCATTCCGAGCGTGGACGCGACGGCAACGACGCGCATCAGCAACCCCGACACCGACATTCTGCTGCACGTCACCGGTCTCGCGACGAATCTGAACATCGACTTCGCGTCGAATCCAAGTTACGACAAAGAACAGATCCTCGGATTGCTGGTGAACGCGCAAGCGCTGGGCGCCGTTTCCGGCGTGCAGACCGCGCAGAACACCGGCGGAAACGGGTTCAACGCGACAAGTCTCGCCGGCGGCTACCTCAGTTCTGAGTTGACGCAGAGTCTGCTCGAGCCACTCGGCAGTCAGCTCGGCTCGTCGCTCGGCCTTTCCGACCTCGCGCTTGGATACGATTACGGCAGCGGCTTCTCCGCCGGTGCGACGCGCGCCATCGGCAAACATCTCAGCGCGTCGTTTCACCAAACGTTCGGCGTCGATCAGCGCCAGGTCATCGGCTTCAACTATGGGCTACCGCACGATGCCGCGCTGCAACTCTCGTTTTTCAACGCCGGCAACCAATCGCCGAGTATCGTAGCCAACGGAACGTTCCTCGGTGGTCAGGACGTCTTCACGCCCGCGAACTATACGCTCCAGGCGCTTCAGCCGCCGCCCGGTGTTGCCGGCACCGTCTTCACCTATCAGCGAAAGTATCCGTAGCCGCCGTTGACAATCGAACGTATGTTCGATATCTTCGGTCTCCCATGGCTGCGAATCCGGCGTTTGCCGCTCTGCGAGAGACCCTCGACCGCCGTCATCGTGAGGCGTCGGCGGCGGCGTTTGCTCTCGGCGACGACGCGATCGTCCGCACGCACATCCCCGAGGTCGATCGGATTTTGGGCGGCGGCTTCCCGCGTGGTACGATCGCCGCACTCGAAGGTGCCCCGAGTTCCGGGCGCAGCGCGCTCGCCGCACGGCTCCTGGCCGTGGCAACCGGCCGCAGCCTCGGGGCGCTGATCGGCACCGATCTCTTTCCGCCGGCACTCGCGGCGGCGGGTGTACGGCTCGAACGGCTCTTATGCGTCCCCGTCAACGACCCGGTCGGGGCGGCGCGCGCAGCGGACATCGTCCTGCGGTCGGGCGCGTTTACGGTAATCGTCCTCCCGGCGTTGCCGAGCGGGCGGGGGACGGGTTCCGCAACCTGGACGCGACTAGCGAGTCTCGCGCATCGGGCCAACGCGTTGCTCGTCGCGGTCGGGGTCGACATGTCGAGTGAGTTGCGCTATTTCGCATCAGTGCGCGTCGAGACGACGATCGAGCGTGTCCGCTGGAACGGCGAGAGCGGTCATCTCTGCGAACTCGCGGGGTACGACGTACGCGCTACCGTCCAAAAACATAAACGCGCCGCACCCGGCGCAAGCGCGACGTTCACGTGCACACCGTTCGAGCCGCGTCCGCATTTGGTCGCGGTACGCGAACGCGATCTCGCCGCACCGCACGAACGTCGCATCGTTTCAAGCGCGTAAGCGGGTAGCATATATATCGTGGATCTCGACCTGCACGGAAAAACTGCCATCGTCTCCGGATCGACGGCCGGTATCGGGCGCTCGACGGCGCTCGGTCTCGCGCAGCAAGGCGCGAACGTCGTCGTCACCGGCCGCACGCAAGAGCGCGTCGACGCTGCCGTCGGTGAAATCATGCGCAACGCCGGAACGAACGACGTACGCGGTGTCGCCGGCGATCTTACGACGGCCGCCGGTTGCAACGCGCTCGTCGCCGCGGTACCGCACGCCGACATCCTCGTCAACAATCTCGGTATTTTTGAGGCGAAAGCGTTTGCGGACATCGACGATGCAGATTGGATGCGGTTCTTCGAGAGCAACGTGCTCAGCGGCGTACGGCTCACGCGCGCGTATGTCGGCGGCATGCGCGAGCGTAACTGGGGCCGTGTCATCTTCGTCTCGAGCGAATCCGGTTTGCACATTCCGGTCGAGATGATCCACTACGGCGTTACCAAAACCGCTCAGATCGCGCTCGCGCGCGGTATCGCGGAAAGCGTCGCGGGCACGGGCATCACCGTCAACAGCGTGCTTCCCGGTCCGACGCGATCCGAGGGCGTCGGCACGTTTATCACACAACTCTCCGCGTCGCAGAACATCGACGAAGCGACGATGGAAAAGCGCTTCTTCGAAACGATGCGACCGTCGTCGATGATCCGGCGTTTTCTCACGACCGACGAGGTTGCGAACGCGATCGTGTATCTCTGCTCGAACGCTGCATCCGGAACGACCGGCAGCGCCGTACGTGTCGATGGCGGCGTCGTGCGAGCGATTCCGTAACGTTACGGCGCGCTCTGCACGAGCGTGAAGCCCGGCGGGATGTCGAACTGATTGCTACTGGCTCCACCGAGTGTTGCAAAGTTTCCGCGTTCGGTGAGAAAGCCGATGCCGCCCGGCATCGCACTCGATGCCGGCGCGGGCGTCGCGACGGTGCTCGCCGTCATCGTCACGAGCGCGTAGGCCGCAAGCTTTCCCGCCGGCTCCGGTGGTCCGCTGTGATGCATCGTAAAGGTCGGACGACAACCGCCGTTGCCCGGCGGCGGCGCCATCGCGTCGGCCGCGGAAACCGGCACCGGCGGACGTTGCACCGGACACGACGTCACGCCCGGACGCGAGAGCCCCGTGTAATAGCTCGTCGTGTCGATCGACGAGCGCGCGTCGCGACAACTGCCGGTCGACTGCGTGATCGCGAACGCGGCCGTTGCATCGTAACCGCTCGTCGGTTGATTCTCGATGCGTAGCGCACCGAGCGAGCGCGTCGTCAGCGAGACGTCGATCACGGCCGTTCCCGGCGGTTGCGGCGACGTACTGCGTGCGGGGCGCGGGCCCGGCGCCGGACGCGACGGCGCGGCGGTCGGTTCGCTCGCCGGATCGTAGATCGCGTACGTCTTCTTCGCGAGGTCGAGATGCACGACGCGTCCGATATCGCACTTGCGAATCGTCGCGGTTTGCGCGGTCGTGTCGTCGATACGTTCCCACCCGTTCCAGTACGCGTAATGCAGCACGTGCGGCGCCAGAAACGAACGCATCGTCGCCGCCAACCCGGCAAACGAGTTGCCGAGACTTTGCGAGAGCGCGTTATCGGCGGCGGTCGAAATCGCCTCACCTGCGATTGCGCCGCCGATCGCGCCGGCCCCACCGCCGTTCAGAATCGTGCCCGCAATCACGCCCAGTCCGAAGCCGCGACGTTTCGGCGCGGCGCTGACGGACGGTTCGGGCGAAGCGTTGACGGCGGCGAGATCGGTTTGGAAGTTTCCCGGCGGCGGCGGTGTCGCGCCGACGAGAACACGCACGATTTCGTCGTACGCGAGCCCCGGAACCGGCGCGGCCGAAGGCGTTCCGCTCGGTGCAGCGACGGCGGCGAATGCAACGGCAGCGCCGACGCGAAGGAGCGAACGCCACATCGTCATGCGGAAATGGATCCACGGGGTGCGGACGGCGAACTTCGTCGGCGTAGCTCGGACATTCCCGCACTAATTTGGCGTGCGAGAGGAAACCCCGTCCGGCTAGGCAGGCTTGTCCCAATAAATACGATGGACGCTCGTGCGGACGCTAAGCGACGCGGTTTGCAAAGGCCCGCCGATAGCCTTGCGGACTGATGCCGACGATCCGAGCGAACCGGTCCCGTAACGTCGCCGACGATGCAAAGCCGACGCGTGCTGAGATATCCTCGACGGAACAATCCGATGTTTCCAAGAGGAGCTGAGCACGTCGAACACGGGTGACGGTGATCCATGAGCCGGGTGTTCCGCCGGTCTGTTCGCGGAACCGCCGATTCAAGGTCCGACTACTTAAGCCCGCGCGCTGCGCCAGTTCTCCGAGGCGCAGTTCGCGATCGAGATGGCCATCGATCCAACGCAGGAGTGGTTCGAGCGAACCGCCGCCGCCTGGAGCCGGATGTTCGATGAACTGGGCCTGTCCGCCGTCGCGCTCCAGGGGCATGACGGCCAGCCGCGCCGCATGTGCGGCAGCCGTCGCGCCGATGTCGCGCCGAATAAGGTGCAGGCATAAGTCAAGACCGGCCGCCGCGCCGGCGGACGTAAGAATATTTCCGTTGTCGACATAAAGTACCGTAGGGTCGACGATCACGGCAGGATAGCGACGCGCAAGCTCGGCAGCCGCCATCCAATGCGTCGTGGCGCGAAGACCGTCCAATAAGCCCGTCGCCGCCAGCGAGAACGCCCCCGTGCAGATCGAGACGATACGAGCGCCGCGGTCGGCCGCCGCGTGCACGGCATCGATCACGTCACACGACGGTGCCCGTAAATGAGCGATGCCCGGGATGATCACCGTATCGGCGACGGACACATCGTCGAGCGTCCAGGGCGCACGGAGTTCGAAGCCTTCCGCAGCAACGGCTGGTGCCTCCCCGCACACGCGGATATCGTAAGCCGGCCGGCCGTCGGGACCGGCCACACGGCCGAGGACGTCGTACGGAGTCGCCAAGTCTGAGGGGACGACGCCGTGTAACGCAAGGATCGCCACGGAATGCATGGATGGACCCTACCACGGCGAAATGGCCGGAATCAAGCGGTGCATGGCGTTTCTGCCAATGGCGTGCCGGATGTGCCTCTGCCAAACTGATCGAGTGACTGATGCGCTTTCATCAATGCTCATCGTGCTGCACGGAGCATGGCGGTGGGTGGTCCTCGGGAGCGCCGTCGTTTGCGTAGCTCGCTCCCTGCGCGGCGTCGTTGAACATCGACTCTGGACAACCGCCGATCGACGCTGGGCAACGGCCTTCATTAGTGCTCTCGATGTCCAGCTCATTGGGACTGCTCCTCTTCGTCAAGTTGCGCGCGCCGGCTCCGTTCGCCGTGCACGCAGCCTCGATGATTGGCGCGGTCGCACTCGCCCACTGGGGCAACATCGCGGTCAAACGTGCTGCGCCGGACGTCGCGTTGAAAAGGGCCGCCCCCTTTTTTGGATGCGCCTCGATCGTCATTGTCGCCGCGATCCCGTGGTCGCGACCGCTTCTTCGGCTGTAAAGGCGGTAAACCGTGATCCTCAATCGCGCGACACACGCAAAGCGCATCGCCATGATGGCGCTCATGATCGGAGCGATGCTGCTGCACACTCGGGTCGCGCAGCACACGCTCATCGTCGGGGTCACGATCGCTGTCTTCGTGATACTCGCGACCTACACGATAATCGTTGCACGGCTGCTGGAGCGCGAAGGCGCGGGTAGGAGCGCCATCTCACGCGCGATCGTCAGCGGCATTTTGCCCATCGGCTCACGGCTTTTTCTCTCGCGGTCGGAGCGATGAGAATGTTAGCTGCGAGACTGCGGCTCCATCGCGAAACAAACATTACTTGGTTCGAGGGCTTGATTTGCGACGGGTCGCGCATGCCGTTGAAACCTTGTTCGAATACGAGCTCTCAGACAGCAGTGAAGCAATCATCGGGCCGATGTCGTCAGGTACGCCCGCTCGTCCCAGTGCAGTTACGGATGCCACCCGACGGTTCGCCTCCTCGTTGTGACGGATGTAGGCCCCTCCGAAATCGGTCTCGATCGCGCCCGGAGCCATGGTGTTTGCTCCGATACCGCGTTCGCCTAATTCTTTTGCAAGATAGCGCGTGAGCACGTCCAAGGCGCCCTTCATCGACGCATATGCAACGTTTACCGGCAGAGAGATGAGGATGACGCCCGTGCTCAGGTGTGCGAGGTGCGCGGCCGCAACCGATCCGCGTCGGCGAACTCGCGGCAATTGCGTCAAAAATGAAAGCTTGTGTTGGGTGCAACGGGCGGAACCGGACGGCTGATCGTCCGGGACGCGCTGGCGAAAGGCCACTCCGTCGTAGCCCTGGTGCGCTCGAAAGCGCGCGCTTCTGATCTTCCCGGAGCAGACGTGGTTGAGGGAGATGCGCGTGACGAAGCCGTCCTCTTGAGGGCCTTGGATGGCTGCGATGCCGTCATCAGCTCGTTAGGCACCGGCATGAGCCCATTTCGTGAGGTCACCCTGCTGTCTATCGCGACACGCGCCGTGGTCGCCGCGATGACACGGAGCGGTGTGCGACGGCTGGTTTGCATCGCCAAGAGCGTTGCACGTTGGGTGTGGGAGCGCTACGGTGCCGACGTGCCGCCGCTTTGCGAAGCGCGGATCGCAGCACAGCGCGAGCGCGAGCGTTCCCGCCAGGCGACCCGAGAAACGGCGCGAGAGCGCTCCCGGATGACACGCGCGGAATAACGTCGCCCCGGCCCAGCGACGGCGCGCAGATGCCCAGGAAATGCCACCGGCGTTTCCGTCCGGGGATCGCGCGCGTCCTTGCCGTCAGCGTCCGCGAGGTATACCGCCTCCTCGGGAGCGTTTTGGTCGGGCTCATCCGGACCACGGGTGGATCGTCGTCGCCCGTTGTGCAGGGTTCGCCCGGCCTGTAAGACTTTGAGGGCGGTTCGATCCGCGTCGCTCCCTCGGCGGTTTTGCCCGCGTCGAGTGATCGTGACGAAAAAGAGAATGATAGTGTAACTTCACAGCCTTCCACCGCGCATGGAGGAGCGATTGCCGCTGCAGTCGTCTCCGAGTACGCGGTCCGCGCGCGCAGCGCGCAAGCTGAGAGCGACACGATGGATGGACGACGGAAGGGGGTTCGGGGGAACCTAACGTCCTCGAGAGCCCGATTGCCAGCGTCGGATCCGTGAGATTATTGCGAAGAACCGCCATCAGGAACGGCCGCCATAATTACTCGCGGCTTTGGATTGCGGTACCGTCTCCGCCCAAGTCAATCGCTGTTGAGCATTGTATCCGACAACGTACTCGCCTGCTTGGCAGTCGAATACGCGATCGGCCAACGTAATGCGTTTAGCGCCTTGAGCGACGATTCCAAAGAGGGGCTAGAACAAGCTATAAACGGGCAGCGTCACAACGGACTCCGCGTCGAGCCTGACCCTGCTCGTTCTCCGCCCTTGTCCTCGTGAGCGTGCCGCGCGCGATGAGCATTCGCAATTCCGTCAAGAGTTCCAGGCCCTAAGAGTTCCCCGATGCTTCCCGGCGTGAAAGGGTTCCCGGCAGAATCGATTCCGATTGGCAGGATCGTCCAAGAACTCGGCATTTTCGACCTACCGCGCCGGGGCCTTGATCCCGTTCAATAGGGGGCGTAACGCTAATCCGATCGAGAGAAGAATTTCATGCGAGTCTTTGTCACCGGCGCCACCGGATTCATCGGTTCCGCCATCGTCCAAGAGCTGCTGCAAGGGGGGCATCAAGTGCTCGGCCTTGCCCGTTCGGATGCCTCCGCCGCGTCGCTCACGGCCGCTGGTGCTCAAGTGCATCGTGGCGGTCTCGAGGATGGGGAGAGCCTGCGCAGCGGAGCCGCTGCCACGGACGGCGTGATTCACACCGGCTTCGTCCACGACTTTAGTGACTTCAAGAAAGTCTGCGAGATCGACCGACGCGCTATTGAGGCTCTTGGCTCCGCGCTCGCGGGCTCCGACCGCACCTTGGTCATTACCTCCGGTACTGCGCTCGTTGCGCCAGGCCGCATTGCGACTGAAGATGATGCGGGCTCATTGACCTCCGCCGATTCCCCCCGTGTCGCGAGTGAGGAAGCAGCGCGCTTCGTTGCAGAGCAAGGCACAAGCGTGGCAGTGGTACGCCCTGCACCCTCCGTCCATGGAGACGGCGATCACGGCTTCGTTGCAATGCTCATCGACATCGCGCGCACAAAGGGCGTCTCGGCATACGTGGGCGACGGGCAGAACCGGTGGCCTGCGGTGCACCGACTCGATGTAGCGCATCTCTACCGTTTAGCGCTCGAAAAGGGTGTGCCAGCCAGATATCATGGCGTCGCCGATGAGGGGATCGCATTCCGAGATATTGCCGGCGTGATCGGCCAACGCTTAAATGTTCCGGTCGCCACCAAATCACCCGATGAAGCAGCTGATCATTTCGGCGCGCTTGCAATGTTCGTTGGATTGGACGCCCCGGCCTCAAGCCGGTGGACGCAAGAACGGCTGGGGTGGCAGCCAAAGCAGCCCGGACTTCTTCTCGACCTCCAGCATTCAGCCCAGTATTTCGCCGCAAAAATAACGGAGACGGTATGATGCCTGACTTCGCCGGTAATGGAATCTCCCTCGCTGGGAAGCGTGTGATTGTGATCGGCGGCGCGACTGGAATCGGATTCGCCGTCGCTGAACTTGCCCGTGCGCAAGGCGCTGACGTTGTCATCGGTTCGACCACCGAGGCGAGCGTAACGACGGCCGTTGATCGCCTGCACGGGGCAACGGGTCACACCGTCGATCTGCGCGATGAGGCCAACGTTGCCGGCTTCTTCGAAGAACTTGGTGCGTTCGACCATCTCGCCATAACCGCAGGTGACTGGGGTGGGCCGATGTTCGTCTCCGCTCGGGACCTCGACTTGACCGAAGCGCGCGGACTCCTGGACGTACGTTTCTGGGGCGCGCTCGCGGCGGTGAAGTACGGCTGTCGTACGATCGCCGAAGACGGTTCGATCACGCTGACAAGCGGAATTCTCTCGCAGCGCCCGAGCAAAGGCGCCCCGATGCCGACCGCGGTCGCGGGAGCAATTGAGCACCTGGTTCGTGGCCTCGCGATGGATCTCGCACCCGTACGCGTCAACGCGGTCTCTCCGGGCTTCACCCTCACGGACCAGACGAAGAAGATGGGGGAAGCCATGCTGCAATCGATCGTAGCAAAGCTACCGATACCCCGCGGCGCGGCGCCGGTCGAGACGGCACAAGCCTATACTTACTTTATGCTCAACGACTACGTGACCGGACAGACGCTGCCGGTCGACGGCGGCGGCTTATTGGTCTGATAAGCCGCCTCCAAAGTCGCGATGCGAGTGCCGCAAAGGCGCACTGATATAAGCGGTCAATTCGGCGAATTTTGCTCGCACATCGGAAATTTTTCCAGAGACAACTTGCCGCGCAAAGCCCATACCTAGCCACAGCAACGACGGTCTCGGCGCAAATCTCAAAACAGACCCTTCTTCGCACGTGCTGGGGTCTAGATCAACGGTGGCCGGCAACACGGGCGGCGATCCGGTTGACCTGGCGCAGGCTCACATCATGCAATGCGTAGTGGATTCACCACCGCAGGTGCTCGTCGTGGATGGCGGACGGACTCTCGTCTGCTCACCTTCCGACGTTCGTTCGTAACTTTATAAACGAGGAGAGATGCAAATGATAGGAACTGGTTCATCTTTTTCCAGTCGACGCGACATCGAGTTTGATTCAGGCGGAATCCTCCTGCGCGGCTGGCTTCGGATGCCTGACGGCGGCGCCCCGCACCCGCTCGTTATCTTCGCTCACGGCATGGGCGGTCTCAAAGAATGGGAGATTCCGGCGTTCGCCGATGCCTTCGTCGCCGCGGGTATTGCGGCAATGACCTTTGATTATCGCAATTTCGGCGACAGCGAGGGTACGCCACGGGAGGAAGTCGATCACTGCGGGCAGATTGAGGATTTTCAGAACGCAATTACCCTTGCGACGACCCTTGCAGAAATTGATCACGCGCGGATCGGACTATGGGGTACCAGCCTCGGAGGCCGGAACGTCTTGGCGGTGGCAGCGCTCGATCAGCGCGTGAACTGCGTCCTCGCGCAGGTGCCCGGGATCTTCCCAGAAGGCCTGTGGCTGCACCACGGCGCTTCAGCCTGCAGCGGCGGTGATGTCGCTCAACTCCTTCGTGATTTCGCGGACGATCGTCGCGACCGGGCTTTAGGGAAGGAGCCCCGCTATATGGTGTACCAGCCTGACCCGAGCGCGGAAGAATACGAGCGCGGTTTGGCTTTCAACAAAGAGGAGCTCAGAAATGCGAAGGGGCGACTGACGATTCGCTCCTTCGAGCCGACGCTTGCACTCGACATCGTCCACTTGATGAAGTCGATCTCGCCGAGGCCGATGCGGATGGTCTTAACCGAACGTGACACCCTCAGAGCGGGGCAAATGGAGGCCTATAACGCCGCCCTGGAGCCGAAGTCGCTCATCATGTTTCCAGGGAAGCATTATGATCTCTACCCGCAAGGCAAGGGCAGGGACACAACAGCGAGGGACAAGGCGATCACCGATGCCCGCGAGTGGTTTGTCGAGCAATTGGCGTGATACGGAAACGGCAGCACCGCGTAATCAAAGACGCTCTGTGATTCGGCGTTGGCATCCATCCAGGGGCCGCGGCCTTAGGGCCCAAGCCCGATGGTCGCATTGTCGTCCCATCGTGTGCCGTCCTCGATATAGCGGTCGAGCATGGCAGCGCTCTTCCAGCGGCTATGGCGTTTGATCATGCGGTCAGGCTTTTTGGCCCGGGCGGCGGCCGTCGCGAACCCACGCCGTAGGCTGTGGCCGGCAATGTGCTCCGGATTCATTCCGGCGACCTTGCAGCGGCGTTTAACGACGTGAGCCACCATCCGATCCCTGAGTGCCGCCTCGCGCAATCCGCCTTGCGGCGTCAGCCCGACAAACAGCGGTCCATCGACGAGGCTGGCCGAAGCAAGCCACGCGCGTAGGGCGCACGGGGGCAGGTCGTCGGCTCGCTGCCATACGCGACGGCGACCGTCTCGAGGCGGCCTTCCTGGTTTGTCTTCGAGCGCCGTAGCGTCAAGCACGAGCCCTTCTTCTTCCATCCACACGTCACCCATGAAGAGCGTAACGAACTCGCTGCGTCGCCACGCCGCGGCAAATCCAAGTACATATAAATTCCGTTGACAATCGAACGTATGTTCGATATCATGGCTCTCCCGTGCCGGTCATTTGCGTCTGGATTCCTGCTTTTCGGCTTGCGGTTGCCCGCCTCACGCAGGCCGTCGACCTCGACACTCCCGTGCTTGTGGCGGACAAGATCGAGCGTGGCCGGGTCGTCGACTGCTCCCTTCCGGCAGCGGCGCTGGGCGTGCGGCCGGGGATGACGCTCGTGCAGGCCCAAGCGGTGGCGCCCGAAGCAGCGACGGTCGTGGACGACGTCGCACGCGATGCAACGATCTGGCACGGCGTGTTGGAAGCGCTCGATGCCGCCTCCCCGTTGGTCCAAGACGACGGCTGGGGACGGGCGCTGCTCGAGATGCAGGGTATCGAGGGCGCCGCCGCCGGATGGGTGGCCGCCGTCCGCGGTGCCCTCGCCGGATTCGATCTTCCCGTCTGCGTGGGGGTCGGTCCCAACCCGTTCGTCGCCCACGCCGCGGCGACGCGCGGGAACGCGATCTGCACCGGCCATCCGGCGGCCTTCGTGGCACCGCTCACGCTCGAGCTTCTCGCGTGCGGCCCGGACGTTCGCGAGCGGCTGCGGCTGCTCGGCATTACGACGCTCGGCGAACTCGCGGCGCTTCCCCACGGGCCGTTCGTGCGTCGCTTCGGGCCTGAGGCCTCCGTCTGGCACGATCGGGCGCGCGGCATCGACCGGCGGCCGCTCCGCCCACGGCCGCGCGAACTGCGGATCGACCGTCGCCTCTACGGCGAAGGCGAAGCCACCTCGGAAGACGCCGTGCTCTTTGCGCTACGCGCGCTGGTCGGCACGGTCGTCGACGATCTCGGAGCAGCAGGGAAACGGGCCGGCCGGCTCGTTCTCACGCTCGAATGCGAAAACGGCGACCTGCGTGAGGTGACGACGCGCGTCGCACAGCCCACCGGCTTGCCCGCGACGCTCTTCGAACTACTGCGCGCGCGACTCGAGGGGCTCACGCTCGAAGCGCCGGTCGTCGGGCTGCGCTTGTCGGCGGACGGCTTGGAAAGCGGCGGTGTGCCGCTCGCGCTCTTTGCCGCGAGCGATCCCGATCCGGATGCCCTCGGCATCGTGCTCGCGCGTATCGAAGCGGCTCTCGGCGAAGGCCGCGCGCTGCGGCCGCACCTCATCGAAGCAGCCCGCGACGAACGGCGCTCCACGCTCGAAGCGTTCACGCTCGACCCGCTCGTGACGAAGACGTGGCACGCCGTCTCCACCGTCGCCGCGCTGCCGGCGACCGCGACGCTGCAATTGCGCACGCTCGAGCCGCAGCCGGTGAACGTGCGCGTCATCGGCGGTCAACCGCGCTTCGTCGGCACGCCCGAAGCACAGGTGCTCGACTGCGCGGGACCCTGGCGCATCGACGAAGGCTGGTGGGCGGACATGACCGGTTCGAGCGTGCGCATCGTGCGCGACGAATACGACGTGCTTCTCGATGACGGATCGCTCGTGCGCATCGCCCGCGAGGCGCACGGATGGCACGTGCGCGGCGTCTACGATTGAGAAACCCCGAAGAAAGCGCCGACTGCTGTCGTTGACCAGCGGAAGGCAACGTGAGAAACTTACGTGTCGCCCCCACCCAGAAACGATCGTTTTGTCCACATTTGACTCGCTCGGGCTCCGTCCCGAGCTCTTGAAGGCCGTCCGTGACCTTCAGTTCAGCGAACCGACGCCGGTTCAATCCGCCGCTATTCCCCCCGCGCTGGCCGGTCGAGATCTCCTGGCGAGCGCCGCTACGGGAAGCGGCAAGTCCGCCGCCTTCGGACTGCCGCTCATCGCGGCGTTGATGGACCAGCCGCGCGGAACCACCCGCGCGCTCGTCCTCGCGCCCACGCGCGAACTCGCGGTGCAGATCACGCAGCACATGACCGCGTTTGCCAAGTACACCAACGTGCGCGTGGCGGCGGTATATGGCGGCGTCGGTTTCGCCCAGCAAGTCGGAGCGTTTCGCCGGGGCACGGACATCATCGTCGCGACGCCCGGACGCCTACTCGATCATCTCGCGCAAAAGACGGCATCGCTCGAGGGCGTGACGCTGCTCGTCCTCGACGAAGCGGATCGTATGCTCGACATGGGCTTCCTGCCGGCGGTGCGCCGCGTATTGCGCGCGCTTCCCGCGCGTAAACAAACGTTATTCTTCTCGGCCACGATTCCGAACGAAATCGCGGGGCTCGCGAAAGAGCTGTTGCACGAACCGGTGCGCATCGATCTCGCGCCCGGCAAAGGTCCCGCGGTCGGCATCACGCAGACGATCTACTCGATCGATCAACAGCGCAAGAACGACTTGTTTCTCGAACTGCTCAAAGACAACAACATCTTCAGCGCGATCGCCTTCACGCGCACCAAAGCGCGCGCCAACCGACTCGCACTCTTTCTTGAAAAGAACGGCATCCCGGCCGACCGCATTCACGGCGATCGCTCTCAAGCCCAGCGCACGCGTGCCCTCACCGATTTCAAGCGCGGGAAATTTCGCGTGCTGGTCGCGACGGACATCGCCGCGCGCGGCATCGATATCGCGGAACTCGGCCACGTCGTGAATTACGACGTGCCGATGGTGCCCGAAGATTACGTGCATCGCGTCGGTCGCACTGCTCGCGCAAAAGCGACCGGCGATGCGATCACGTTCGTCTCAGCCGATGAAGAAAAGTACTTCTCGCAGATCGAACGCACCCTCGGTAAACGCCTCGATCGCGCCAAAACCCCCGAACTCCCCGCGTTCGTCCCGGAACCGTTTGCGCCGCACCGCCCGCGTCCGCAGCGTCCGCCCGTGCCGGCCGCACGAATCACGCGCCGGCGCGAGCGAACAAACTCGCGTTAGCCCGGCGAACCGTTGAGCGGGAGCTGAATCTGCATCAGTTCTTTCTGCCACGCGGCGTCCTCCGCGGCTTTCGTCGTGTTGGCAGCGGTGTCCGGGCCCTTCATCATTTTCGCCATGTCGACTTTTTTGCAAACGATGTCGCCGCCGCCGCTAAGATGCGCCGTCGCCGTTTCGCCCTTTTGCGCCGCTCGGCACACCATCGTCGGCATCGTGGCCGACATGGCATCGCCGTGCATGGCATCGCCCGTGGCCGTCTGCGCCATCGCGGCGCTTCCCGTTCCAATCGCCGCCATCGCAGCGACCGTAGCTATCCACATCTTCATAATGAACTTCCCTTTGTAATGAATGAGTGATGTGTAAGAGCATAGTGAAATTACACGAACGTCACCGTAAGCCACCTTACGTCGGGGGGCGATACGCCCTGGTTTCCATGCGCAAAAGGCGCGCCAGCCAACGCAACGGGCGCGTGTTCAACGGGTCACGAGCGGCCAGCGGCGGCACCAGAATGACCGAGAGCCCGTAGAATTTCGCGCCCAGGACGTCGGTGAAGAACTGATCGCCGATCACGACGACCGCTTCGCGCGCCAGCCCGAGCACGCCGAGGGCGCGACGAAACGCCCGCGGGAACGGCTTCCGCGCGTTCGTGATACAGGGAACGCCGAGATTTTCGGCGACCGCTCTGGCCCACGGCGTCGCGTTGTTCGTCACCACCACGATGCGCAATCCCGCGGCGCTCGCGTCGCGCACCCAGCGCGCTTCGGGCAGCGATGGTTCGAGCATGCGATACGCGACGAGCGTGTTGTCGAGATCGACGATCGCTCCTTCGATGCCGCGGGCCCGCAGGTCGGCGACGTCGATCGCGGTGACGCTCGTTGCGAGCGCGTCGGCGCGCCAGCGGCGAATCATGCCGGGACCAGCACGGTGATCGCCTTGCGTTCAACGCGAAATTCAGCCGGCGTGACGGCCGCGCGTTCGCCGTCGGCCGCAACGTGATGGCGGCGGCGTCCGCGTACGGTGAATGCCGGCGCGCGGAGCGTCGTAACGTTGCGCGCTTCGGGGAAGCGGCGGCGCGCGACGGCGCGCAAGACGTGCAGAACGTCGAACGTACTGCGAATGTCGATGCTGTAGAGTTCGAGCATCCCGTCGTCGATCTCGGCTTCGCGATTCTCGACGACGCCGCCGAAACGATAGCTGTTGGCAATCGTCAATTGGACGGTGCGGAATTCGTGCTTGCCGTGCATGCTTTCGACGGTGAGATAATACGGGCGCAACGAGCGCCACGCGCGCACCGTCGCGATCGGAATGGATAGCATTCCCCAACGGCTCTTCATCTCGCCGGTCTGCAGTCGGGCGACGTGCGTCGAGAGGCCGATACTCGCTTCGTTGAAGTACCAAAATCCGTTGACGTTGGCGGCGTCGATCGTGCGCGGCGTGCCGGTCGCAATCAAACCACACGCGGCTTCGAGCGCGAACGGAATATGCAACGTTCGCGCCAGTTCGTTCGTCGTACCGAGCGGTAGAATCGCGAGCGGAACGCCGAGTGCGCGGATGCCGGGAATGGCGGCGACCAGCGTTCCATCGCCGCCGCCCACCACGATGACGTCGGCGCTTCCGCGCTGATCGGAAATTGCGCGGCTGATATCACGCGCATGGCGTAATTCCGGCACCACGACGTGATGGCCGCTGCGTTCGAGACACGCTTTTGCCGCATCGCGCGCGCGGCGCCCTTTGCGCGCGTGCACGTTGACGACGAGAAGGACCCGTTTCGCGGCGACGGCCGGCTCGAGTGATGTCGGAATGCACCCTCCACGGCACACGCCGCGCTTCACATATGCCCACGAACGGACACACCCGACGGCTTGCATATCGAACATATGTTCGATTATGATGGGCGTCCGATGGTATCACCCGCGTACGCCGAGCTCCATGCGTGGTCGAACTTCTCATTCTTCGAGGGATCCTCGCACCCCGAAGAGTTGGCGGACGCGGCGGCCCGTCTCGGATTCGCCGGCATGGCGCTCACCGACCGCGACGGGTTATACGGTGCCGTCCGCTTCGCGAAGGCAGCTCGGGAGCGGAAGCTGCCGGCGATCTGCGGCGTCGAGCTCACGCTCGACGAGCCTGATCCCGAAGGCCGCACCCCGCCGGCCGAGACGATCAAACCAAGCCGGCCAGCGCGGCCCTCGCATGAGGTGCCGACCCGTACGCCGCGGATCGTGCTGCTGGCTGAAAACGATCGCGGCTACGCCAACATCTGCGAGTTGATCTCGCTCGCGCAGCTGCGCGGTCGCAAGCGCGACGCGCGTGCGCAACTGACCGACTTCGACGGGCGCACCGACGGCGTGATCGCGCTTTCCGGCGGCACAAACGGTCTTGTCGAGAAAGCGCTGCGCGCACGCGACGACGACGCCGCCGTTGCGCTCGGGGCACGCTTGCGCGACCTCTTTCCGGGCCGCTTCTTTCTCGAATTGCAACACCACCTGCGGCCCGAAGACGGCGCACTCGTGCAAGCCCTGGTGCGGCTCGCACGCACGCTCGATGTGCCGTACGTGGCGACCAACGGCGTTGCGTACGTCGATCGCGCCGACGCACGGCTGTGCGACGTGATGACGTGCGTCAAATACAAGCACACGCTCAACGACGCCGGCACGCTGTTGCGGCCCAATGCGGAGTTTGATCTGAAATCGCCGGCAGCGATGGCGCGCCGGTTCGCTGCTTATCCGCAGGCGATCGCGAATACGCTTGCGATCGTCGAACGCGCTACGTTCCGGTTAGAGAAACTGCGCGGGCAGTTTCCGCACTTCCCCATCCCCGGCGATGAGACGAGCCATCAGTCATTTTTGCGCACGCTCGTGATGAACGGCGCACGCGAACGGTACGCGTATCCGTTCGCGCCGAAGATCGAACGGCAACTCGAATACGAGCTCGGCATCATCGCGCGCATGGATCTCGCAGGCTACTTTTTGGTTGTCTGGGACATTGCGAACGCCGCTAAAAAACTGGGCGTGCTCGCGCAAGGTCGCGGCTCGGCGGCAAACTCGGCAGTATGTTACGCGCTCGGTATCACGGCGGTTGATCCGATCGCCGGCGAATTGCTTTTCGAACGGTTTCTCACCGAAGAACGCAACGAAGTTCCCGACATCGACATCGACTTCGCACATCAAGATCGCGAAAAGGTAATCCAGTACGTCTACGATCGCTACGGACGACATCATGCGGCGATGGCGGCGGAGGTGATCACGTACCGCACGCGCTCAGCGATTCGCGATGTCGGCAAAGCACTCGGACTCTCACTCGGACAAGTCGATCAGATCGTGCGCGAATACGATGCGCGCGAATCGCTCGCCGGCGCACTCGGTGCCGAGCACGTCGACTATGCGGCGCTGCCCGCGTCGGTGCAGCGACGGCGCGACTTCGATGCGGGCAGTAACGTCGTTCCGTCGCGCGGCGAAGATCAGCCGGCGTCGACCGGCGGCCGTCCGTTCACGCCCGGCTTTCAAGATGCCGACGAGACACCCCACCGCGCAAACGCGGCCGGGATCCCATCGGTTGAAAAGCGTTCCGCCTACGGCTCCACGCCCCCGGACGCAGAGCGCCCGGGGCCCCCCTACCGTGCAAACGCGGTGGGGACCCCAATGCGTGCGGTGGCCAATCGCGCCGATCCGCAGAACGCCGTGGCACCGAAAATAAAAGCACACCCCTCACATCAGTATGGATTTACCGCGAAAGATTTCGGCCCCGAGCCCGAGGTGCTTCGCGGGCCGGTAGGCGGCGACGTCGGTACGCTCTTGATGCAAATCTGCCGGCGCATCGACGGTTTTCCGCGACACATGGGCATCCATTCAGGGGGCATGGTGATCACGCGCGATCCGCTCGTGAACGTCGCGCCGGTCGAGTGGGCAACGATGCGCGATCGCACGATCGTGCAATGGGACAAAGACGATCTCGGCGATCTCGGCCTCATCAAGATCGACTTGCTGGGCTTGGGGATGCTCTCGCTGCTGCGCGATGCGTTCGCGCTCTACGCGCGCCGCTATCCCGAGCGCACCACGATCGCACTGGGCACGATTCCGAACGACGATCGCCCGACCTACGAGATGATGCAAAAGGCCGACACGATCGGCGTCTTCCAGATCGAATCGCGTGCGCAGCAGTCGATGTTGCCGCGCTTACGGCCGACCTGTTTCTACGACATCGTCATGCAGGTCGCGATCATCCGTCCCGGACCGATTCAAGGCGACATGATCCACCCGTTCTTGCGCCGCCGCAACGGGCTCGAGCCGGTGACGTATCCGCACCCCAAGCTCAAACCGATCCTCGAACGCACGCTCGGCGTGCCGCTTTTCCAAGAGCAGGGGATGCGTATGGCGATGGAAGCCGCCGGCTTCTCCGCCGGCGAGGCCGATCAGCTACGCCGCGCAATGGGCCACAAACGCTCGCGCGAACGCATGGCGGAGATCTATCCGCGGCTCGTCGCCGGCATGGTCGCGAACGGTATCGAGCGCGACGCGGCCGACAAACTCTTTCACATGCTCGAAGGATTCGCCGACTACGGCTTCCCCGAATCGCACGCTGCGAGTTTCGCGCTGCTCGCATACGCATCGGCGTACGTGAAGTGTCACGAACCGGCGATCTTCTGCGCGGCGATTCTCAACGTCCAGCCGATGGGCTTCTATTCAACCGAAGTGCTGGTGAACGATGCGCGCCGGCACGACGTCGTCGTGAAGCCGATCGCGGTGAACGAGAGCGAATGGTGGAGCTTCGTCGATCGGGCCGGGGCGCTGCGGCTTGGTTTCCACCTCGTGCGCGGCATGGGTGAGGCGCAGCGCGAGCATCTCGAAGCCGCGCTCACGCACGGCGGCGAGTTCACGGACTTGCTCGATTTTGCGCGACGCACACAGCTCTCGCGCGAATCGCTCGAGAACCTCGCGGCGGCTGATGCATTCGCCTCGTGGTTCGGCACGCGCCGCGAGGCGATGTGGGCGCTGCGGGCGATCGACGAACGTGAAGCGCGCGGCGAACTCGGCCGCGCGATGGACGTCGACGACGAACCGCCCACACCGCTGCGTCCGCTCACCGCCATCGAATCGACGACCCTGGACATCCACGCGACCGGCGTGAGCGACGTTCAGCCGATCGCGCACTTTCGCGAGCGGCTCGACGCACACAACGTCCTCGCCGCCGCGCGCCTCACCGCGATGCCGAACAATCTCGTCTGCAAGGTCGGCGGTCTCGTCATCACGCGGCAACGGCCCGGCACGGCGAAAGGCTTCGTCTTTCTCACGCTCGAGGATGAAACCGGCCTCGTCAACGTGATCGTGCGCCCCGACGTCTACGAACGCAACCGCCGCACGATCCGCTCGTCACAATGCCTGATCATCGAAGGCACGTTGCAAAAAGAGTACGGCGTGCTCGACCTGGTCATGAAGCGCTGCTGGCCCCTGGAAACCGACGGCACCACCGACAACGTTCGCGCCCGAAACTTTCACTGAGGCGCAAATCGGGCCCCGTCGTCCGCTGCCAGCAGCTTGTCCAGCGTCACGGGAAGGTCGCGAACACGAATGCCCGTGGCGTTGTAGGCCGCGTTAGCGATCGCGGCTGCCGTGCCGACGATGCCGATCTCGCCGATGCCCTTCGATCCCATCGGGTTGGCGCGCGCGTCATACTCGTCGATCCACCCGACGTCGATCTCGCCGACGTCGGCGTTCACGGCGATATGATATTCGGCGAAGTCGTGGTTGACGTAGTGCCCGAACGTCGAGTCGATGACCGTCTGCTCGTGGAGCGCCATCGACAAGCCCATCGTCATACCGCCGATGAACTGCGATCGCGCGGTCGTCGGATTGATGATGCGGCCGGCGGCGAAGATGCCGCACATGCGCGGGACGCGAATCTCGCCGGTATCCATATCGACGCGCACTTCGGCGAACTGTGCACCGAAGGAGTACATCGCAAACTGCTTGAGATCGGGGTTCTCGGGCGCCTCTTTCATGACGTCGAGGCCGCCGGCCGGAATGCGATCGCCGTGTTCCTCGTGCAGCACCCGGCGCAATTCGCGGCACGCGAACGTAACGGCAGAGCCCCAACTCGTCGTTCCCGATGAGCCGCCGGCGATCGAAGCGGGCGGGAACGCGGTATCGCCGATCGCCATCGTGACGTCGTCGATGGCGACGTCCAGCGCGTCGGCGGCAATCTGCCGCAACACGGTCCACGATCCTTGACCGATGTCGGCGGCGCCGATCTCGACGCGATACCGGCCGTCCGGCGTGACGGATACGTGGGCCGCGTTGCCCGGGAGCGAGTAGAGCGGGTAGAGCGATGACGCGACCCCGAGGCCGATCAGCCACCGCCCGTCACGGCGCGAACGCGGCTGCGCCGCGCGCTCGTCCCACCGGATGCGGCGGGCGCCTTCGCGCAAACACGCGACGAGATTACGCGTGCTGAACAGAAGATCGTCTTCCGGACGCCGCGTGGGTTCGTTCACGATCCGAAACTCTACCGGATCGATGCCGCAGGCGTTGGCCGTTTCGTCGATCGCTGATTCGAGCGCGAACATCCCCGGGCATTCGCCCGGAGCGCGCATCCACGACGGCACCGGGATGTCGCAGGTCGCGAGCCGATGCGTCGTCCGAAGGTTCGGCGTGCGGTACATGGCGCGCGTCGCGACGCCCGTCTGCTCCGCGAACTCCTGGACGACCGAGCTCTGCTCGATCGTGTCATGGGCGACGGCGACAAGCCGGCCGTCGCGCTCGGAGCCGATCGTGATCCGCTGATGCGTCGGCGTGCGGTGACCCGCGAGTGAGAACATCTGCTGCCGCGTCAACATTATTTTCGCCGGCCGCCCCACCACGCGCGACGCCATCAGGGCAACGGTCACGTTCGGCCATGCGGCGCCCTTCGAGCCGAATCCGCCGCCGACGTACGGTGAAATGACGCGCACGCGCTCGGCCGGGACACCCAAGACGCCCGCGACGCTCTGCCGCACCGCGTAGACCCCTTGGCTCGAGTAGTGCAATGTCACGCCGTCGTCCCGCCAGTCGCCGATCGTCGCATGCATCTCGATCGGATTGTTGTGATAGGTCGGCGTCGTGTAGACGAACTCGTGCGTGATCGGCGCGAGGGCCAGACCCGCTTCGACATCGCCCTTGAACGTGTCGCTCGTGTAGCCGCCGTTCAACTGCGCCGGCGTGTAAAGGTCCGGCCGATCGAGATCGAGATCGACGGCATGCGGCTCGGGTGCATATTCGATCCGAACGAGACCGGCGGCGTAGCGCGCGGCTTCGGGGGTCTCGGCAACGACCGCCGCGACCACTTGGCCGTGATACGCGATGCGGTCCGACTGCAGCACGACGATGTCCGGCGGCGGCGCCGGCTGCAACCGCGGCGCGTTCCGATGCGTGATGACCGCGAGTACGCCGTCGACGGCCTCTGCGGCATCCGTTTCGATGCGAACGATACGCCCTTTTGCAATCGTGCTTTGCGCGGCGAACACATGCGTCACCCGATCGATCGGGAACTCGTACGCATACGTTGCCTGGCCTTGCACCTTCAACCCGGCGTCGTCGCGTGGACGCGCCCGTCCGATTTCTTGCGTTGTAGCGGTCACGGCCGGGCCCCCAGGTTGAGCAGGACGCGTGTGGTGAGATTCCGCAGCAGCGGGAGTTTGAAGGCCGTCTCCGGCAACGGTTGGGCCGCCGCAAGTTCGGCGTCCACGGCTTCGCGCAGCGTCGCCTCGTCGAACCGCGACCCACGCAGGACGGCTTCGGCAGCTCGCGCGCGCCACGGATGGTGCGCGACCCCGCCCCACGCGATGCGTACGTCGCGCACGATGCCGTCGGCGAGGTCGAGTGCCGTCGCGATGGACACGAGCCCAAACGCATACGATGCCCGGTCGCGCACTTTCCGGTACATCGACCGGCGCGCAAATGCAAGCGGTGCCAAATCGACGGCGGTGATGAGGTCGCCGGCGTCAAGGACGCTGTCCCGCTGCGGCGCGTCGCCCGGCAACCGATAGAAGTCGCCGATCGGAATCGTTCGCGTGCCGGCAGCGTTTTGGATGCGGATGCGCGCATCGAAGGCCATCATCGCCACCGCCATATCGGAGGGGTGCGTAGCAATACACTGCTCGGACGCTCCGAGAATCGCATGATAGCGATGGTATCCCGTCCGCGCCGGACAGCCGCTGCCCGGTACACGCTTGTTGCACGGGAGCTCGGCATTCATGAAATAGGTACAGCGCGTGCGCTGCAACAAATTGCCGCCGGTCGTCGCCACGTTCCGAAGCTGACCCGACGCACCCGCAAGCAACGCCATCGAGAGCGCCGGAAATTCGCGCCGAATCGTCGCGTCGGCGGCGAGGAGGCTGTTGCGCACCGACGCGCCGATACGCACCGTGCCGTCGGCGAGCAACTCGATCGTATCGAACGGTAATTGCGCGACGTCGACGAGCAGCCCAGGCGTCGCGACGCCGAGCCGCATCAAGTCGACCAGGTTTGTACCGCCGCCCAGGAACGACGCGCCCGCACGTGCGCCGAGAGCGACGGCCGCCGACGCGTCGCTCGCGCGCTCGTATGCAAACGGCGTCATCGCGTCGCCGCCTCGGCGATCGCCGGAACGATATTGACATACGCACCGCAGCGGCACAGATTACCACTCATGCGCTCGCGAATTTCCGCGTCGTTCAACTCGGCCCGTTCGGCGCCGAGCGGCGTTACCGCACTCGGCCAGCCGTCCTCGATCTCGCCCAACATGCCGACCGCCGAGCAAATTTGGCCCGGCGTGCAGTAGCCGCACTGCAACGCGTCGTGCTCGACGAACGCGCGCTGCATCGGGTGCAGTGTGCCGTCGTCCGCAAGCCCCTCGATCGTGACGATCTCTGCGCCTTGATGTGCGACGGCGAGAGCGAGGCAGCTGTTCACGCGCCGCCCGTCGAGCAAGACGGTGCACGCCCCGCACTGCCCGTGATCGCAGCCCTTCTTCGTACCGAAGAGTTCCAAGCGATCCCGCAGCAAATCCAGGAGCGTTACTCGCGTATCGATCGATATCGTACGCGACACGCCGTTCACATTGAGCGTCATCTCGGCATTCATGGGCGACTGTTTCCCCAATCGGCAGCCGCCGTAGCATCGAGTCCCGCGATTCGGACGGAACGAGCATGATGGAGACGATCGCGCGGCAATACCACCGTGATGGAAGACAGCACTTCGCGTGACGCGCACGTCCTCGTCGTTGGGGCCGGTGCGGCGGGACTCGCCGCCGCGCTCGCGCTGGCTGCGCGTTCGATTCGCGTGATCGTGGTCGACGCACGCGACCGCGTCGGCGGTCGCGTGCGGTGGCAGCACGTCGGCTCCGTCGACGCGCCGGCCGAGCTCGGTGCGGAATTCATCTACGGCGACGCGCCCGAGACATCGGCGCTGCTTCGGCGCGCGGGTCTCGGCACCGCCGGAACCGGCGACCGATCGTGGACGTGTACGGACGACGGCACATTGCAGCGCGCGGGCGGTACTCGGCAAGCCGGTCGACGAGACGTTGTTCTTCGCGGGCGAAGCGACGGCGACGGACGGTCAAGGCGGAACGGTCAGCGGCGCCTTCGCCAGCGGCATGCGAGCGGCCGCCGAAGCGGAACGCGCCCTCACGCGTAGCTGAGGTGCACGAGGCGGTTCGGCAGCGGCGGCGCTGACCGGATTGACGTTCGTCGTCATCACGCTGGTGAACGACCGGCAACGCGCAAGCGAAGACGGCATCTCGACGTTCAGCACGCCGACCGTCTTCCTTTTCTCCTGCGCGCTGTTCACGGCGGCGTTCATGTCGGCACCGTTTCGCGCGCCGGCGCCGATCAGTCCAGCCGGTCGCACATTATATGATCGCGAGCATTGCCTCGAGTGAACGCATCGCGCGGACGCGGACGGATTCGTCGACCAGGATTTCATCTTGCAGCGTTTCGAGCGAACGCAGAATCTTCGGCAACGAGTTCTGCTTCATGTGCGGGCAGAGATTGCACGGGCGCACGAACTCCACGTTGGGGAATTCGGCCGCGACGTTGTCGCTCATCGAGCATTCCGTCAACATCACGACGCGCTTCCCCTGATGATTGCGCACGTAGTCGATCATCGCGGCGGTCGAGCCGGCGAAATCGGCTGCCGCGATCACATCGGGTGGACATTCGGGATGCGCGATGACGACGACACCGTCGTCACCTTCGCGCAGCTGCTCGACGTCGATCGCCCGAAAGCGCTCGTGCACCTCGCAGTGGCCCTTCCACGAGATGATTTCGACCGCCGTGTTCGACGCGACGTAGGCTGCGAGGAACTCGTCGGGGATCATGACGACGCGCGGCACGCCGAGCGACTCCACAACTTTTAGCGCGTTCGCCGACGTGCAGCAGATGTCCGACTCGGCTTTGACCTCGGCGCTCGTGTTCACGTACGTCACGACGGGGACGCCCGGATACCGCATGCGCAGTGCCCGCACGTCGGCAGCCGTAATCGATTCGGCAAGCGAACATCCCGCACCGGCGTCCGGGACGACGACCGTTCGCGTGGGGTTGAGAATCTTCGCCGTCTCGCCCATGAAATGCACCCCACACACGACGATGACGTCGGCGGCGGTGCGCGTCGCTTCGCGCGCGAGCTGCAGCGAGTCTCCGACGATATCCGCCACGCCATGATAAATTTCCGGCGTCTGGTAGTTGTGCGCGAGGATCACCGCGTTCTTCTCGCTCTTGAGCCGGTTGATGGCGTCGATATAAGGCGCGAAGAGCGGCCACTCGGCGGCTGGGATGACGCTCGCGACGCGATCGTAAATCGGCCGAACGCGGCGCTCGATGTCTTCGGTGAACGGAAGAATGGTCTGGAGCATGATCACTTTCGAACGTTGGCATTCGTAGGACCGCACGCGAGAAGCGGTGGTTACATCGCGCACCGGTGCTATGTCCGCATGGGCGCGGGTA
Organism: Candidatus Lustribacter sp.; assembly: GCA_965277075.1. Classification (GTDB taxonomy): domain Bacteria; phylum Vulcanimicrobiota; class Vulcanimicrobiia; order Vulcanimicrobiales; family Vulcanimicrobiaceae; genus Lustribacter. The sequence continues at coordinate 2,338,502 of OZ255707.1, forward strand.
CGTGGTCCGGCGTGAGCGACAAACTGCTGGTCGGAATCATCGGTGCAAGTCCGGATCGCGGCTGGGCAAAGGAGTCGCACGTTCCGGCCGTGCAAGGCCTGGCCGGATTCGAGCTTGCGGCCGTAGCGACCAACAGCCGCGAGACGGCAACGGCTGCCGCCGAGGCCTTCGGAGCACCGGCGGCCTACGCCGACGCGGCTGAGTTAATCCACGATCGCGCGGTCGACGTTGTCGCGATCTGCGTCAAAGCCCCCGACCATCGGCCGCTGGTGCTGGCGGCGCTGGCGGCGGGCAAACACGTCTATTGCGAGTGGCCGCTCGGCCGCGATCGTGCTGAAGCGGACGAGATCGCGGCCGCCGCGCAGGCCGCCGGCGTCCACGCCGCGGTCGGACTACAAACACGCATGAACCCCGCTGCCCGCCGGGCGCACGAGCTCGTCATGTCCGGGGCGATCGGGCGGCCCTTGACCGTGCGCGTGTATGCGAGCACGGTCGGGTTCGGCGCAAACACTCCGAACGCTGAAGCCTATTCGGAAAAGGCCGAAAACGGCGTTACGCTCGTAACCATTCAGGGCGCCCACGCGCTCGATCTCGCGATCGCGCTGCTCGGCGAGCTGCTCGACGTCGACGCGCTGGCCACGACGCAGTATCCGCAGATCACGATCGGTGACGATCCGGCGCCGCACGCGCGAACGACGCCGGACCATCTGCTGATCGCAGCCCGGCTTGCGAGCGGCGGCGCACTCTCGGTCGAAGCGGCCGGAGGCCGGCCGCCCGGCACGCCGTTTCGGCTCGAGGTCGTCGGCGACGCACACGTGCTCGCGCTCGACGGTGGTTCGCCGCGAGGCTTTCAAGCCGGTCGCCTGCGTCTTTCGCTCGACAATGAACCGCAGCACGTGGATGAAGGCGAGGTCGCGCCGATGCCGGACACGGTTGCCAACGTCGCGGGTATCTACGCGGCCCTCCGCGACGACATCATGCACGGAACGGTAACGGCCCCCGACTTTTCACACGCCGCTCGCCTCGCGCGGCTCGTAGAAGATGTGCTCTCATCGGCGCGGACCGGGACGCGCAGGTCGGCCGCGGGATGGCCGTCCGGCGCCGAGCCGCCCACTTTTCTGCATCCCGTCGCCCATTGAGCATCGTCATAGAACGTGACATGCCGGTCCCACTGAGTATTCTCGACCAATCGCCGATCGTCGCGAACGCAACCCCCCGCGAGGCCGTCGCCGCGACGATCGCGTTGGCCCGCGACGCGGAAGCCTTCGGCTATCACCGGTACTGGCTCGCCGAACATCACGCGCTGCCGAGCTTGGCCGACGCCGCGCCGGAAGTCTTGCTCGCACGACTCACCGGCGAAACGGCACATATCCGGTTGGGCACCGGCGGCATCATGCTGCCGCACTACAGCGCGTTCAAAGTCGCGGAGACGTTCCGCATGCTCGATGCGCTCGCGCCCGGGCGTATCGATCTCGGCGTCGGTCGCGCGCCGGGCGGCACGCGGCTCGTGTCGCAAGCCCTCGAAAGCCGCGATCCCGAGCTTTTCCCCCAGCAGATCGCGGACGTGCTCGGGTACATGAACGCGCCGCCCGACGCAAGCCGCGCGCTCGTCGCGCAACCGGGCGGCGCGACCGCGCCGGCGATGTGGGTGCTCGGATCGTCGGATTACGGCGCGCGTCTCGCGGCGCAATTCGGCTTACCGTATACGTTTGCGCAGTTCATCGGCGGCGATTATCCGAGCGTCACGCAGCTCTACCGGCAAACGTTCGTACCGTCAACGTACGCGCAGGCGCCGTACGTTATGGTCGCGCTTGCGGCGATCGTTGCGCCATCCGATGCGGAGGCCGAACGCTTGGCGCTGCCCGCGTTGCTCGCACGATTGCGCCGCCTGCGCGGTGTGATCGCGCCCCTACCCTCGCTGCAAGAGGCGGAGGCCTTCCCGTGGACACCGCGAGAGCGCGCTGAAGTCGCACGTTCGCGCAACATGCTCATCGGTTCACCCATGACGGTTCGCGAGGGAATCGCAGCCGTCGTCGACGCCTATTCGGCCGACGAAATCATGGTCGTGACGATCGCGCCCGACTATCTCACACGGCGCCGTTCGTACATGTTGCTTGCCGAAGCGTTCGCCGAGGTCGCCGCCTAACCAGAATCCGGCCGCCGCTCGTCTGCACGACCGTTCGATGGGCGGGTATAGCAGGTTCGAAATATGCGATACATCGACCAAACGGCAAAGCGTGTGCGCACGTGGTTCGGACCAACGGATCGCCGGATCGACGTGCGTGGCCGGACCGTGTTTATCACCGGTGGAACGCGCGGCTTGGGTCTCCAGATTGCTCGCGAATTCGGCCGTCGCGGCGCCAAGGTCGCGATCTGCGGTCGCGATGCGGCCGAGACCGAGCGCGCGCGGCTCGATCTTGCGCTACGCGGCGTCGCCGTTTTTGCCACGGTTGCCGATGTGCGGCTGCCGGCCGAGATCGAACGCGCGATCGCTGCTGCGCGCGCGACGTTCGGACCGATCGACGTCCTCGTCAACAACGCCGGCATCATCCAGGTCGCGCCGCTCGACGCGTTGACGGTCGACGACTTTCGTGAAGCGATGGACACCCATTTTTGGGCGTCGTATCATGCGTCGAATGCCGTGCTTCCGGAGATGCGCTCGCGGCGAAGCGGGCGGATCGTCAACATTTCGTCAATCGGCGGCCGCGTGAGCGTTCCGCATCTCTTGCCGTACAGCGCGAGTAAGTTCGCACTGGCCGGGTGGTCCGAGGGCATGCGTGCTGAACTCGTCCGCGAGCGCGTGTATGTCACGACCGTGATTCCGGGTTTGATGCGCACCGGGAGTCCCGAAAACGCGCAATTCAAAGGGCGCAATCGGCTGGAATACGGGTGGTTCAGCATTTCCGATTCGCTGCCGTTGCTCAGCGTCGACGTCGTCGGCGCCGCGCGTGCGATCGTCGAAGCGACGGAACGCGGCGACGCCGTGCTGACGATTTCATTTCCGGCGAAACTCGCCGCGATCGTGCACGGCCTCGCACCATCGTTCGTTAGCGAAGTGCTCGGCGTCGTCGCGCGTTTGTTGCCTGCCAACGGCGGCATCGGTTCCGCAAAGCGTCGCGGCAGCGAGAGCCATTCCTCCGTATCGCCATCCTTGCTCACGATCGCCACCCAACGCCGTGCACAAACGCAAAATGAGGTACGTCCATGACCAAGCGAGACTCCGCGATTGCCATCGGCGCGTGGGCGGCGGCGACCGGCTTCGCCCTCGCACTCACCACCCGCAGAGCGCGAAGCCGCACGCACGACGTCACGATGGGCCGCACGTCCGCGTCGCGGACGGTCACCGTGCGGCGCGACGCGAGCGCATTGTACGGTCTGTGGCGCGAGCCGAGCCTTTTTCCCCGGTTTTTCCACGGCGTGCGCGCGGTCGAGGTCCAAGACGGTATGCGGCAGCGCTGGACGATCGGCGACGGTAAGCGCGCAACGATCGTCGACGTCGCGGTCGTCGACGACGCGCCCGACGAACGCATCGCGTGGCGAACGCCCGTCGGACGATATCCTGCGCAGGCCTCGGTGACGTTCACCGATGCCGGAGCGCGCGGCACGGAAGTTCGGCTCGCACTCGGACTCGACGGCCCGACGGCGCGAACGGCGATCGCGTTCGCACGCCTCTTCGGCTCGGCGCCCCCGCACGTGGCAGCGGAATCGTTACGCAATTTCAAAGCGTTTGCCGAAACCGGCGAAATTCCGAAAGCCGTTCGCAATTGAAAGCGGTCACCTGGCAGGGCACGCATAAAATCGAAGTCTGCGATGTACCCGATCCGCAGATCATCAATCCGCGCGACGCGATCGTGCGCGTGACGACGACCGCCATCTGCGGCTCCGATCTGCACTTCTACGACGGCAAGATGCCGGGCTTCGAGCGGGGCGACGTCGTCGGCCATGAGTTCATGGGCGAGATCGTCGAGGTCGGCCCGAGCGTCACCACCCTATCGGTCGGCGACCGCGTCGTCGTGCCGTTTCCGATCGCGTGCGGCGCGTGCGAGCCGTGCTCGCGCACTGAGACATCACTCTGCGACAACAGCAATCCCAACGCGCATCTGGTGGAAGCGGCATACGGCTATTCCGCGGCCGCGCTCTTCGGCTACTCACACCTCTTCGGCGGCTACGCCGGCGGACAAGCCGAGTACGTGCGCGTGCCGTTCGCCGACGTCGGACCGATCAAAATCGAAAGCGATCTCTCGGACGAAAAACTGCTGTTTCTCAGCGACATCTTTCCGACCGGCTATCAAGCCGCCGAGCAATGCGGCATCGAAGACGGCGACGTCGTCGCGGTGTGGGGATGCGGACCGGTTGGGCTGTTCGCGATCAAAAGTGCGTACCTGCTCGGCGCCGCGAAGGTCATCGCGTTCGATTCGATCGACTACCGCCGCGACATGGCGCGCGATTTCGGGGGTGCCGTCGCGATCGATCCGACCGGTCGCAACGTCGTCGACATTTTGCATGAGTTGACCGGCGGTCGCGGTCCGGATGCGTGCATCGACGCGGTCGGGATGGAGGCGCACGGATTCAGTGCAATCTCGGCGGTCGACCACGTCAAAACGAGCGTCCAGCTCGAGCAAGATCGGCCAAGTGTGTTGCGTCAGGCGATCCAAGCCGCCGGTAAAGGCGCAACGGTGTCACTTGCCGGCGTCTACACGGGCTTCGTCGATACGATTCCGTTCGGGGCGGCGTTCGGTAAAGGGCTCACGTTCAAGATGGGTCAGACCCACGCGCATCGTTACCTGCAGCCGCTGCTCGAACTCATCGAAGGCGGCGTGCTCGATCCGAGCGCGATCATCACGCATCGTGGCAAGCTCGATGACGCGCCCGAGTTGTACGCGACCTTCCACGATCACCGCGATCGCTGCGAAAAAGTCGTGATGACGCCGTAAGCCGTTCCTACGCTCGGGCGAGCCGGATGGCGCCCGTGATTGTTCCGCGCCAGACACTCGCACCAGCGGCTAAGGCTGCGCTCGCCGTCGCGATACCGAGTGCGAGCGTTATCGATTCTGCACTCGTTCCGCTCGCCGCATGATCGCCCGTCGCCGCCATGCTGAAGACCGTCGCGACGATGACCGCGCCGGTTGTTTGACCGGCGAGACGCGCGACGGCTTGGATCGCCTGCGGGCCGCCGCTCCGTTCGCGGGGAGCGCTGTTCTGAATCGAGCGATTATTGGGAGATTGGAACAGTCCGTAACCGATTCCGCACAGCAGCATACGCCACATGATGTCGATCGACGAGGCGTGAGCGCGCAGCATGACCGTCGCGAAAAGTCCCAGCGCGAATATCGCAAGCCCGACGGCGGCGAGGCGCGATGAGTTGAACCGGTCGGCGAGACGGCCCGCAAACGGCGCGACGGCGGCCGTCGCGACGAGCCACGGCAACAATAACATGCCGACCTGCAGCGGCGTCCGCCCCATGACGGTCTGAAACAAAAACGGCAACGCGATGTAGGCGATCGTCTGCCCGACGAACGACGAGAAACATGCAAACACGGCCAGCGTGAACGGCACGCGCGCGAAGAGATCGACGGCGAACATCGGCAACGGCAGCGCGAGTTGACGACGGATGAAAACGACGCCGATGCAGAGCGCCCCGGTCAACTCCGCGGAAATGATCCACACCGACGCGTGATGGCTGACGCCGTCGAACCCGAACACCGCGAGACCGAACGTCACGATACTCATCACCGCGCTCGTCCAGTCGAACGGCATTCCCGTTCCCACACGATCGTTCACGTAGATCATCGCGAGCACCAAGGCAAATAAACCGATCGGGATGTTCAAGACGAAGAGCCATTGCCACGACGCGACCGAGAGCACCGCACCGCTCACGATCGGACCGGCCGCGGCGCCGAGCGCCACCGACATTGCGGTAAAGCCTGTTGCGCGACCGAGCATTTCGGGTGGGTACGCACGTCGCAGCAGCGGGCCGGTCGTGACGGTCATCGCCGCACCGGCGAGCCCTTGGACGAAACGCGCGGCAACGAGCGTCGAGAGATCGTGCGAGACGACACAGCCGATCGACGCCAGCACGAAGATCAGCAGTCCGATGCGATAGACGCGGGCATAACCGAAGATATCGCCGATCGATGCAAGCGGGACGATCGCAACGGTCAACGCCAACTGATAGGCGTTGATCACCCAGATCGAGGCGGCGGCGCTCGCGTTGACGTCATGTGCGATCGTCGGTAAGGCGGTATTTGCGATCGTCTGATCGATCATCGAGAGGATCGTCCCGATCGTTGTGGCGATGACGGCCATGCGACGCGATTCACGCACGTTTGCGCGCTTCGCCATCGTCGGCGAAAATAATTGTTGCCGCGCGGCAGGGCGGACGCAACCGTCGGCGCCAAGCACATGACGTTCCGCTTGTTACGAAAGAGGCGACCTGGTGAAATACACCGTTAGCGTGCTTGTTGCGACGTTGCTTGCGACGTCGACAGCGTCGGCGCAGTCCGGTCCCGGCGGCGTTCCGGTCGGTGCCGGGGTCCAACGCGGCATGATGGGCCTGAATAATTCGGGTCAAGCCGGTTACGTCACGCTTTTCGAACACGGACCGTCGACCGGGGTCGTCGTCGCGATGGAGGGGTCGCACCGGCGCATGGAACGCATCGTCATTCAACGGGCGAAGTCGTGCGACGCCATCACGCCCGGGGTCGTCGCTACACTGCCGGACCTGCACGATGGAATCTCACGCGGCGTCGTTCAGATGTCGCAGAGCCGGTTACTTTCCGGCAATTACGTCGCCGTCGTGTACAGCAGCACGCTGCCAGGCGCGCGTCAAGTCGGCTGCGGCCAACTCTACCAGTAGGAGTCGCAATGCGTGCCATCGATCGAGCAGGCTTCTTGAGCGTCGCGGCGGTTGCCGCCGCCGGCACCGGTGTCGCAGACGCGCAAACCGATGAGTTCGGCAAACCGCACGCGCCGATCGTTGCGGAAAATGATCCCGCGATCACCGTCATGCGACCTCGCTTACAGCGTCCGGACGCGACGATCGGCGCCTATGCGGCGCTGCCGAAGACGGTCGCGCCGGCGACACCGGGCGTCGTGATGACCTGCCACATTTGGGGCATCGATGCGCAGTATCGCGATATGGCGCGGCGATTGGCAAAGGCGGGTTATATCGCGATCATCCCAGGCATCTTCGATCGCCTCAATCCGCCCAACGGTGATGCGCCGGTCGATATCGCGCCGTTCCAAGCGATCGCGAAAGAGATGTATGCTGCGAACACGCAAAACGGCGATCTGCTCGCCGCTCGGTCGTGGATAAAAACGCAAGCCGCGAACGGCAAGATCGGTATCTACGGGAATTGCATGGGCGGCGGCATCGCGCTGCAAGCGCTCGTGGGCAACGACAACTTCGCGGCGGCAAGTGTGCTCTACGGGTATGTGCGAACCGACCGAAAGACGACCGAACCACCACCGCCCGACGCCTTCGCGTGGGCGCCGAAGGTGAGCGCAGCGGTTCTCGGTTCGTACGGGGCCGACGACGGCAGCATCGGGGTAAGCGACGTACAAACGGCGTTCGCACAGATCGCCGGTCCGCACGATGTGAAAGTCTATCCGGGCGCCGCCCACGCGTTTCTCGATGATACGCGGCCAAGTTACCGGGCCGGCCCCGCGGCCGACGCGTGGGCCCGGCAGTTGGCCTGGTTCGGCACGTACCTGCAAACCGCGTAGCGCGAAGAGTTCGTCATGCCCACGATCATCGTGCACACGGCGGACGTCCATCTCGAGACGATGTTTCCGGACGTGCGCGGCGGCAGCACGCGACGTGAGGCGCTCGCCGACGCGTTCGAACGCATCGTCGATCTCGCGCTGGCGCGTAACGCCGACGTCTTGACGGTCGGCGGAGATCTTTATGAGTCGCAACGCGCGGGCCCGGCGACGGCGCGTCGCATCTTCGCCGCGTTCGCCCGGTTCGGCAAACCGGTCTTTGTCGCTCCGGGCAATCACGATCCGTTCGCATCGCGCTCGCTTTATGCGCGCGACGATCTGCCCGCAAACGTTCGCGTCTTCGCGGACGCCGCGTGGAATGCGGTCCCGCTCGGCGAACATCTGACGCTCTACGGCTTCGGCCACACGCCGGCCGAACCCGGACGGCCGTTTGCGCACGCGACGTTCGACCGTCCGGGCATGCGGCTCGCGCTCGTTCACGGCAGCGACGAAGACCGCTGTCCACCCGGGAAACGTGCGACCGCGCCGTTCACGGCTTCCGAGGTCCGCGCTTCGGGCGCGACGCTTGCACTCACCGGCCATTATCACGGCGGATCGATCGTGCACGACGCCGACGGGGCCGTGTTCGCGTATCCGGGCTCGCCCGAACCAATCAAGTTCGGCGAGCGCGGCAATCACGGGGTGCTCGTGGTGACCGCCTACGACGGCGAGCTCAATGTCGAAGCGGTTCCGATCGCACACACGCGATTGCTCGAGGTCGATGTGGCGCTCGACGGCGCGAGTGATGAAGGCGCCGTCATTGCACGTCTCGAGCGCGCACTCGACGGGTTCACGAACAGCGACTACGTGCGCGCGACGCTCCACGGTACGGTCGAGGCGGGGACGCGCGTCGACCGCGGCATGCTCGCGACGCGCTGCGGCGGTGGGCTCGGCGCACTCGAACTGATCGACCGCACGCGCAGCGCCGACTACGCGGCGCTCGCGCGCGAAGCGAACGTCCGTGGCCGGGCAGTCGCGGAACTTCTGGCATCGAATGACGGTGACGCGTCCGGCGCGCTGCAGCTCATCGTGAGCGCATTCGACGGCCGCGAAATCATCGCGTGAAGCTCCGGCGCTTGACGATCCACGGATTCGGGCGGTTAACGAATCGCACGCTCGATTTCGCAGACGGGCTCAACGTGATCTACGGACCGAACGAAGCCGGAAAGTCGACGATCGCACGATCGATCGTCGCGTCGCTCTACGGCGTCGGCCGGCAAAAGGATGCGTGGCGTCCGTGGAGCGGAGAGACGTACGCGACGACCCTCGTCTACGAACTCGGGAACGGAGCGGCGTTCGAGGTTCAGCGTGAGTATGATCGCGACGCGAAAGGCACGCGCGTCTACGATCGCGACGGGAACGACGTCGCAGCGCACGTTGCAAACGGCAAGGCGGTCGTCCCCGGCGAAGCGCATTTGCAGATGCCGGTCGAAGCGTTCGTCAACGGCTCGTGCGTATTCCAACAAGCGATCGAGATCGACGGGACAAAAGCGGTGACCGCGACGATTGCGACCGCGCTCGCGCGCGCGCTCGACGGGGGGCCGAAAGAGGACGCGGCGCTCGGCGCGCTCAGGCGTCTCGATGACGCGCGCAAAGAACACATCGGCACGCCGCGCTCGACCGTCAACAACCCGCTGCGCAGCGCACGCGAACTGCTGGCCGCGCGTGAACGCGAATTGCGACACGCACACGCTCTGCGCGACGCGCTCGCCGAGGCGCGCGACCGGCGCGCTGCTGCGCTCGCCGAACGCGACCGGTGCCGCGAACGGCTTGCCGGCGCCCGGAGTGCCGCGCAAGCGATTCGCGCGGCCGAGCTTCGCCTGCGTCTCGACGATCTGCGGACGTATCGCGACGATCTCGCGGCGTTGCATGCGGAGCGCGCACGATTCGACGACGTCGCCGATTTCCTGTCGGAGCGTGTGCCGGATTTCGATCGAGCGTTCTACGCATGGCAAGCCGCAGACGCTGCCGCGGTTGAAGCGGAAGCCGCCGCCGATGCGGCGCGATTGAGCGCCGAAGAACACGCCGAGTTCACCGCGCGTCGTGCCGACGCGGGTGCGGTCGACGACGCGGAGTTCGGCGCAATGCGGCGTGCGGCCGAGCACGCGGAATCCGCGCGTGAGGCGTCGATCGCCGCCGCGAGCAAAGCCGCCGCCGCGCGGCACGACGGCAGCGGCGGAGGGACCATCACCGGCATCGCGCTTGCGGTCGCCGGCGTGTTCGGCGCGCTGACGATCGCGTTCGCGATCGCGCACTGGTGGCCGGTTACCGAAGCGTGCGGCACGCTGGCCGCGATCGCGTTCGCGGTCGTTGCGCGGCGCGGGCGCGAACACGCGCGCAGGAGCCGCATCGCGACGGCGCATCAACGCGTTGCCGATGAGTCGCTTGCGGCCGAGCGCCGCGCGCGCGCGACGGTCGCAGCGGTGCTCGACCGCACCGAACTGACGAGCGTCGAGGAATTCGGGCGGCGGCGCGAGCGCTTCGCCGAGCTCTCGCGCAACGCCGACGCAGCACGGCGCGCGGCGCTTCGGGCCGCCGAAATGCGCGCAGCGGAAGGCAGCGCAGCGCTGACCGTCGACGCGCTTACCGAGGCGATCGTTCCGAACGCCGGCGGCTCACGTCAGGGCCGTCACGCGATCGTTCGCGCGCGTGCGATGCGCCGGCGCGAGCGCGACGGCATCGATAGCGGAATCGCCATGCTCGACATGCGCCGGCGCGAAATCTTGCGCGGCGATGAAGAGTTCGCGCTGCTGGGTGAACGTGACGAACTCGCGGCGGCGGGCATCGTTCCGGCGAGCGACGTCGCGCGCGGGGCCGGCGAGGAAGTGCTGCGCGCGGTGGCGGAACTCGATCGCCTGCATCGCGACGCCGACCTGACCGTCGCGCAGCTTACGGGCAAGCTGGACGCGGGCGAATCGACGCTGCCCGATCTCGCCGCGCTCGAAGAAGTGCTCGAACACGCCCGTGCCGACGTCAGCCGGATCGAGGCGCTCGATCGCGCGTTTGCCCTTGCGATCGGCACGCTCGGACGGCTCACGCACGAAGCCCACCAAGCCTTTGCGCGCCGGCTGGAAACGTACGCCGCCGACGCGATCGCGACGATCACGGCTAACCGTTACGGCGAGATTCGCGTCGATCCGGCGACGCTGGCCGTGCGCGTGCGCGTCCCTGAAACGGGTGCGATCGTCGATCTCGACGCGCTGTCGGCGGGCACGCGCGACCAAATGTATCTGCTGGTGCGCTTCGCGATGGCGCGGATGTTCGCCGAGGGGCTCGAAGTGCCGCCGCTCTTACTCGACGATCCGTTTGCGTTCTGGGACGAGAGCCGCATCGAGCGGTGTCTGCCGATCGTCGCGCAGAATGCCTTCGGCGCGCAAACGCTGCTGTTTACGTCGAGCCGCGAGCTCGCGGCCGCCGCGGCATCGGTCGGCGCGAAACGCATCGACCTGCAGGCCGAAATCACCGTCTAAAAGACGCGCGACCGAAACCTGCCTACGCGGGCGCCGTTCCAATGCGTTCGATCGCGATCAGGATCGATTTACGATCGGGCATCTTCAGAAACGTGATCGTGACGTCGACGGGTCCGTGGGCGAACGGAAAGAAATAGTCGAACGTTTCGCTCACTTGTTCTTTCGAACGCATAAAGTCGCGCATCCGGCCTTCGAACGCTTTGACCGCCGTGCACGGTGCGATGTCGCGAAAGAAGTTGCGGCCGATCACGCGCTGCGGATCGAGGCGCGAGAGTTCGGCTTCGTAGCTGTTGTACGCCGAGATCGTGCCGTCGGTATCGATCACGACGGCGCCCAGCGGCAGATCGTCGAGCTGGCTTGGCGCAAGGTCCGCGAGGCGCCAGAGCCGGTCGTTGTCCACGCAACGCGGTTCGAGAAGAGCCGCTACAATCCCATCAGGCGGGCGATCACGAGGCGCTGCACTTCGTTCGTGCCTTCGCCGATCTCGTTGATCTTTTGATCGCGATACATGCGCGATACCGGATACTCGTCCATGAACCCGTAGCCGCCGTGAATCTGCACCGCTTCGTTGACGACGCGCCGCGACACTTCGCCCGAGTAGAGCTTCGCCAAACTGGCGCTCAAGTTGAACTCACGCCCGTTGTCCTTTTCCCACGCTGCTTTGAGCACCATCAACGTCGCGTGCTCGATCTCCATCAACATATCGGCGAGCTTGAACCGAATAGCTTGAAACTTGGAGATCGCTTGACCGAACTGGTGACGTTGCTGTGCATAGCCGAACGCCTCGTCGTAGGCGCCGCGTGCAAGGCCGACCGAGAGCGCGGCGACCGAGATGCGTCCGCCGTCGAGAATCGTGAGAAATTGCTTGAGCCCGTGACCGCGTTCGCCGAGCACGTTCGCTTCGGGAACCGTCGCGTCGGCGAAGGCCAACTCGCGCGTGTCCGACGCGCGCCAGCCCATCTTCCGGTACTTCTTCGACCGCGTGAAACCCGGCGTATCTTGCGGAACGATCAGGTTCGTGATCGCGTTTCGCCCCCGCTCGTCGACGCCGGTTACCGCAGTGATCGTTGTACCGCCCGTGATATCGGTCCCTGAATTCGTGATGAATGCTTTGGTGCCGTTGATCGTCCACGAACCGTCGCGCAGTGTCGCTCGCGTCTGCGTCGCGCCCGCGTCGGATCCGGCCCCGGGCTCGGTAAGTCCGAATCCCCATAGCAGCTCCCCGCGTGCGAGCGGCACGAGATACTGTTCCTTTTGTGCGTCCGTGCCGAAGAGATAGAACGGGGTCGCGCCGAGCGAGACGTTGGCAGCAAGGGTGATCGCGACCGACGCGTCTGCGCGCGCGAGCTCCATCACGGCAAGCGCATAGCTCACCGTGTCCGCTCCGGCTCCGCCGTAACGTTCCGGAAACGGTAAACCGAAGAGCCCCAGCGCCGCCATCTTGGCGACGATCTCGTATGGAAAGCGCTCTTCGCGGTCGAGCATCTCGGCGGCCGGCGCAACTTCGTCGCGTGCAAATTCACGGCACAGCGATTGTATCGCGCGCTGCTCGTCGCTGAGGTCGAAATCCATGCTCGCAGGTATGTGGGATTGCCGGTCGGAAAAAACCCTCTTCCCCTTATTGTCGAGGCGGGTTAACGCGTGATCGAACTCCGCAGTGTGACGCTGACCTATCCGAACGGAACGCGCGCGCTCGATGACATCGATCTTACGATCGGAAAAGCGGATTTCGTTTTTCTCGTCGGGCACTCAGGGACGGGGAAATCCAGTCTCCTGAAATTGTTGTACCGTGAGTGCGTTCCCAATTCCGGTGAAGTGACGGTCGACAACATTCGCGTCGACAAACTGCGTCGCGGCAGGGTAGCTGCGCTGCGCCGCAATATCGGCGTCGTCTTCCAAGATTTCAAATTACTGCCGAACAAGACCGTTTGGGAGAACGTCGCGTTCGCGTTGCAAGTCACCGGCGCACGTTCGAAGGACGTCATGCGGCAAGTACCGCGCGTACTCGACTTGGTCGGCCTCTCGCATAAGAGCCGTATGCTGCCGGGGGAACTCTCCGGCGGCGAACAGCAACGAACCGCGATTGCGCGAGCGTTGGTGAACAATCCGAAGATCTTGTTGTGCGACGAGCCGACGGGCAACCTCGATCCCTCGAACACGACCGAAATCATCGAACTGTTGCAGCGCATCAATCTCAAGGGGACGACCGTGTTGGTCGCGACCCATAATCAGGCCGTCGTCGACCGCATGCGACGGCGCGTCGTCCGGCTCGAGAACGGACGCATCCTGCACGATGACGAGCGAGGGTACTATTTTCGTGGATTGGGGCAGAGTCCGATTCTTTCTGGGTGAGGTCACCGCAAACTTCACCCGCAACGCTGCGATGCAACTCACCGCGATCGGCACCGTCGCGGTGACGATCGTCATGCTCGGGACGTTCCTCTACGTGCGCGACACCGTGACGGCGTTCGGCACCGGCATTCTCAAGCAAATCGAGATTGCCGTGTATCTCAACGACGATCTCGACGATGCGCAAGCCAAAACGGTCGAGGCGCACATCGCCGGCGATCCGCGCGTGATGGGCGTGCGCTACGTGCCCCGCAAGGAAGGCCTGCGTGAGATGCGCGACCGGCTCGGACGCGACTTCGACACCTCGCTCCTGACCGCGAATCCGCTTCCGAATGCCTTCCGCGTGCAAGTCCGCGACGCCGACGACGTTCCGGTGGTCGCCGCGTCCATCGGACGCATTCACGGCGTCGCGAAAGCCGACTTCGCTGCCGACACCGTGACGAAACTTCTGCGTGCCGCGACGGTACTCGGGCGCGTCGGCCTCGCGATGATCGGCCTGCTCGTTGCGACGGCGGCGATCATCATTGCAAATACGATTCGTCTGACGGTCTTCGCACGCCGTCGCGAGATCGCGATCATGCAACTCGTCGGCGCGACGAACATGTACATTCGCATGCCGTTCATCGCCGAGGGCATCCTCGCGGGCGTGCTGGGCGCCGTGCTCGCAATCGCCGTGCTCGCGGTCGCCCAGATTCAAGTCATTCCAAAGATTGCCGCGACGCTCGCCTTTTTGCCGTTACACGCGAACTGGCTCCAACTCGCGGGCGAGTTACTGCTCACCGGCGCGGCCGTCGGCCTCGTTGCGTCCTGGTTTTCCGTCGGCCGTTATTTGCGCGTATGACCGCCGTCATCGAAGCGGTGAGCGTTCGGCGGCCCCTCGTGCTCGTGGTCGATGACGACGCGGCGTTGCGGACCATTATTTCGACCAATCTCGAACTGGCCGGCTTTCGCATCCTGAGCGCCGCCGACGGTCCAAGCGCCATCGCGCTGCTCGACGATCACATTCCCGATGTCGTCGTCCTCGACGTGATGATGCCGATGATGGACGGGTACGCGACGCTCGGCAAGATTCGGCGGCACGCGACCGCGTCCCACGTTCCCGTGATCGTCTTGACCGGACGGAATGATTCGAACGATCCGGTGAAGAGCCTCGAAGCCGGCGCCGACGACTTCATCGCGAAGCCGTTCTCGCCGCAAGAAATGCTGGCGCGCGTGCGTGCGAAGGTTCGCCGTGCGAACGTCGATTCGTCGCTCCAACCGCTCACGCGATTGCCCGGCAACATCGCGATCGAACACGAGGTGCGTCAGCGCTTCGAGGCGCGCGAGACGTGGGCCGTGATCTACGCCGATATCGACAACTTCAAGGCGTACAATGACGCGTACGGTTTCGCGCGCGGCGACGATGCGATACGTCTCGTCGCGACGACGATGGCCGAAACAATCAAGCAGATGGGCCACGAAACCGACTTTCTCGGTCACATCGGCGGCGACGACTTTATCATCGTGACCATCCCCGCTCGCGCGGAGATGCTTGCCCGCGGCGTCGCCGACAATTTCGATCGCGACGCTCCCCGGCTCTACGATGCGGTCGACCGCAATCGCGGCTGGCTCGCATCGCGCGACCGGCGTGGCAGCGCGGTCCGCTATCCGATCATGTCGCTCTCGCTTGCGATCGTCACCGACGCGAACCGCGTGACCAGCTACCAGAATATCGGTGAAGTCGCCGCCGAGTTGAAATCCTACGCCAAACGTCAAACCGGTTCGTTCGTCGCAATGGATAAACGCCGTGCATAAGATGTGCGTTCCTCGACTCTTCTCCGCTTCGCTCCGACTCGCTGCGGTACGCACGCGCGTTCCTCGACTCTTCTCCGCTTCGCTCCGACTCGCTGCGGTACGCACGACCACTATCGTTCTGTTTGGTGTGCTTGCAGTCGGTGTGGTGCCGGTGGCGGGGCGGGGGAGCGGGTTGGATGAGCGGATTCGGGAGCAGCAGCGGAAGCTCGATGCGGTGCACTCGCAGCTTGCGAGCAAAAAACACGAACTCGACGAAGCAGCGGCTAGGGTCGGAACCGTCAACCAGCAGCTGGAGATCACAAACCACAATATCGCTCGAGTTCAGCTCAAGATCGGCGATCTCAACGCGCGGATGTCATCGACCGAACGCAAACTGGGCTGGAATCGCGTGCAGCTCGCGGCCGCGCAAGCGACGCTCGCGCGGCACAACGATGCGTTGCGGCGGCGCTTGATCGACGCGTACGAACAGGGGGATCTCGGCTACGTCGCCGTGTTGATGGAGTCGCGCTCGTTCGGTGACTTCGTCGAACGTTGGAACGATGTCCGCTACGTGATTAAAGCAAACGAAGCGACGATTCGCGCGCGGCGCGCGATCGCCGATCAGGTTGCCGTGATTCAGACCGGGCTCGTTGGCGACGAAGCCGTGCTGCGGAGCGCGCAGGCCGACGCGAACCAGCAACAACTCGCGCTGAGCGCGCTCGCGCAGCAACGCCGCAATTTGTTGGCGGTTGCACAAACGGAGAAGGCCGATGTCGCGACGCAGGTCTCGCAGCTCGACGACATGTCGGCCGGGGCCGAAGCCGCGCTCGAAGCGTTGATCCGGGAGAAACAGCAAGAAGAGGAAGCCCGGCGCGCCGCCGCCCGGCGCGCGGCGCAACTCGCCGGCGAGTCGCTGCCGCCCGAACCCGGCGCGCCCGGCCAACTCGCATGGCCGCTGTCGGGTCCGATCACGTCGCCCTTCGGCATGCGCATGCACCCCGTCTACGGGCGCCCGATCCTACACGCCGGAATCGACATCGGGGTTCCGCAAGGCACGACGATCGGCGCCGCCGCCGACGGCCGCGTGATTGTCGCGGGCTACCAGGGCGACTGCGGCAACATGATCGCGCTCGACCACCACGGCGGCCTCTCCACCATCTATTGTCACATGTCGCAGATTTTTGTCGGCGTCGGACAGGACGTGCAGCGTGGCCAAGCGATCGGAGCGGTCGGAATGACCGGCGACGCAACGGGCCCGCATTTGCACTTCCAGGTCATGCAGGACGGTCACCCGGTCGATCCGATGTCCTACCTGCGTTAACTTTGATCATTCGGCCCACGCGAGAAGCGTAACGTCTGGGGTATGTTTTCGGTTACTAGGAAGACCTGTTCTCCCGAAGGACTTCATGACCGCCCCTCTTCGTCTTGTGCTTGCCGTCGCAATCGTGGTCGCCTCCGCCGTCGGGGGAGCCGCATACGCCGGACGGGCGGCCTCTCAGGATCCTATTACCGTTAGCGACCGTTCCGTGACGACGCTGGATTTTTCGCAATTGATCGGCAACGGCGATCCCGACAAGCACGTCATCGAAACCGCCTACGAACAGCTGATTCACAGTTACTACGAGCGCGTCAACCCGCAGTTGCTGCTCAACGGCGAGTCGCAAGCGTTGACCGCCTTCGTGCACACCAAGGCGAAAAGCGCGCCGGCGGTCTCCGGCGGCACGGCCAACGGGATGCCGGCGCACGACCTCAGTCTGATCGAAA
This sequence comes from Candidatus Lustribacter sp., assembly GCA_965277075.1. Lineage (GTDB taxonomy): Bacteria > Vulcanimicrobiota > Vulcanimicrobiia > Vulcanimicrobiales > Vulcanimicrobiaceae > Lustribacter. Next base: position 2,355,619 of record OZ255707.1, read on the forward strand.
GCACCGTCGATCGCGTCGCCGGGCAATATCCGCGCATCGGCACCAAAGCGCAGTTCACCGATGTCGCGGTCGGCGGCATGATGGGCGGCCTCGGCGATCCGTACACGACCTATCTCAGCGCCAGCGCGATTCGCGCGCTCGACGAGGAACTCAAGGGCGGCAACTTCGGCGGGATCGGCGTGTACATCGGCAAGGATCCGAAGACGGGGGCCGTCCTGGTCGACCCGATCGAAGGCAACCCGGCGATCAAAGCCGGCGTTCGCACCGGCGATAGCATCATCGCGGTGAATGACGAATCGACGTCGGGTAAACCGCTCGACGAAGTCGAGCGGTTGATTCGCGGTCCGCGCGGTAGCGTCGTCGCTTTGCGCGTCAGACGACATACGGGAAACCAGACGGCCACGATTCACGTGACGCGCGACGTCGTTCATGTTCCCTCGGTGCGGGCGAAGATCGAAAACGGCTACAGCTACGTGCGGCTCGGCGACTTCGGGTCGACCTCGGCCGACGAAGTTCGAGCTGCGTTTCTCGATGCGCGCGCGAAGGGCGTAAAAGGCTACATCCTCGACTTGCGTAACAACGGCGGGGGCTTACTCGACGCGGCCGTCGACGTTTCGAGTATCGTCATTCCCGAAGGCACGATCGTCGCAACGATCGATCGCGCCGGGCACAAAGAGATTCGCGCGGCCAACGGCCGGGCCATCACGCCGAAGCCGCTCGTCGTACTGGTGAACAAATACACGGCGAGCTCATCCGAGATTACCGCCGGCGCGCTGCAAGACTACCACGCGGCGACGCTCGTCGGTACGAAAACGTTCGGCAAAGGGGTCGTCCAAAGTCTGTACATGGTGCCCGACCGCGGCGCACTCAAGATCACCACTGCCCGTTACGTCACGCCGAGCGGTCGCGACATCCAACACAAGGGCATCATGCCCGACGTCGTCGTCGATCAGCGCGTCGACGCGCCGATCATCGACACTCCCGCCGACAAACAACTTGCTGCCGCCAAGGCGATCCTCAAGAAAGACCAGCAATGAAGCGCATCTTCGCCGCCGCACTCGCCATCGGACTCGCCGCGACGCTTGCACACGTCCCGTCCGCTTCGGCCGCCGCAGCGATTTCGCAGCAGCAAGAAGACGAACTGGGCGTCTCCTATGCCTACCTGATGCAGAACTTCTACAAGAAAGTCGATGCGCAAAGCGTGCTGGACGCCGCGCACGCGAACCTCATCGCGTACTTGAAGACGCAGGGCATCGTCAATCCGAAGGTCGGTGATCCGCACGCATCGACCGACGATCTCTCGAACGTCCACGAGCTTCAACACGAAGTCGGCGATGCGATCACGACATACGGCGGCAAAGTGACGCCGACGAAGATCACGTATGCGGCGATTGCAGGGGTGCTCGGGTCCGTCAAGGACCGCTATACGACGTTCCTCGATCCGAAGGCGTACGCCGAACTGAACGAGGGCCTCGACGGCCTTTCGTTCGGCGGCGTCGGTTTGACGTATTCGATCGATGACGCGACGAAGAACATTCGCGTCGAAAACGTGATCATCGACGGGCCGTCGGATCGGGCCGGACTTCGTGCCGACGACGAAATCGCCGACATCAACGGTCAAGCCGTCAACGCGATCATCGCGGGTGCGGCGCTCGATGTGCAGCAGACGCGCATCCAGAAACTCTTACGCGGCGATCCCGGCACGAAAGTGAAGCTCGGCGTCATCCGCAGCGGCGCCGCACTCGACCCGATTATGGTCACGCGCGAAACGATCAAACAGCCGAGCGTCCTCTCCAAGCTGCTGCCCGGTGACATCGGGTACGCGCAACTCTCGGTGTTCGGTCAGAACACGGGCAGCGAGCTCAACGCGGCCCTGAACCGGCTGCAGACGCAAGGCGCCAAAGCCTACGTGCTCGATCTCCGGTACAACGGCGGCGGATATCTGAATGCCGCGATTGACGTCAGCTCGAAGTTCATCGCGACCGGCCCGATCGTGACGGTGCAATCGCGCGCGGGTCAGAGCACCGAATACGATGCGGAGAACACCGCGATCACGCCGCGGCCGCTCGCCGTGCTCGTCAACGGTTACACCGCGTCGGCCTCGGAGATCACCGCCGGTGCGATCGAAGATAGCGGCGTCGGCACGCTGATCGGTACGAAGACGTACGGCAAAGGCGTCGTGCAGACGATCTTTCCGCTGCGCGACGGCTCGGCCGTGAAAATCACGACCGCGCGTTATTTTACGCCGAGCGGCCACGATATCAATGCGGTGGGTATTCAGCCCCAGATTCAATCGGAGATTCCGAAGGATACGAAGATCCGACAGGGCTATCCGGAGCAAGATCCGCAGCTCTCACGCGCGCTCGCGTATCTCCAAAGCAAGATTGCGAGCGTGACCCCGCTCGTCAACGCGCCGACGCCCGCGCACTAGAACAGTGCGGCGTTGACCTCGTCGAACGAGGTGAATGACGTGCACGCGATCGCGCGCTCGGTGCAATACGCTTCGAGCGCGCGACCGGCTTTCGCGAACCGCCGATCCGCCTCGAGCGCGGCGGCGAAGTCACTGACGCCGTCGCCGATGTAGATCGTCGCACGACCGGCGGCACGTGCTTCACGGACGTGCACCGCTTTGTCGTGACCGTTGTCCGAGGGGTCGACGAACGACATCGTCCAACCTCCCGAGTTGAAATCGACGTCGTTCGCGAGGACGTCGACGTCGATGTTCGCGCGCGCAAGGGCGTCGTGAATAACGGTCGCGATGCCGGACGACACGACGCGAATCGTTCCGCCGTGCGTACGGACCGCCTGGACGAACGGCCGAAACGCCGGATCCACGCGCGCGTGCGATTCCAAGAATGCGAGCGTCTCGGGCCGCGAGAGTCGCACGAGGGCGGCCTGCTGCTCGAGCGCGCGCCGCAACGTAATGCGACCGGCGGTCAGCGCGCCGTCGATCGTGTTCCATGCCTCGTCGCCGGCGGTGGCGCGAACCAGCGCATCGAACGTGTCGATGTCGGTGATCGTGCCGTCGAAGTCAACGAAGACCGCGAACGGCCGCTTCACTCGGATTTCTTGCGGGTGCTCTTCTTCGCCGACGCGGCCTTGCGCGCCGGTGTCTTTTTGACAGCCGCTTTCTTTGCCGGCGCCTTCTTCGCGGCCGTCGTCTTTTTTGCGCCGGCGGTCTTCCTCGCGGCGCTCACCTTCGCTGCGCCGGACGTGGTAGCGGTCGCTTTTGCTGCCGTTGCTTTTTTCGCGGTCGTTGTCCGAGTGCTCGTCGTCGTGCGCTTCGCGGCGGCTTTGCGCGGGGCGGCCTTCGCCGGCGCGGGCAGCGCCTTTACCTCGACCGACTCGATCGATGCCGGAGCGGGCTTACTCGACGTGCGCGCCGTGCGACGGCCTCGAGCGGGCCCGGCGATCTTGACGTCGGGTTCCGACGGGGCCGAAAGACTCGGCGGCGGCGCCTCGATCGCGATCTCGCCCTTCTTCGGCCGGTTCCATGGCGCAATAGCGCGACCGGGCTGCATGGGTGACGTCTCGCCGGTCGGCTGAGCGCCGCCATCACCATCGACCTGGATGATGCCGCGATCCGGCAGTGACGGCGAACCCGGCGTCTGCCCCTCGGCTCCGAGCACATTTCCGACGCGACCGTGACGGCGACGGCGACGGCGACGGTGCTTGCGGCCGTCGATCTCGACGATCTCGCCGGCAGGCTGCGACTCGATAAGCATCTCGCTCGCCGGCACTTCGTCGTCTTCGTCCGTTTCGTCGCCCGCATCGGCATCGACCGACGCTCCGTTCGCAGCGACGGCTTCTCCGTTCGTCCCGCGTCCACGACGCCGCCGGCGGCGCCGGCGCTTCCCGTTGCCTCCATTGACGGCTGCGAGCGCCTCGTCCGCCAAGTCATCGGCTTCGTCGATTGCAAATTCCACGGGCCGTGCGGGCGGCGCCGCGGCGATCGGAACGGCCGACGCGAGTGCATCGGCGACCCGGTTACCGGAGAGCGTTTCGCCCGGCATTTTCGCCACCATCGACCCGGAGAGCGATTCGCCGGGAAGCTTCACGAACGAGGACCCGTTCGCCGGAACCGGACCGGCGGCCGCCGGGGCTGGTAGGGGTATCGCCGCCGGCGTGGCCGCACCAGCAGCTCGAACCGGCCGGTCCGAGCGATCGGTGCGCCCCGGGCGGCCGCCGCGCGACGGGCGAGACAGCGGCGGCACGATCCCGAGGTCTTCCGCCTCAACCGCGACTTCCGGATGGGCAGCCGGTGAGACGTGTTTGGGTGAGCCCTGATTCGTCGCGACACGATCTTCGGCGACGGCTTCATCCGAAGTCGAAATCCCGAGGGCTGGCCGCGTGCCCAAACCCTTCGCCGCCTCCTCAGCCAGCTCGCGCAGTTCTTCTTGCTGCTCTGCAGGTGTGAGCGGCTTGCGCCCGCGTCCGCCGCGACGGCGCCGTTTTTTCCGCTCGCCGTCGATCGGCGAAACACCGGCGGCAATCGGGAAGCGCGGCTCTGCGATGATCTCCGCCCCGTCGACATCGAGAATGCGAATCTTGATCGCTTGGCCCGCGGCGTTCGCGGCGTTCTCGACCTCGATCAAGCGGCCGTTCACGACCGCCGCCGCCGACGTCGCAACGGGTAGGCGCGTCGCCAACAGTTCGACTTCGTATTCGTCGCCGACGCGGATCGGCGGCAGTTCCGGCATGCTGTCGTCCCATGAGACAAGCGGTCTCTCCGGATGCACGACCGCATCGACGCGCACATCGATCGGTTTGCCGACGCGCTCTTTGAGCACTTGCAATTCGTCGTCATACCAAAATTCGATTTGCGCGGCGACCGTCGGCGACGCGGCGACGTGGACGTGCGCGGCATGACCGTTCTGGTGTTGCGCGATCTCGCGGAAGGTGGAGATCGTCACCGACTCCGGCGACATGACGCTGCCGAGCCCACTGCATGTCGGACACGCCGCGCGCAATTGTCCGGCAAGATCTTTACCGACGCGTTTGCGCGTGAACTCGAGCAGTCCCAACTGAGAAAACGATTGAATCGTCGAGCGCGTGCGATCTTTGCGCAGCCCGTCTTCGAGCGTCTTCAGCACCCGGTTGCGATCGCTCTCCGACGTCATGTCGATGAAATCGCAGACGATGATACCGCCGATGTCGCGCAGCCGCACTTGGCGCGCGATCTCGGCGGCCGCTTCGATGTTTGTCTTGACGATCGTATCGTCGAGATTCTTCCCGCCCGTGAACTTACCGGAATTGATGTCGATGACCGTGAGCGCCTCGGTCGTTTCGATCACGATCGAACCGCCGGACGGCATTTTGACCGTCGGCTTCATCAGCCGCGCGACCTCGTCGTCGATCTTGTAATCGGCGAACAACTTCGCGCCACCGGGATACGGCTTGATGCGCTCGACATATTGCGGGCCCAACAGGCGCATGAAATCGCGCACGCGCTCGGTTTCGTCGGCGTCGTCGATCCAAACGTTTACCACATCCGGCGTGATGAAATCGCGCGCCGCCTTGTACACGAGATTCATGTCCTTGTGCAGCAGCGACGGCGCCGGTGCCGACTTGTAATTTTCGAGAATGCCGTGCCACATACGGATCAGCACGCCAAGATCGGCGATCAATTCCGCGTTCGAGACGCCGGCCGCCGCCGTGCGCACGACCGTCGCCATCCCTTCCGGCCGGATCGCCTTCATCACGCCTTTGAGGCGATTGCGTTCGTCAGCCGACTCGATCTTGCGCGAGACGCCCGAATATTTTCCGGTCGGCATCAAGATCAGGTAGCGGCCCGGCAGCGAGATGTTCGTCGAAACGCGCGCGCCTTTAAGACCACGCGGCTCTTTGACGATTTGCACGAGGACGTCGTCGCCCTTGCTGACTTTCTCGTTGATCGTCCAGCCGGTGCGGCCGCCGGTGATCTCGACGTCGCCGATATTCAGCGGCGTCTTGTTGATATCGTCGACGTAAAGAAAGGCGTTGCGGCCGAGACCGATGTCCACGAAACTCGCGCCCATACCGGGCAGCACGTTCTGGACCTTGCCTTTGTAGATGGACCCGATAACGCGTTCGTCGCGCTCGATGTAGTACTCCGAGAGTGTCCCATCCTCGAGGATCGCAACGCGGTTTTCCCACGGATCGCTCGAGATGAGGAGGTCGGTCGACAAGTTGGTGTCTCCCGGGTGCCGTCGTCCGTTTCGACACGCATCGCGACAACGATCCTTCGACAAGCTTCCTTCGGCAAGCTCAGGACTACCGTCATCGAGCGGGTATCGCCGGCGGCCGCCGCCACCCATAAATTCGAGAAAAACTGTTCGAGATCGCCGCCGATCCAGCGTTTGCCGCGGGCAAAAAACGCGATCACCAGGCGAGCAACCTCGTACATCACAGTTCGAGGAGGAATCGGATCATCCCCCGTGTCTGAGCGGGGAGACATCGCCGGCGTACCGTACCTTGGTCGCTCGAGAGGTATATGAAGCCGTCGCTTCGTTTGACGACCGTCGCTATTGTCGTGCTCGCGTGCCTGTTGCTTGCCGCAGCGGTTCAGATCGCCACGCGCGCCGGCGAAATCGCCTCCTACGATCGTAGCCACGGTGCGGTCCAGATCGTGGAACGACTGCGCGACGTCAACGCCGCCGTCAACGCCTGCGACCTCTCCGCATCGCCCGAAACGCTGGCAACGCAAATCGGAGCGGTTATGCTCGCGATCGACGGCGTCACCGAGGTCGTCAACGGACGGGGCACGGGCCACATCGTCGGTCGGAAATGGCAGCAATTGCGCGCAGGCTGGGCCGCGGCGCGAACCGGCAGCGATCTGCGCCGTCTAACTCAACCGACGGAAGGGACGCTACGCGATGCACTCTTGCAGGTCGCGGCGTTTGCCTTGACGCGTGGCAGCTCGAACAACGTCGACGGCCCATTGAGCGAAGCGGCGCTGCTCGCTTTGCCCGCGCTCAGCGCACAAGAAGCGCGTCTGACGGCCCACTTCGATGCTGGAACGCATCTCGACGACCGCCACGGTAAAGCCGAGAGCATTGCGCTCGCCGAGCGCTTCGCGCGAGCGCAGGTCATCAGCTCCGTCGGCTTCTGGGCGCTCGGTTCTCCCGACGCTTCAAATGGTTTGCCGCCGGAGGTCATCGCGCAAGGCAAGGCGGCGCAGCTCGCTTCGGAGGCGTTCGTCAACGGCGTTCAGTCCGGCGTCGAGGCCGGTGAACTGCCGCTGCACCGTGCGAGCCTGGCCGCGAAGGGCCATACCGCGACGCGCCGGCTCGACGGCCTTGAAACGACGCTGCTTCCGCTCCTCGATGCACATCTCGCACGATCTCGCGCACGCGCCGTGCGCGAGATCGTGTTAACTGCGTTCGTCGTCATCGCGGTCATGGCGATCGTCGCCGTTCTCACCCTCCAAGCGCTCCGCTCGCAGTCACGCTCGCTTCTCTCGCGCGAAGCCCTCGAACATCAGGCCCAACACGATTCGCTCACCGGACTGCCGAATCGCCGTGCCTTCGCCGGTGCCATTGCGGCGGTCGTCTTCGCATGGACGCCGATCAACGATCGCACGACGTGGGTACTCTCGATCGATCTCGACTATTTCAAAGAAGTCAACGATCGCTACGGGCACCAGACGGGCGACGAGTTTCTCATCGCCGCCGCGAAGCGGCTGCGTGACGCGGCGCCCGACGACTTCGTCGCGCGCGTCGGCGGCGACGAGTTCGCGGTGCTCGTGCGCCATTACGATCCCGATTCAACACACGCGCTCGACGTCGCGCAGAGCGTCTGCGAAGCGTTCAACGAACCGATCGCCATCAAGGGCGTCCGGCATCGGTTGGCGGCCAGCGTCGGCATCGTGGCCGTCGATGCGTTGCACGAAACGGTCGACAGCCTGTTACGCGACGCCGACATCGCGATGTATCGCGCGAAGGAAGACGGCGGCGACCGCGTGGTTATGTTCGACGACACGTTACGCGAAGAGATCGTGCACCGCGCCGAACTCGCCGCCCACTTGCCCGGCGCATTGCGCGACGGCCGCGACATCGGCGTCGTATTTCAACCGATCATTTCGCTCATCGACAACTCATGCTACGGGTTCGAGGCGCTCGTACGGTGGAAGCATCCGGAGCACGGACCGGTCGACGCGGCGTTGCTGATCGACGTCGCGCAGGACGCGCGGCTCATCGATGAGCTCGGCCGGCACATCGTGCACGAAGTTTGCCGTCACCTCGCGGCGTGGCGCAATGCGGGGCTGTCGCTCGAACCGCTCTCCGTGCACTTCAACATTTCACCGATGGAAGCGGTACACGCCGATACGTTCGGCTCGATCGCCCACGCGCTCGACCAGTACCAGATTCCACCGCGGACGCTCGTCGTCGAACTGACTGAAACGGCGTCGATGGATTCCGTCGACGCGGCGAGCATGTTTCTCTCGATGTTACATGCGATCGACGTGCGCATCTGTCTCGACGATTTCGGCACCGGCTATTCCTCGTTGCGACACCTCAACGACTTTCACGTCGACGCGATTAAAATCGATCGCTCTTTCGTCGTGTCGGCTGCTGAAGATCCGGCGAAAGTCCCGATTATTGCGGGCATCATCGCGCTCGCCGAGGGCCTCAACGCCGCGATTATCGCCGAGGGCATCGAAACGCAAGAGCAGAGCACGATCGTCGACGCGCTCGGCTGCCGGTTGATGCAAGGTTATCTCTTCGCGCGACCGCTCACACCTGACGGCGCGCTCGCGTTCGCGCAACGCGCCCTCGCCGTTCGCTAGCACACGAGCAGTGAATCAAACCGGTATGACCTCGGCCCGGCGCGCGGCGTCGCCGAACACGAGCCGGTCTTTCTGGAGTGCGATGTTGATCAAGATGCCGACCGCGAGGTAGTCGGTGATTAGCGCGCTGCCCCCGTACGACATGAACGGCAACGGAATTCCCGTGATCGGCATGATGCCGATCGTCATGCCGATGTTGACGATCATGTGAAAGGCCAGCATCGTCACGAGACCGGCACCGAGCAGCAAGCCGAACCGGTCCTGCGCCGCAACGAGGGCGCGCATCGCGAAGCCGATGATGCCGATGTAGAGCGCGATGAGCACGCAGGCGCCGACGAACCCGGCTTCCTCGCCGAGCGCGGTGAAGATGAAGTCGCGCGAATTCTCCGGGACGAAATTCAGCTGCGTTTGCGTGCCGTGAAAGATGCCTTTGCCGAAGAGCTCGCCGCTCCCGACGGCGATCTTTGACTGGTTGAGGTTGTACCCGACGCCCTGCGGATCGAGCTTCGGGTTGAGGAATACCAAGAGGCGCGCCCGCTGGAACGGCTTGAGAATCTTGTCGCTCGAGAGCACGTATGCCGCCGCCGCGACGATGCTCCCGAGATAGATGGCGAAGTCGATGATGTTCGGTAGTCCGAAACCGAGCTCGGCCGTCAAGATCGCGCCGATGACGAGCGTCGTGCCGAGGTCAGGCTGTTTGAGAATGAAGAGCGCCGGTATGCCGACCGCGACGAGCGGAATCGCGAGTTCCCAGATCTTGCGATACGTGCCGCGCGCGAGCAGCGCGGCGATGACGATCGCCAGCGCGACCTTGGCCGGTTCGGATGGTTGAAACGTGAAGCTACCGATCTGAATCCAGCGCGCGGCGCCGAGGGCGCTGTGTCCTTTGATCGCGATGAAGATCAGCAGCGCGACGGTGACGATGTAGATCGGCACTGCCCAGCGTTGCCAGCGATGGTAGTCGATGAACGCCGTGCTGAGCATGACGGCAATGCCGACGACGGCGTACGCGGTCTGATTGCGCCATTCGCTCGCCGCGTATGGTTCATGTAACGTCGCGGAGCGGATGAAGAGCAATCCGATCGCCGTGAGAACGATGCATGCCGCCGCGAGCGGCCAATTGAAGCGCGTGTACCAGGGCCGATCCACGCATTAGCCCGGTGCGGGTGCGGGGTTGACGGCGGAGCGACGACGACGGCGGCGACGCGGTTTTGGTGTCGTCGCGCCGGCCGTGGATGGTTTCGCGGGCGCCTCCTCCGCGTCAGGTTCATCGATGACCGCGGCCGGCGCAGGCGCCGAATCCGAGAACGACGGCGGCGGGTCGGTCACGACGGCGCTCGCAGCGGCGGCCGGCCGCGGCGGTCCGGGCGGCTTTTTGTCGGCCGGCTTCATTCCGAGAATCGGAATGTTCGCGAGCATGGCGACTTGGCGGTCCTGCTGCTCGAACGTGACGTCGCAATTCGCCGTGTCGACGTCGACATATTTCGAGATCACAGCGATCAAGTCGGTCTTGAGCGATTCGACGACATCAGGCGCAAGCGCGAGATGGTCCGAAAGCAGCACCAGGCGCAAGCGTTCGCGTGCGGTGACGCTCGAGGGTTCCGGGTTGAAGAGGCGTTTGAAAAAATCGAGCATCCTAGCGGCGGCTCCCGAAAAGTTTGTCAAAAAATGAGGCTTCGCGCGGCACATCGGGCGCGGACGTATCCGTCCCCGCGATCCGCGCCGCGATTTTTCGATACGCATCGCCGGTCGGCGAAGCGGGATCGAGGGCGATCGGTTCCCCTCTATTCGTCGATACGATCACGCCGGGTTCGTCGGCGATGACGCCGAGCAACGGCAATCGCAGAATCGCGTTCACATCGTCGACCGAGAGCATCTTGCCGCGCCGCACGAGGGCCGGCCGTAAACGGTTGACGATGAGCTTGATACTCGTGCGTTCACCAAGCAAACCGACGACGCGATCGGCGTCGCGGACCGCGCTGACTTCCGGCGTGCAGACGACGATCGCTTCGTCGGCCGCGACAATCGCGTTTTGGAAGCCGAGCTCGATGCCGGCGGGGCAGTCGATGAGCACGTAGTCGAAGCGCTCGCGAAGACGTTCGATCAACGCCCGGAACGCATTTGTGTCGACATCGTCTTTCTCGCGCGTCTGCGAGGCGGCGAGCAATTTCATCGTCGGTACGCGCTTATCGCTGACGAGCGCGTCGTCGAGTTCGGCGTTCCCTTCGAGCACGTCGAGGACGTGATGCCGCACGCGCGCTTCGAGGCCGAGCACGATGTCGAGATTGCGCAAGCCGACGTCGGCATCGACGAGCACGACACGTGCGCCGGTCGCGCCGAGCGCGGCGCCGACGTTAGCCGTCGTCGTGGTCTTGCCGACGCCGCCTTTACCGGAGGTAACGACGATGGCGCGGCCGCGCGCCGCGGGCACGGGCGACGCATCCGGCATGTGCGCCTCGGCGCGAAATTCGTGCATCCGTTATCCAGCCTTTCGTCCGAGGAGCCGGCTCAAGAACGTCGGCACGCCGAGCGGCGTGAACGGGACGATTTCGCCTTCGAGACGGCGCGCGATCTTGTCGTAGATCGATGCCAGACGTGACTCCGGCATCAATGCCAGCGGTTCGCCGCGGTTGGTCGTCTCGATGACGTCCTCGTCGTCGGGCACGATGCCGAGCAACTCGATCGAAAGGATCTCGCAGACGTCGTCGACCGAAAGCATATCGCCGGAACGCACCATGTCGGGCCGAATGCGATTGACGATCATCCGCATCGGCAAGCCGCGCTCGCTCAGTTTGCCGATGACCCGGTCGGCGTCGCGGATCGCGCTGACTTCCGGCGTCGTCACGATCACCGCTTCCTGCGCTCCGGCGACAGCATTGCGAAAACCGTGCTCGATGCCGGCCGGGCAATCGATGATCACGTAGTCGAACATCTCCGCCAAACCGTCGATCACACCGGCGAACTGCGTCTCGCTCACGGCCGTCTTGTCGCGCGTTTGAGCCGCCGGTAAGATTGCAAGCCCCTCACCGAAGCGCTTGTCGCGGATGAGTGCCTGACGAAGTTGACAGCGGCCTTCGACGACCTCGACCAGATCGAAGACGATGCGCTTTTCCAGCCCGAGCACCAAATCGAGATTGCGCAATCCGATGTCCGCGTCGACAAGGCACACGCGCTTCCCGCGCGCTGCAAGCGTTGCCCCGACATTCGCGGTCGTCGTCGTTTTACCGACCCCGCCTTTGCCCGACGTGACGACGATGCGCCGTGCCGTCACAGGATGAGCTCGCGGCGGTCGCTTGCGCCGAGCGGCGCGACGGCAATCCGGTCGCCTTCGATCATTGCTTGTTGCGGCCCGGCGACGACACGCGCATCCGCGCCGATGACGGTGGCAATGCGGAGTTGCGTCGGCGCGAACTCGAGCGCGATCACTCGCGCCGTGAGGTCGCCTTGCGCGCCGGCATGGGCGGTGCCGCGCAGCGCGCCGACGACGACGATATCACCGCTCGCGATCAACTCGGCGCCCGGGTTGAGATCGCCGATCACGACGATGTTGCCCATGTTGTGCAGGGCCTGGCCGCCGCGCAACGTCCCGCGATGGTAGAGCGTCGAGACGCCGGCCGGAGCGTGTGCCGGCGTCGGCGGAATCGAGACGCCCGCCGTCGCCACACCCGCCGGTGCTTCGAGCGCCGGGCCGATGCGGCGCCGAGCGAGATCGGCCCGCGCGCCGGCGAAATCCGCGACGAGCGACCGGGCCGCATCGGAGAGCGTGATAGCGCGGGCGGTGCGCAAACGCGGCAGGGCGGAAATTTCGGCAAGCGGCGCCGGGCCGAGGTAGGCAAGGTCGAGATCGGCGAGGAGCGGCGCGAGGGCCTCGTTCCCCGAAACACCGTCGAGCGTTATCCCGAACTCGGCGAGCATGTCGCGAAAGAGCAGCAGATGCGGCCCGCTGGGCACCAGCGCGTCGAGGTTCGCGATCGCATGGCTCCCACGATAGAAATCGGGCCGATCGCTCAGCTGTTCGCGCAATTCGGCCGCGGCCTCGGGCAAGGCACGGTCGATCGCAATTTCCAAGTTTCGGCCACGGCCGCGCAGCGTCGTCATCGGCGTCCCTCGCACGTCATCCGACCGCGGTTCCGCGCACCCGGCGGCGGCCCTTCGACATCCACACGCGATGCACAGGAACTTGCAACGCTCCACACCTCATCCACAGGTGGTGCACCGAACCAGCGACGTCGAAGGAGCCGCCTATGTTGAGCCGACGCGTTCTACCCATCGTCGTCAGTATCGCCGTTTGCTGTGCCACCATCCCGGCACCGACGATGGCCGGTACGTCGACGACGACCGAAGTCGAGATGGGCAAAGAGTACGACAAGCAGATCGTCGCATCGCAGAACTTGGTGACCGACCCGTTGATGGTTGCATGGGTGAACCAAATCGGCGACAAGCTCTGGGATCAAACGGCGCGCAAAGACGTGCCGTATTCCGTCAAAGTGCTCGACGTTCCGGATATCAACGCATTCTCCACCCTGGGCGGCTTCATCTACGTCAACGAAGGCCTGCTCGACTTCGCGCAGTCGGACGATGAGTTGGCCGGTGTGATCGGTCACGAAACCGGTCATATCGAGCGGCGCCACGTCTTGCAGAACAACAACAAGGCACAGATCCTCGGCATCCTGTTGTCGGTCGGTTCGATGTTCACGCCGTTCCTCTACCGGTTCGGCCAAATTATCCAGGCCGGCGTGATGGCGAAGATCGAACGCGAGGACGAGTATCAGGCCGACAGGTACGGACTGATGCTGATGACGCGCGCCGGTGAAGATCCGAACGCGATGGTGTCGTTCATGTCGCATCTCGGCGCGGTCGAAAACGAGCACAACGGACTGCTCAATAAATACATCGCGAGCCATCCCGACGTCCCGAAACGCGTTTCCGCGCTCGTCGGCTATCCGGAGCTCGATCCGAAGGTCGTCACGTCGCAACAGCGGATCGCTTTCGCAATTCACGACGAAGACGAAGCACGGTACGCGATTGCGGCGCGAGAGTTCGAAGGAATTCTCGCAACGGATCCGTCGAATGCAACGGCCGCATATTATCTCGGTGAAACGCAGATCGCGCTCGGTCAGACGACGAAGAGCGAGCAGAACCTAGCGCTCGCGATCGCCAACGGTTCACCAGAAACGCAACGCCTCGCACAAACGCAAGTCGCGGCGCTGCGCGCGAGCGATCGGCGGTTGAGCCTCCTCAACGTCGATGTACGCCCGCTGCACGACGACCTCGCAGCAGCAGCGGCGGCGCAAGTCGACGCGAGCGCCGCGATCGAAGCACGACGCGACGCAGCACGCGATCAGGTCAAGCAACTCGAGTCACGCGAACAAGCGATCACCTACGGCATGCCGACGGTCCAGGGCGCAACCGCGCGGCCCGGCTCACGTCTCGAGACGGTGATCGCGAACATCGCGACGATGCAGAAAGCGCTCGACACGACCAATGCGAAGACGAAAGAGACGATCGACGGCGTCGGCTCGGTCGCACGCAACAAGCATGGCGGATTGCTCAAGTCGAACGCCGACGTGCTGGGTGCGATGACGGCCCAACTCGACGCGGCGCCGCTGGCGCCGATCGTTCTCTCCGAACTGCCCGCCTATCCACGCATGCTGCACGGGCTCGAGGCCGTCGACGCCGACATGGTGCGCTCGGTCGACGCCGCACGCGCATCGCTTGCACTCCTCGACGTGGCGCTCGGCGACCTCGACGCGTTCGTCCGCGAGTTGGCGCGCACGCGCGTCTACCGTGGCGACGTCGACGAACTCGACTATAAATCGCTCGAGCCCATCATGGACAAAGCGGTGACGTCGCTCAACCGTGCGGCCGTCGCCGCTTCGCAAGCATCGCAGCTCTACAATATGGCGCGGGCGCGCGAAGTCGCGGTGCAGATCGACGAACTCGGCCTCGCGTCATCGCCGGGGCGGTACGCAACGCTCCAGCGCGCACTCGACGCGCGCTTCAAGAACGCGACGATCGACTACGCGGCGATGCTGCGCGCGGACCTCTCACCGGCCGACGTCGTCGCCGCCTCGATCATCGCGGCCGATACGAACACGACGCCGCAAGGAATCGTCGACGAGGCGAAGGCCACGCATCGGTCGCTGGTCGACGTCGCGAACGCACGCGGCATGCACGCGCTTTCCCTTGAAATCTTCCTCCATCTGATCTATCTCGACTACACGGACGATCCCGTCACCGAAGCTCGCGCCGTTGTGTAACACGGGGCGTCGAGCTGGGTACGCAACTTAAATGAGCGCGATGCGAAACAACGTTTTTACGGCCGCCCAGACCTACAACCGGCTGCGCTCGCGCCTGAACACCAAAGCCGTGCACACCGGGGCACGACAGCCGTTCAAATTTCTGCTGTGCGGCGACCCCGGTCTGATGTCGGCGTTTCGCTCGATGCTCTTCGCGGGTCTCGACGGGGACACGATTCCGCACGAAGCCGCCGCGACGCTCGAGACGATCTCGCCGCGCAGCGGATCGTTCGTCGATACGACCGATGCCCGCGCCGTGCTGTTCTTTGGAGACATCGGCGACCGCGCCGGCGCCGACCTCGGCGCGGTCGCGGCGCTCAAGCTGCCGGTGTTCGCGGTGCTCGTCGACGAGGCGGCGGCGGCTACGAGCGGGCCGTCCAACGCGCCGGCACCGGGCTTCGTCGAGGATTACGTCGTGCCGGTCTTCGATTTCGAACGCTTGCGCACGCGCGTGCTGCCGCACCTCATCGATGCCAGTAAAGGCGTCGAAATCGCCATCGGCCGGCGCTTGCCGGCGCTGCGCGTCACGGTTGCGCAAAAGCTGACGCGGGACGCCGCGCTCAATGCGCTCAAGCTCTCGGGCGCCAGCGCCGTCGTCGACAACGTTCCGCTTCTCGGTGCCGTCCTCGGCGCATTCACCACCGCGGGCGACATGGTGGCGATCACCGGTATCCAAATGATGCTGATGCTGCAGATCAGCGCCACGTTCGGAAAAGACCCCGACGTTGCACGGATGTGGGAGTTACTGCCGGTCGTCGGCGGCGGTTTTGGATGGCGCGCACTCGCCCGCGAGCTCTCAGGCTTCATTCCGGTCGGTGGAATCGTGATCAAAGCCGCCATCGCGTATGCCGGTACGGTCGTCGTCGGCGAGGGTGCGGTGTTTTACGAGCAGCACGGCCGGCACATGACGCCGGTCGACGCCGGTCGCGTCTACGACGAAGCGCGCGCCTCGGCCATGCACTTCACCCGCGACGTGCTGCTGCGCATCCGGCGCAACGGGGACGGCGGAAACAACGGGAGCGACGGCAGCACGTAACGATTGCCGTAGCCGCGTCAGCTCAGGCTGCGGCGGCCTTCGAGCGCTTTTGCCAACGTGACCTCGTCGGCGTAATCGAGATCGCCGCCGATCGGTAACCCGTACGCGAGCCGCGTCACCGCAACGTTGGCCGGCGCGATCAAGCGTGAGAGATACAGTGCGGTCGCCTCGCCTTCGGCATTCGGATTCGTCGCGACGATCACTTCCACGGGACGCTCTGCCCCAATGCGCGCGAGCAATTCGGTCACGCGTAGCTGCGCCGGACCGACGCCGTCCATCGGCGAGATCAATCCGCCGAGAACGTGGTACCGCCCATGATATGCCGACGTGCGTTCGAGCGCGTAGATATCCTTCGCTTCGGCAACGACGCACAACAGCGAGCCATCGCGCTGCGTATCCGAGCAGATGTCGCACGGATCTTCTTCGGTGATCGAAAAACAGCGCGTACACAAGCGGACGCGTTCCTTGAGCGCGACGATCGCGTCCGCTAGCGCTCGAGCATCCGCCGGCGATCGATTGAGCAAATGAAACACGAGCCGCGCCGCCGTCTTCGGGCCGATCGTCGGCAATTTCGAAAACTCGTTGATCAGCGCAGCAACCGGCCCCGCAATGCTGTTGGCTGAACGCACCTAGTTTAACGGCGCTCCGCCCGAGGCGTGTGCGAAGCACACCGCACTTCGTGCGCGGGGCGATGCCCCGGAATTCGGCCGTCGGCAGAATTCGCGCCCCTCACGCTTCGCGTGGGGCCCCCAAATCATAGCTCCCCTGGTACGACCGGTGCGATTACGATTCCCCGTGGGGTCGCTCTGCGCGATCAAGTTAAGCCGGGGATTTTCATGCCGCCGGTAAGTTTGCCCATCTTTTGTTCGCTGAGCGCTTTCGCTTTGGTGATCGCGTCGTTGATTGCGACGACGAGCAGATCCTCGAGCGTCTCGATGTCACCGGGATCGACGGCTTCCGCCTTGATCGTCAGCTTGGTGATGCGAAAATCGCCGTTGACGCCGGCCGTCACGACGCCGCCGCCGGCCGTGCCTTCGACCGTCGTATTCGCGAGCTCGTCTTGAACACGCGCCATGTCCTGCTGCATCTTGCGCAGCTGCTGCATCATCTGGGCTTGGTTCACATCGAATCCTCTGTCGTTATAAAAGCCGGTCGAACGCGTATTGTGCGACGTCGTCGGAATGCTCGGACGATGCTTCGTCATCGTCCCGCGATTCGCTCGCCGGCGGCGTGCCGACGACGATTCGCGCCCGCACCGGACGGCCGATGACGTCGGCGATCGCGCGCTCGAGGACGTCGATGCTCCGCTTGAGCGCGTCGGCCGTGAGCGGATCCGGCATGCGCAACACGATACTGTCGTCGTTCACCGCGTCGAGCGTCGCGCGACCGAGCGACGCCGAGAGCGACGCTTTCTCGCCTTCGGCGCGCGAACGCACGCTCGACCACAGGGACCGCACCTTCGCGATCGTCAAATCGCCGATTGGTGGAATCGCCGCGGC
Source organism: Candidatus Lustribacter sp. (assembly GCA_965277075.1). Lineage (GTDB taxonomy): Bacteria > Vulcanimicrobiota > Vulcanimicrobiia > Vulcanimicrobiales > Vulcanimicrobiaceae > Lustribacter. The sequence goes on from OZ255707.1 coordinate 2,373,220, forward strand.
GACCGGCGCCGCGGGTGCGGGCGTTGGCAGCCGTTTCGGCGCGGCAGCGGGCGGCCGTTCCGCTGCCGGCGGCGTCCGCACGGCGACCGGCAGCGGCGCCGCCCCGCCCTCGAGCGCGGCGACTCGCGCCGCGAGCGCGTCGACGGACGGATCCTCGGCCAGCAAAATAAAGCGCAGCATCGCCGTCTCGAGCTCGAGCCGCGCATTCCCGGACGATCGAACCGAACCGAGCGCGTCACCGAAAAGGCGCAGCGCGCGGACGATGCGCGCCTGCGGGACGCCGCGCGCCCGCTCTTCCGCCGCGAACGCATCGTCGGCGGCGAGATCACGCGCGAGCAATTCCGGGTTCACACGCGCGACCAACAGATGCCGGAACTCGGCGATGACCGCGCGGATCAATCCCGGCATGTCGGCGCCGGCATCGCTCGCGTCATCGATCGTCTGCAGCGCGCCGGCGGCATCGCCCGCGAGCGATCGGTCGCGCAGCGCGAGCGCGAACCCGCGTCCGGTCTGACCGAACGCCGCATCGACCGTCGTGACGTCGACGCGGCCCGCACCGAACGCCGCGACTTGCTCGAGCATGGTGAGCGCGTCGCGCAAACCGCCGTCCGCGCGGTACGCGATTGCCCCGAGCGCCGCGTCGTCGATCGTGATGTCTTCGGCGGTCGCGATGACGCGCATGCGCGCGATCATCGTTTCCACGGCGATGCGGCGAAAGGCATAGCGCTGGCAGCGCGAGAGAATCGTCGGCGGCAGCGCTTCCGGCGCCGTCGTCGCGAGGATGAAGACGACGTGCGGCGGCGGTTCTTCGAGCGTCTTGAGGAAGGCGTTCGCGCCTTCTTTCGTGAGCATGTGCGCCTCGTCGATGATGTAGACTTTCGATCGCATCACCGACGGCGGAAACTTCACGGCGTCGCGCAAAGCGCGGATCTCGTCGATCCCGCGATTCGACGCCGCGTCGATCTCGATAACGTCGAACGCCGTCCCATCGAGGATCGCCACACAATTCGGGCACGTATTATCGGGCGTGGCCGTCGGCCCGTTCTCGCACTCGATGCAGCGGGCGAGGATTTTCGCGGCGGAGGTCTTCCCAGAACCGCGCGGACCGGAGAACAGATAGGCATGGGCGAGACGGCCCGTCTCGATCGCCGTCGTGAGGGTCCGCACGACTGCTTCCTGACCTACCAAGTCGGCGAAGGTTCGTGGCCGGTAGGTGCGATAGAGGGACACAGTGTTTCGTTTCGTACCGCGGCCCGCCCATCCCGGCCGGGGCAACCGTTTGAGGCGCCGACGGCCGGGTACAACCCATTTCGAGCATCGCCGCCGTAGCGATGCTCGATCATTCTGGGGGTCCAAGTGGACGTACACGCGGCGTTGCGTGAACATTTCGGCTACGATACATTCAACCCGGGTCAGGAAGAAGTCATCGCCCGCGTCATGGGCGGTGAAGATACCCTTGCCATCTTGGCAACGGGCGCGGGCAAATCGCTCTGCTACCAGTTGCCGGCGCTTCTCCTGGCGGGCACGACGATCGTCGTCTCGCCGCTGATCGCGTTGATGAAGGACCAGCTCGACATGCTGCACGAGCGCGGCGTGCGCGCAGTCGTCGCACTCAACTCGACGCTGACCGAAGACCAAGAAGCCGCGGCGGTCGCGCGCATCGCGACCGGCGAGATGAAGATCGTCTTCGTCACTCCCGAGAAGCTCGAAGACGACGCGTTCGTGGCAACCTTACAGCAACTCGCGGTGCCGCTCTTCGTCGTCGACGAAGCGCACTGCATCAGCCAGTGGGGACACGATTTCCGCCCGGCTTATCTCAATCTCGGCCGGGTGATCGAATCGCTGGGGAAACCGACGGTCCTCGCGCTGACCGCAACCGCGACGCCGGCCGTCCGGGAAGACATCCTCGCCCAACTCGACATCCCCGACATCAAGCCGATCGTGCGGGGGTTCGATCGCCCCAACCTGATCTATAGCGTGCGCCGGGCCGAGAACGAAGCCGGCAAGCTGCGCGTCATCAAGGAACTCTTCGAAGGCAATCACCTCGACGGCACCGGGATCATCTACACGGCGACGATCAAGAATGCGCTCGACGTGCAGCGATACATGCAGGACCACCTCGATATCCCGGCCGCCGTCTATCACTCGAAATTGCAGAAGCAAGATCGCGTTGCCGTGCACGAGCTCTTCATGCAAGAGGCGATTCGCGCCGTGGTCGCGACCAACGCGTTCGGCCTCGGGATCGATAAATCGAATATCCGGTTCGTCGTGCACTACGACTTGCCGGGATCGGTCGAAGCATACACCCAGGAAGCAGGTCGCGCCGGCCGGGACGGCGAGCCGTCGAAGTGCATGCTCGTGTATCGGATGAGTGATACACGCGTGCAAAATTACTTCCTCACCGGCAAATATCCCGACATCGAGGAAGTTCAGCGCGTCTTCGGAACGCTCGAAGTCTTCGGCATGCAAGAAGGGGGCGTATCGCTGACCGACTTGCGGAAGATCACGCAGCTACCGCTCACAAAATTGAAAGTCGTCCTGGCCCTGCTTAAGAAAGCGGGCTTCATCGAGGCATCCTCGCGTGCAAAATACGTACTGGCCAAGCACGCGCGGCTGGGGGCCGTACTCGATCTCGCGAACTACGAGACCAAGAAACGCTACGACCAATCAAAGCTCGCGATGATGTTGCAATATGCCGAAACGACATCGTGCCGCCGACGCTTCATCTTGAACTATTTCGGCGAAGATTACATGGCGGACTCGTGCGGCGCCTGCGATAACTGCTTGCAGGGTCGCCGCGATCGTACGACGTCGGGCTATCGCATCGCGGATCTCGTCTATCATGCGAAGTTCGGGCAAGGCACGGTGGAGCGGGCCGAGAAGGACTTCGTAACCGTGCTGTTCCCGGACGTGGGATACAAGACGCTTTTGGCGTCGGCCGTGTCACGCGAGATGAAGATCGCCTGACACGCCGGCCCGATCGGGTCGCCCTGCCTCCGTAACGGTATCGCTCTTTTTTTGCGTTCGGGAGTAGTCGATCGTTGCGTCGCGCGCTTGCGGTGTTCGTCGGCGGATGGTTTCTCGCGGTTGCCTCGGTGGCGAGCGCGCAAGTAAATCCACCCGTCCCAGCGCCGTCCGGTCCGGTCAATCCCGCAGGTTCGCCCACCGGCGCGCCGCCCGATCTGCCGACCCCCAGCGCCGGGCCGTCCGTCGAGCTTTCTCCGACGCCCTCACCCGTCCCGACCGCCGCGCCGACGCCGCCGCCGATCTTCGTCGATCCGGCGGCGCTCTCGATCGAGCCGGGAAAACTCGCGACGGCGCGCGTGAACAGCGCTGCCGGCGCGATAACGGCGACCTCGGCAAACCCGGCGATCGCGACGGTCGTCGTCGACCAGCTGCAACGCGCTATTTTCGTTACCGGCGTAGCGGTCGGGTCGACCATCGTGACCGTCGCGGATACACGCGGTGTGACGCGCGACGTGAACGTGCGCATCGCGTATGCCGCGGGTACCGTCGCCGAAGCGATTCCGCTCCGCGTCACCGGCGATCCGGCGTCGGCGGCGTTCGTCCGCGACGCGGTCGTCGCGGCCGCGCAAGCCGCGGCAACGCTGCGCCCCGGCGCCCGCGTATACGTCATGACCGATGCGCCACTCGTTCACGCCGATCTCGCGACCGATAACCGCACCTCGGTCGACGTTCCGCTGCAGATACAAGGCGACCAGTACATCACGGTCACCGGCACGACGCACGTCGACATCGAGAATTACGCGTTACCGCGGATTGCGGCAGCTCAGTTGCTGGTCAGCGATTATCCCGAACGCCTCACGGCCAACGGTGTGCTCTTCACCGCGACGATCGACCGGACGGCGGCGCAGCGTTTTCTTTACTATCACTTCAATCCCGGTGCCGAGCCGGGGCGCCGCATTTTGGTGAAGGCGACGAACCCGTCCGGCGTTCCCGCGACGGTGCATCTGATCGCGGCCCTTGCCGGTCCGGGTCCGAACGAAATGGAAGTCGGGCATAACGCGACCAGAGCGTTTCTCGTGCGCACGCGACGCAACGAGGGTACGGTCGTGACGATACCGCCGAACGCAACGGTCAACTTGGTCAATCACGGACTCCCGCCGAACTCGATCGTCAACGGTCTCCTGCAAGTGCGCGAGGTCAGCGGAGATCCGCTGAATCTTGCGATCGTCGCACAGGACGCGAACGCACCGCTCGACCAGTCCGTTGACACGACGGTCTTACTCGCGGGCGGCGCACCGCACGCGCGCGGCGTGTATCCGGTGCCGTCGTTCTTCTCCGACTACACCTTTTTCGTCGACGCAGCCCCGCTCGAGATTCCGATCGGCCAGTTGCCGTTGCCGAATCTGCGTGAAGGCGAGGCGCTCTCGGGCGACTACGGCGTCGAGCAGTCGGTGCGTGTCGTGATCGTCAACACCTCGCGCTACGGTCAGGCGATCGCGCTCTACGCGAATCCGCGCGGCGGGGCGGCAACCGGGACGTTCCTCATCGACAACACGCTCGTGCAAGCGCATCGCCTGCCGGCGTTCTCGAAATACAAGATCTGGCAAGAGACGATCGCACCAGGCACCTACCGCACATTGCAGGTGACGACGTTGCCCGAAGGCGGCTCGTCGTATCCGCTGCGCCTGATCTTCGCCGCCGACGATGGCAGCATCGCGCCCGGCGCACCCGGCTCACCGATCTACTAGATCTCTTACCGGACGCGCGCATAGATTCTTGCGCAGGCGGCAGCTGCCGCTGCCCACTCGAATCGCGCGATCGCCGCCGGCCGCGCCGCGGCGGCGCGGCGTTCGCTCGCGTTGCGATCGGCGAGAAGCGTGCGCGTCGCATCGATCCAGCCCGTTGCATCCTGGGGGTCGACCAGCGGCGCCGCGCCGCCGGCGACTTCGACGAGCGACGACGAGCGCGCAGCGATCACCGGCAGCCCCGCGCAGAGCGCCTCCGCCAGCGCGTAACCGAAGCCTTCGTAGTGCGATGGCACGAGCGCGAACGTCGCCGTTGCGTACAAATCGTCGAGCACCGTTCGGTCGACGTAGCCGCGCAGGTCGACACGGTCGGCGATACCCAGGCCGGCGATGCGTGCCCGGACCTCGTCCGCATACGTGGTCGGCGGTCCGACGGCAACGAGCCGCAACCCCGGGATTGCAGCGACCGTATCGACCGCGCGCACGAGATTCTTACGACGCTCGAGCGTGCCGACGACGAGCGCGAACGGTGCGTCGGCCGGTGCGCGCCGGATGCGTGCAAAGCGCTCGTCGACGCCGGGCATAACGACCTCAACGTCCTGCCGGCCGACGAGTTCGCGAAACTCGTTCGCCGAGAACGCCGAGTCTGCGATCACGGCGGCGGCGCGACGATAGCGCGAGCGCATCAAGGTGCCGAAGTACGCGCGTGCATATGCGCGCGTATGCTCTTGCACCCGCTGCCAGGCCATGTCGTGCACGGTAACGACCACCGGTTTCGTCGCGAGCAGCGGCATCGTTCCCGACGTCGCGTGAATCACGTCGGCACCGCTGCGTGCGGCGAGGATCGGAAAGAGCACTTGGTCCCAGACGACGCGCCGGTCGAATCGCCACGGATCGAAAGCTGGCAGCGCGATCGGCCGGACGTCGACGTTCGCAGCCGATAACGCCCGGGCGAGATCTCGCGCGTAGACACCGATGCCGGTCGCCGTTCCGGCGGCTTGCCCAACGTCGAGCGCAACGCTCAAAAGTGAAATGAGAAGTTGACGTTTTCTTGCGACTGCACGAAGTTGTAGCTCGGCAAGACGACGTCCTTATAGCTCGATATCCGGTAGCCGAGACCGACGGTGTCTGATGTTTTCGGAACGGTATAGGTCAGGTCGAGATCGAGCTGCTCTTTCGTACCGCCGATATTGTTGCTTAACGTCGTCCCGTACGAGCCGTAGTACGTCTGATCGCTGATGCGCGTCGCGAGCGTGAGATCGCGCGCGACCGGCCACGCGAGACCGGCGGCCAACACGTTGTGGAAAAGGTTAATGTAGTTCGGATAGTAGACGGCGCTCGACGAGCCGGTCGCCGTGATGCGGCCCGCCGCGTTCACGCGGCCGCCGGCAGCGACGAAGTCGGCGAGCGCCGCCGTGTCGTAAGCACCCGTCGCCGGATCGGTCGGAACGTATGCGTAGGCGCTCCGGTCGTTGCGGGCGAGATGTTCGAACGTGCCGCTGATGTCGAGCGTCGCACGACGGCCGAACAACGGGACGCCGAAGGTCCCGCTCGCGACGATCTGATCCCACGTCGCGCGCGTTCCGGTCGCGAACTGCGGACCGAAAGTGCTCGTTGCGTTTGCGTTCGCCTGTACTTCGGTGAGATGCGCTCCGTTGACGTGGGCGTCGACGGTCAACGCGCCGAGAGCGATCGGGGCGCCGAACGCAAACGTGACGCCCTGCGTGTTGGGCGCAAACGCACTGTAGAAGTACGGTCCGCTCGCGACGAACGGGTTGAACACCGGATACAAAAATGTCAGCGCCGGCGATGTGGCCGTCGTCGAATGCCCCGGCGCCGTTTGATTGATCGATGCGTCGAACGTCCGGTTGATACCGAGCGTGTTCGCGAAACCGAAGAATTGCGGAAACGCCGCGCCCGCGTAGTTCGCCCACGTCGGCGGCGCGTTGCCGAAATAGCGAAACGGCGCACCGTCGAGGTAGTTGATGCCGATGGCCTGGTATTGCACGGTGCCCTTGAACGTGCCGAGCGCAAAGCGCAACCCGGCGATACCGGCGACATCGTTGACCGGCGCGACGGTCAGGAAGTTCGGTGTGTACCGGCTCGTCGCGAACTCGCCGAAGAGCGTCGGTGCGCGCGTTGCGCCGCCGCGTACCGGCGCAAGCGGCGTTTGAAAATCCAGGCCGAACACGAGATCCGTTACGGGTCCGTAGGCATCGCCCGGCAAGCTCGGCGTGAGACCTGCGTAGGGATTGCCGAAATCCGACGTCGTCACCGGCCCCGTTTCATCCCACAAACGATGCGCGGTAAAGCCGATCGACGCGTTCGGGATACCGGTAATGTGATGGTTCACCCGCAGGCCCGCTTCGTACCGTTCGAACTGCTGGTTCGCGTATCCCAGACCGACGTACGTGATGGTGACCGACGCGCCCGGCGGAAGCGGCGCGATGAACACGACCTCGTTCGCGCCCTCGAGATAGGCGAACGCCGGCGCAACGCCGATGCCCGGAATTGCGCCGCCGACAACCGCGCCGGTGTTGTCGAACGTCACGTGCCCCGCACTCGTGGTGAGGCCTGAGACGTACACGCTGCCGGCGACGGCTTTCCGGCGCAGGTAGACGCTGGTGAGAGCGGCGCTTCCGCTCGTAAACGTGTCGCTGCCCAGCGAACCGGCCGTCGATCCCGGCGGCCCGAACTGCGCGTAGGCGGTCTGCGCCGGCTGCACGTACGTGAAGTAGCTGTTGTTGTAGAGGTTCCCGCCCGCGTCGGCGACGTACGGTTGCGTGTTGATCAGCGTGAGGTCGTCGCGAGCAAACGAGAACTGGACGTCCGTCGTGCCGCCGATCGTGCCGTCGATCTCGAAACCGCGCGAGTACGGCTGCGTCGCATATCCGTTCGGATTCGTCTCGAGCGGATCGGGTGCGCGATACGTAAGGCCGGCAAGCGACGAGCGCAGATTGTCGAGCTGTCCTTCGCGCACGCTGAGATTCGTAATCGCCCCGACGCGCGCGACGTCGACGACGAGGTCAGGCTGTACGGTAATTTGCGAGGCGGTCGAAAACTCGCCGTTCGTCTGATAGTTCACGATATGGACCGGCAGGGAAACGGTGAGGTTCGAATCGATGCGATAGGCCAAGGTCACGTAGTTGTCTGTTTGCAACAGCGTCTGCGGACCGTTCTGCTGATCGATCGGGTTGTTCGAACTCGGCGACGTTTCGAACGCGTTGACGAAGTTGTCAATGCCGCCGCCCGCGACGGTCTGCGGGTTGATCAGGCGTTGCCGCGACGAACCGTTTGCGAGCAGCGTCCCATGCGCAGAGAGCGATTGCGCGAACGCCGTGCGCCGGTCGAGCGACGCGACGGCGTCTTCGAGCGTGGTCATGCGTACGCCCAGCGCGTCGAGTTCGTCCTTGAGGGCGTTCATCAATTTCTGCAGCTTGTCGAGATCGGCTTTGGACGCAGTTCGCGCGCCCTCGGCCTCGATTTTCGCAACGACCCGAGCCACGATCGCCGCCATCTCGTAGCGCGACAGCGGACGATCGCCTTTGAACGATCCGTCCGGGTATCCGTCGATCAGTCCGTCGGCGGCGAGCGACGCGATCGCTTCGTAGGCCCAGTGGTTCGAAGGCACGTCGGCAAACGGGGTCGCGCGCACAAGCGCGGGAACGGCGACCAGCCCGGCCAACAGTGCCGCAACGAACGACGCGCGCGCGCGACGACACGACGTCACTGCGCGAGCCGCAGGTACCGCTCCGCAATCAACAGCGCGGCGTAGTCGTCGATCGGGCGGTCGGGCAGCAGCATACCGCGCGGAACGAGACGTCGCCATCCGCGCGGCGGGTGATCGTCGAAAAAACGCGCCCGCGCTTGTAACGTCGTCTCGCGCTCGTCGACGAGTTCGTAGGGCAACCCGCGCTCGCGCACCACGGCGACGATCGCGTCGGCGTTCGTGCCGCGCCCGATCGCGACGCGATCGATTGCATACGTCCGCGCAAGCTGATCGAGGCGTTCCGCCAAACCGTCGAGCGGCGTAATACACAGTGTTACCGGCGTCGTTCCCAGACCGTCGATCACCGCGAAGCCGCACTTTCTTGTGCCCGGGTCGATCCCGAGAATCATCAGTGAATCGGCTCCAGCGCGACGTCGATCGGAAACGGACCGCTATGCGGATACAAATCGATAGGCGTCTTCGCGATAAGCCGATACTCTCCGCGCAAACGCGGTAACTGACTGGTCACCGCCTGCACTTGCGTACTGTTGATCAACGGCGGATACAAGAACTGCGGCGGGTAGCCGCGCACGGCCAGCGTTTGGCCCGCGCGAACGACCAGTTGTGCGATGTCGACGTTCCCGGCGCCGCCGTTGACGATCATCGAGGCGAGGGTTTCGCCCGCGACCGCCAGCCGCTTGTCTTCGAACGCCTGAAACGTAAACGTGATCACCTCGCCGCGGAACAAATTCTGATATGCCACCGGCAAGAACAGATACGAACCGCGGGCGTCGGGCGCTTGCGCGCGCGTGTCGGCCAACTGTTTGAGCAAGTTGTGCCGGATATCCGGCTCCGAACTCTTGTGCGTATACGGCTTGAGCCCGACCGCCGCGCCGGTGAGGTTTTGGTTCGCGATGCGCACGACTGAATCGAAGAACCGCTCGAAATCGTCGAGCTGATCGGCGTCGCTGTGCGAGAGATCGAATGTCCAGGCCGTGTTTGCGATCAGCGTATACTTCGGAACGCGTAAAATGCCGTTGCGCGTTTGATCGAGTTCGTGTTCTTGCGCCAGCGCCTGTGCCTGCAGCGCATTGATGCGCGACGTGAGTGTGCCCAAACGGAAAAACGCCGTGCGAACATAGTTCGACGCGGCGAGCGCACCCAGGGTGACGATCAACGCGATCAGCATGCCGGTACCGACGGCGACGATCGTGGACGTATACTTCGGACGCAGCCCGAAGAGCGTCAGACGCTTGCGGCCGACTTGATGACCGACCCGATCGCCGACGTAGGCGATCGCGCCCGCAATGACGATAATGAGCAGGACGACGACAACGCCGTTCATGCCGTCGCCGTCGCGCGGCGCAACAGCCAAATGCCGACCGCGGCAAACAGCACGATCGGCGTCCACGCAGCAATGCCCGCAAGCCAACTCGACGCCGTGCCGACGCTCACGAAGAACGTCTGGATCACGTAGTACACGAACACGATGACGACGGCGAGCCCAAAGCCGATCGGTGTCCCGCCGCCTCGGACGCGTCGCAAGCCAAGCGGCGCGGCGAACAAGACGAACACGAATGACGAGAACGGCCGGGCGAGCTTCGCCTCGTAGGTGGCCTTGAACGACCGGCGCTGCGCGTCCGAGAGCGCCCCGGTGGCGAGTGCCGACGCGATCTCCGCACGCGAGAGATTTTCCGGATCTTGCGTCGAGAAGTTGCGTTTTGCCACTTGGTTCGGTTTTTCGCCGATGTCGACCGAAAGCGTCGGCGACTGCAACGTCCCCGTCACCTCGCCGCCGATGCCGAACTGGTACGTCGTGGCGTCCTGAAACGTCCAGTTCTGCGACTCGTATCGCGCTTGCTGGCTCACGATCATTTCGCCGAGCCGCGCCTTGTTGTCATACCGCAGCACGGTAACGTTCATGAGCGATTGCGTCTGCGGATCGAGCGCACCCGCGATCGTGACCTGCTTGCCGCCGCCCGGCAGTGGTGTAACGACCGTCAGGTTCGACGCCGCGGGCGAGAGATGTTCGATCACCGCTTCACGGATGTAGGCCGCGCGGTCGTTGGCAAGCGGCACCAACGCCTCCTGGACGACCAGCGCCGTGACGGAAACGACGACCCCGGCGACCGCGAGCGGCACGATGATACGCGCGAGCGAAATCCCGCCCGCCATCATCGCCGTGATCTCGCTCTCGCCCGAGAGCCGTTGCATCGTCAGCAACGTACCGAACAGCATCGCCATGGGAACGACGTAGAGCAAGAACTGCGGCATGTCCCAAAGGAAGTACTCGATCGCCGCAATGAGCGACGCATGCTGTTCCGTTACGAGCTTCCCGATCGCCAGGATCTGCGTCGCAACGAAAATCATCGTGAACGCCGCCAAACCGAGCACGAACGGCCCGCTGAACTCGTTCACGACATAGCGATCCAGAATCGTGACCCGCCCGAAATGTTGCAGCCGCACCTCGGGGTATGCCGCCCTATCGATCATGGTGACGGCGGCCCGGACATGGGCGCCCCACGCGAAGCGAATCCATCGGAGCGCCTCATAAACGAAAGCCCTCGCCGAGATAGAATTTGCGTGCGACCGGTGAGTTCAACACGTCGTCGGCACTGCCCGAGACTTCGATCGTGCCGTCGTTGAGGATGTACGCGCGATCGACGATCGCGAGCGTTTCGCGGACCTGGTGATCGGTGATCAACACCCCGAGACCGCGGTCGCGCAATTGGCGAATCATCGCCTGAATATCGGCGACCGCGATCGGATCGATGCCGGTGAACGGCTCGTCGAGCAACAAAAATGCCGGCTCGGTCGCGATCGCACGCGCGATCTCGACTCGCCGGCGCTCGCCGCCGGAGAGCGAATCGCCGCGTGCATCGATGAAGTCCTCCAGGCCGAATTCACCGAGCAACGCGGGGAGCCGGCGCTCGCGTTCGTCGGTATCGATGCCGTTCATCTCCCAGATAAGACGCAGGTTGTCCCCGACCGAGAGTTTCCGGAAAATCGAGTTCTCCTGCGCGAGATAGCCGATGCCGGCACGTGCGCGCTCGTGCATCGGCGCATGCGTGATGTTGCTCGGACGGCCGTCGCGTTCCAAGGTGACCGAGCCGGCATCGGGACGCACGAGCCCCACGACCATATAGAAGGTCGTCGTTTTCCCAGCGCCGTTCGGGCCCAGCAAACCGACGACTTCGCCGCGCTTGACGTCCGCGCTCACCCCGCGCACGACCGTCCGTTGCCCGTATCGTTTCACGAGGGCGTCGAGGGCGATCCGATCGGTCATCGCCGCTTCCGCACGAGTACGTTTTGCAGCCGTGCGTCGCCGTCGAGCGTATCGCCGACGAGGATGAGGCCGCTGGGCGTCGCCAAGCGCACGTTGCCGTCACCGTGCACGCGTTCGCTCTGCCCGTCATAGCGCAACCGGTCGCAATGGAGGACGTTGCCGTCCTGCGAGCGCGCGCGCACGCCCCCCGTCATGACGACGCTTTTATCGGCGCCCGTCAACACGGCCTTCGGCGCGGTAGCGACCGTTGCGCCGCCGGCGCGATCGACGAACGTGATCTGCGGCGCGTCGAACGTTCCGTTGCCGCTGGAGCTTTCACCCGCGGCTGTATCGGCGACGAACGACGACGCGCGAATCGTGTAGAGACGGCGCCCGCGCTTCATCTCGGTGAGCGTGGTGTAGCGTCCGTTGCCGGTACTGACGACATGTAACGGTAACGGTGTCGGCGTGCCCGGCGGCGCGCTGCCGGGCGGCGACGACGATTGCGCGGCCGGCCCGCTGCCGCGGCATGCCGCCAGCAGCCCGCAGACGACGATGGCAACCAGCCGAGCGAGATGCGGCATCCGGATGCCCACTATGCCGTGAGGGCGACGATGGCAGCCGCGATCGCCGCCGCGCCGCCGGGTGCACCCATACGCGCCGGACCCGCCGCTCGCATGCGGTCGAGGCGCACCGTATCTCCGAGCAAGTCGACGACCGCATCCGTTGCCGCACCCGGCGTCTCCGGCACGACGAGCATCGCATCGCCGAGCAGCCGCTCCTGACGCATACGGTACCAGCCGTTGCGCCTGTCGCCGGCAACGTCGAACGCGACCACCGGTAACCCGTTCGCGGCCGCCGCTTCGTTCGCCGTTCCCGCTTGGCCGATAGCCAACGTCGCGCCGTGCAAGATTCCGCCGACGGGTCCATACCACGGTACGATTCCCGGGTAGCGGTTGAAGATCGCCGCGAAACGCGTCCCTTCGAGGTTCGGTGCAATCGACAAAGCCGCGACGACGCCGGGGACGCGATGCGCAACCGCGTCGGCGACGGCCGCCAGACGTTCGGCATCGGCATATGCGCGCTCGCGGCTACCGGGAAGGAGGGCGATCCGGACCGGCCGCGCCCAATGGATTTGCTCCTGCGAGCCCAAGAGGTCGACGATCACGTTGCCGGGCGCCTCGGCAGCGATGCCGTGCAGCCGCAAATCCCGGGCGGTCGCAGGATCGCGCACGAAGATGCGCCGGGCGACGGTGATCACGCGGCGTTCAAGCGCGCCGTAGGGGGCGACGTACACGCTTTTCGCCGTACCGACGAACACGAGCGGGCGTCCGACGCGCCGCGCAAGGGCGCAGCCGTACGTGTCGCCGACCGCGACAACCACCCCGTACGCGGCGCGTGCCGCCCGCAGGAAGCGCAGTTGGTCGACGAAGAGCCGCGCCCAACCGGTCGCGAGGTCGCGGCCGAAGGCCCGAAAATTCCCCATCGCCACGAGGCCGCCGCTCGGCATCGCCCGCTGGGGGCCGACATCGGGAAATCCCGCTTCGATGAAGCCCTCGCCGACGAGCGCGAAGTGTTCGGTTTGTACCGGCGCGCGCAGCCGCACTTCGGCGGCAATGCGCGACGCGATCGCCGCCTCGCCGTGACCGTTGGTCACGAAGAGGACGCGGTTCACCGTAACGGCTCGAGCGAAAAGTCGACGATTCGGGCGCGGCCGCCCGAGCGTTCCAACTCCGTTCGCGACGCAAACGCGCCGTACGGACCGGCATGCACGATCGGCACCTCGCCGACCAGTTCGGGTTGCGGCAGCGTGTCGTGCGAATGGCCGCCGAGGATGACGTCGAGCCGCGGAACGCGCGCGGCGAGCTCGCGGTCCGCGCGTAAGCCGAGATGTGAGAGCGCGATCAGCGTTGTCGTCGCCGGCGTCGTCGCGGCAAGCTCCGCGGCGACCGCGTACGGATCGAGGAAGCGCCATCCGAAAAGGCGCTCCCAGGGCGATCCGGCCGGATACTGCGGGACGAGCAGGCCGAAGAACCGGATCGGCGCACCGTCGTCGGCGACCAGCGCGCAATCCGGCGTAAACGGCAACGGGCGCCCACGCGTGTCGACCAGATTCGCGCATACGACGGGATGATGCATTGCGCCGAGCCGGCGCCCGACGAGGCCGAACAGGTAGTGGAACTCGCGATTGCCGATCGCTTGCAGATCGTAGTGCGCTGCGTCCAATTCCTCGACGATCGGCTCGCGGCGGTGGTACACCGTTTGCGACCCGCGCAGCGCGTCACCGCAGTCGACGAGCAGCCCCGGCCGCTCGGCCCGTAACCGCCGAAGCGGTGCGACGATATGTCGCCGATCGTGCAGATCGGAGGTATGGTAGATGCGCATCATCGCTGCACGAGCGAAAGCGCGAAACGCGCGCAGCGATCGAGACTGTCGGGCGGCCCGAGCACCTCGCGCAAGCGCCTGAACGCATCGGCCTGTTCGTCCGGCTCCGCCAGCGCATGTTCGAGCGCGTCCGCAAGCGCCATCGGCGTCGCCGCCTCTTGCAGCAGTTCGGGGACGACGGGTTCGTCGAGGATCAGATTCGGTAGCGTGATATACGGCCGGTGGTAGACGCGCTTCGCGATCCGCGCCGTCGCTTCGGAGAGTACGTAGAACGCGACGGTCGGAATCTCCGTGAGCGCCGCTTCGAGCACGGCGGTTCCGGATGCGACGGCGGCGACGTCGGCCGCTGCAAACGCCGACGCGGCCGAGTCGACGATCGTGACCGGCATCGGCGAGCGCAGCGCGAGCTCGCGCCGGATCGCCGTCTCGGCTGCGTGATCGGCGGCTGAGATGACGGCCGTCACGGCACGCCGGCGGTGCCGCAAAATGGTAAACCCGTCGAGCAGACGCGGGACGTGCCGCTCGAGTTCTGTCGCGCGGCTGCCCGGCAGCAACGCAACGACGCCGCCCGACGACGGTATCGGCGGACGGGCGGGGCGCGGCGCGATCGTCGAGACCAGCGGGTGCCCGACCCACCCAATCGGCAGTCCCAACGATCGGTAGAAGTCGCGTTGGTGCGCGAAGGCCGTCAGCGGATCGCTCACCGCCGCAACGCGATGCGCACGCTTCGCGTCGTCGAGCCACGCCGCGGGCGGAAAGTAATACAACATCGGCGTCGCGACGCCGAACGCCCGCGCATACGAGAGAAGCCGCAAGTTGAACGCCCCGAAATCGACCGCGACGATCAGGTCGTAGGGCGCGCGTCGCAGCTGAGCGGCGATACGCGTTCCGATGGCCAGCAACCGCGGTATTTTGGCGAGTGCCTCGAGCGGTCCCATCGATGCCCAGCCGGCGTTGCTCTGCACCAGATGCACGCCGGCGGCCGCAAGCCGTTCGCCGCCGATACCGTCGACCCGCAGCTCGGCGCCGCGTGCGCGCATCGCTTCGAGCAACGTGACGGCAAGCATTTCGCCCGATACCTCGCCCGCACTCACAAAGACGTGCAGCGGTTCCGGCGTTTCCTGCGCGTCTATTTGAGAACGCCCCGCTCCGAGGGGGCTTCCAGGAATCGCAGCAGCCGGCGCCCTTCGTCGCTCGTCACCGCCTCGCGCAACGCGTCGATCGCCTGGCGCAAATTGTTGCCCGAGCGATAGACGATTTTGTACGCCGACTTCAGATCGGCGATCGAATCACTCGAGAAGTTGCGGCGCCGCAAACCGACGCTGTTCAGCCCATGCACCTCGGCCGGGTTTCCCTCGACGAGAAAATACGGCGGCACGTCACGCGTGATGCGCGCCATTCCGCCGACGAACGAGTGCGCGCCGATGCGGACGTCCTGATGAACGCCGACCATACCGCCGACACCGGCGTATTCTTCGACGACGCACTGTCCGGCAAGTTGCGCGAGATTCGACATCGTCACGAAGTTGCCGATCGTGCAGTTGTGGGCGACGTGCGTGTATGCCAAGAGCAAACAGTCGGAACCGACGCGCGTCGTGCTGCCGCGGCCGGTCGCGCGATGGATCGATGCATACTCGCGCACGATCGTGCGATCGCCGATCGTCGTGTACGCGACCTCATCGGCCGCCTTGCGATCTTGTGAGGTTGCACCGACGGTCGCGAAGGGATGGATGACGACGTCTTCGCCGAGCGTCGTGTGGCCGTTGATGATCACATTCGCCAGCAGTTTCGCGCGATCGCCGATGTTCGCGTTCTCACCGATGAGACAGAACGGTCCGATCTCGACGTTCTTTCCGATCTTCGCACCGGGATGCACGATGGCCGTGGGATGAATCACGTGCGCAGGATCGTCGCGTCATAGACCGGACCCGAGGGATCGCTGCCGATCGAAAACATCAGCACGCCGCTGCAGGCAGCCTTCCCGTCGACCGTTGCCTCGACTTCGACAAAGCCGACGTTCAAACGCGCCTTCATCACCCGCGCTTCCATATCGAGACGGTCGCCCGGAATGACGGGCCGGCGGAACTTCATCTTGTCGATCCCGACGAGATATGGAATCCGCCGCGCGAACTGGCCCGGTTCGAGAATCGTCGTGCCGCCAAGTTGCGCGAGCGCTTCGACCATGTAGACGCCGGGCAACACCGGGTTACCCGGAAAATGCCCGACGAAGACCGGCTCGTTCGAGGCCACGTTCTTGTAACCGCGGGCAAAGACCATCGGCTCGAGCTCGACGATGCGGTCGATCAGCAACAAGGGATAGCGATGCGGCAAGATCGTCATGATCTCACGCACGTCGAGGAGCGCCATTGCCTAAACGCTCGTCGGAACGGTGGGCGCCAGCAATTCGCGAACGGCGCGATCGTGCAACGCGTGCCCGCTCTTGACGGCGATGATCTCGCATTGCGGATAGGCACCGAGCAGCGCGAAGTCGCCGATCAAATCCAGGACCTTGTGCCAGACCGGTTCGTCGGGCCGACGCAACGGCTGCAGCGGGCCGTCGACATCGAAGACGATCGCGTTGTCGAGGCTGCCGCCCATCGCGAGCCCGCGTTCGAGTAACGTGTCGATTTCGTGCCGAAAGCCAAACGTTCGATTCCGTGCGACATCGCGGCGATAGCTCTCGGGCGTGACGATGATATCCGCGTACTGCACGCCGACCGGCGCGGGAAAATCGATGGTCATGCGCACGCGAAACTCGGGGGCCGGCAGCACGACGAGCAGCTTGTCGCCGTCGCGGAACACCTGCGACTGCTGCGGCGCGAAGACGGCACGCGTACCGCCGAGATCGTCGATGCCGACGTCGTCGATCGCATCGACGAACGGACCGGCGCTCCCGTCGAGCGCGGGGATCTCCGGACCGTCGACCGCGATGAGTGCGTTGCTCACACCGAGACCGGTCAGCGCGGAAAGCACGTGCTCAACGGTGGACACCCGGTGATCGCCCCAACCGAGAACAGTCGCACGCCGTGTTTCGATCACAGCGTCGGAGCACGCAGCGATATCGACCGCGTCGTTTAGACGAAACCGTAACCCATGTCCGATCGCCGCCGGCGAAATGCGAACGCGCGCGAAGCGGCCCGTATGCAAGCCGACGCCGCTGAATTCAATCGCGTCGCGAAGAGTTGTTTCGTTCGATGATATCAACGCGGTCAAACAATTTCGGAAGGCGGCGGATATACGCCTGTAAGCGGATGTTGTCGCGATGTTTGCGCGCGGGCTCGCCACTGACGCTCTCGCCGGCGGGAACGTCGGCCCAAACCTTTGTACCAGCGGCGACCTTCGCGCCCGAACCGACGGTGAGGTGACCCGAAAATCCAGCTTGACCACCGACCTGCACGTAATCGCCGAGGGTCGTCGTCCCCGCCAGCCCGCACTGCGCGGCGACGGCGGAATGCATGCCGATTCGGCAGTTGTGTCCGATCTGACAAAGGTTGTCGATCTTCGTTCCACGCCCGACCGACGTGACGCCGGTCTGTGCGCGATCGATGCAGCTGTTCGCGCCGACTTCGACGTCGTCGGCGAGTTCGACAATGCCGATCTGCGGAATCTTCTGCAGTGCGCCGTCAATGAACGCCCAGCCGAAACCGTCGGCGCCGATCACGGCCTGCGCTTGCAGTACGACGCGGTCGCCGGCGATGCAGCCGTCCGCGAGGTACGCGCGCGCGTGCAACGTTCCGTCTTCGCCGATGCGCGCATCGGCGCCGACGACGACACCGGCACTCAGCACGGTCCGCGCGCCGATCGCCGCGCCGGCACCGATCGTCACGTGCGGCCCAACATATACGCCGGCACCCAGTGTGGCCGTCGGGTCGACGACCGCGCTCGGGTGAACGAACGGTCCGAGCGGACGCGGACGCTCGACCGCGCGCAGGATCGCCGCAAGGGCCATGCGCGGCGACTCGACGGCGAGGAGCGGTTTCGCATACGACGCGGTGTCGTCGATCAGCGCCGCCGCGACGAGGATCGCAACCGCACGTGAGGCGAGCGCGTCGCGCAAGTACCGCTCGTCGATCGCGAACGTCAACGTCGTCTCGTCAACGTCGTCGACCGCGGCAACGCGCGCGACACGAACCTGAGCATCACCAATGACGCGGCCGCCGACCCGTTCGGCAATCGTCGCGAGCGTGCCGAAATCGTTCACGTTACGGTGCGGGTGTCGCCCGCTCGGTGATATTGAGAACTTTCTCCACGTCGGGCGTAATGTCGACGCCGCCGTAGCCGACATATTGCTGAGTCAACACGTAGGTCAGGTGCTTCGCGCCCGCCACTTGTTGCGCAGCCGTGCGCACATCGTTCGTCAATTCCGTCTGACCCGCTTGAAACCGGCTGTTGAGTGCCGCCATCTGCCGTGCTTTATCCGCATTGGACGCGTGCGATTGCTGCACGCTCGCCGCATCGGCGTTCAGCTGGTTTTGATAGTTGAGGAACTTCGGCCAGTTCGCGGTGACGCGTGCGACGTCGACCAACCCGATATCGCCGCCGCTGCCGCTGCCGCTCGAAGCGGCTCCGTGACAGCCCGTGAGGGCGGCGACGGATGCCGTAAGAACGGCCAATACGAGGCGCTTATTCATGGAGCGTTTCGATGTCTTTCATGGCGTCGTCGGTCAAGTCGATTCCGCCCGCCGGCGCGGAGGGGTCGGTGACCACAACAGAGATGCCGCGCGCTTGCGCGAGGGTTTTGACTTCCCGCCCGATTTGATCAACCATTTCGGCGTATAAATCGGAGCGTTTCTTTTGTAACGATGCGATTTCGGCTTGTGCGCTCTGCGTCGACGCTTCGTCGGTGCCGTGCAGAACCGCATAACGGCGCGCGAGGTCGGCGCGCGTTTTGGTGAAGTCGGCGATCGTCGACTTCGCGTCGCTCTGGAATGCCGTCGTGTAATCGGCGTGCAGTTTCTCGATACGGGCGCGAAGATCCGGCGGCAACTTCGGATTCACCGTGGTAACGGGTCTGCCGTTCACCGTCGTCGCGATCAACGGACCATTTTGCGGCACGAACTCGTTGCGCAACTCGTCCGCACGTTCGCGATAACGCTGTTGAGAGCGCGCGCGGATCGGGCCGACCTGCGCTTGCATTCGCGCGGCAACCTGCAGGCGCAATTGCGAACGCAACGCCGCGAGCGTTTGCCCGTCGGTATTTCGTTGCGCCGCCAGGGCGTCGGCTTCTTTTCGATCCAGTGCCGCCAGCGCTTTGTTCGCTTCGTCGCGTTGCGCATCGTCGAGCGCGAGGCTCGTGAGACGCGTACGCAACGAGAGCCGCTCGGCCGCGTCGTCGTTGGCCAGCTTGAGCGAAAGCGTCGCTTCTTTCGCCGTCAACTCTTCGGCCTTCGCGCGATAGCTACGATCGGCGCGCGCCGCGAGCGTATGTTGCGCGGCGTCGATCTCGGCGATGTCCTGCGCTTCGAGGTGCTTGCGATACGCGTCGAGATCGCTCGACGCTTGCGCGTTGACGTCGGCCGCTTGACCGCGCGCGGTCGCCTCCATTTCGTTGCGTACCGAGCCGACGGACGGACCGTTCACCGTAGCCGTTTGGCGAAGCGCCGCCGCAATCGCAGCGTTCTCGCGATCCTGATACACCTTGCCTTTCGCTTGCAAGATATCGTTCGTGCGCTTTGCGGCAGCGCTCAGCTGTGCGTCGAGCTGCGCTTCTTCGCGGGCGAGTTGCGGACCGGCCGCGAGCGCGTGCGGAGCGAGGCCGCCGAGATCGAGTGCTTGGATGTTCGTATCGTACTGAGCAAGCTGACCGTACAGCGGATGTTTCTTGAGGAGGTCGCTCATCCGCACGTAACCGACGCGGCCGCTCGAAGACGGCTGCGACGCCGGAGCATTCGTTGCGTGCGCGCAAGCAGCTAGCGCAACGCATGCGACCGCCGCGAGATACGCCCGCACGCTATTTCAGTTCGGCGGTGACGTCCGCGGTGATGTCGGTACCACCGTAGATCACGTTGCTGCGATCGATAACGAGCGCGAGGTTGCGTTTGTGCGCGACATCCGACATCGCGTTCTTCGTTTTGTCGACGAGCGGCTTGAGCGTTGCGGTCTGCTTGCCCTCGAGCTGCTTCTGGTAGTCTTTGAGAATCGCGTTGCGGTCGGTATCGCTCTTGACGCCGCGCAACTTCTGCGCGGTCTGCCGGTCTTCGTCGCTCTTGTACTTCGCAAAGTCGTTGGTCGCGCTCTTGATGACCGGCACCGCGTCGACTTGCTGCTGATCGACGTAGCCGATCGTCGACGGCGGCGGCGTGCTGACGGGCGGAACCGGGTCGCCGACACCGGTGAGCAAATCGCGAACGTTGCCCGTGATGTCTTGCCCGCCGTAGATGATGATGCGCTTATCGATGACGATCGAGAGATTCTTGCTCGACGCAACCGACGCGATCGCGATTTGGGCCTTGCCGAACAGCGGGCCCAACACCGCGCGTTGCTTGTTCGCGATCTCGCTTTGGAATTGTTGCGCGAGCTGCTGCTGCTGCGCCGGTGAGGCGCCGCGCGCCCGGCCCACGAACTGACGCTGCAGGTTCGAGCCGAAGATTTGCAGTTGCCGGTTCGCCGCTTGGAATACCGGCAACGCTGCAAGTTGCGATTGATCGACATACCCGATATCGGTTACATCCGCCGCCAGCGCGGCTGGCGCCGCGAGCACGGCGATCGAGAGCGCGGTCAGCGCGGTCAGCCGGGAACGATAACGCGTTGTGTTCATTCGCATGTTTCTTAGAAGCTTTGGCCGATGCCGAAGGAGACGTGCGCACCCTGTGAACCCTTCGCGTAATCGAGCCGAAGGGTGCGCAGACCCAGTTGCGGCACATCGAAGCGAATTCCGACGCCGGCGTCGTCGTGGAACACGAAGGTGCCCAGATTCGTCACCGAATTGTCGCTATTGATCTGCTGGCCACCGCGAATCTCCGTCGCGCCGCTATCACCGAAGAGCACGACCGAGAACTTCCGATCCTTGGTGACCGGATATCGCAATTCGGCTTGATAGAGCTGTTTGTTCGTTCCATAAAATGGGTTGCTGTACCCGCGCAATTGCTGGTCGGAGAACGTAAAGAGCTTGTTGGTCGGAATCGCTCCCGTCGAGCCGCCGTACTGGGCGTGCAGGCCGATCGTCGAGCCCTTGATGAACGGGATGAACCGGGCCACGTCAAAGACGTACTGCGTGTAATTGAACGCCGAGCCGATCGCGGTGCTCGAGTACTCTTCGCTGATCGACGCGTTCCAGCCGTAACGCGGATTCTGGATATCGTCGCGCGTATCGGCGCCTAGTCCCAGCACGAGACTGTGCAGGGCGTAGGGTCGGGTCGAGTCGATTTGCGCGAGCGACGGCGCGGTGATACCGATCGCGCTCGACGCGCTGTTCGAACCGCCGTTGAACGGGTTCGACGTCGCGATCGCGAGCGGGTTGAGCGCTTGGCTGACCGGAAAGAAATACGGCCCCGGAACGGACGCGCTCGCGCTGACTTGCTGGATGTTGGCGCCCAGCGAAACACGCGTGTAATCCGAGAACCGCCGGCCGATCGTCGTGCTCAATCCGGTCGACGCCGACTGGTAGGTCGAGGCGACTCCGCTGATCAGTTGATAGTTGGTGGCGTTTGCCGGAACGATCGACACCGGAATGGGCTGACCGTTGGGAATCGGCGACGCGGTGATCCCCGGCGCGGGTGCCGGCGTGTTGAGATACACCGGATAGTAGTTCGTCTGCGACTGGGTAAAAACGGTGACGCCCAAGCTGTACTTGTTGGATTGCTCGGTGTGGCCGAGATACGGCACGGTGAACGAGAGCTGAGCGTCGCCGACGCGCGTACCCTTTTCGAGCCGGATTGAGGCGCCGTTGCCGGTACCGTTGATGTTGTTCTCGGAGTACGAGACGTTGCCGGTGAGCCCCGTACCCGTGAGGCCGCCGGAGTAGCCCGCGCCGACTTGTGCGGTGCCGGTCCGCTGCTCTTTGACGGTCCACTTCAGCGTGAGATACGCGGGCCGTTTCGGATCGGGTCCGGGATTCGACGTCACGTCGACCTTTTCGAAGAAGCCCAGATTGTTGAGCCGATTGTAGTCGTTGCGCACGCCCGAATCGGTGATCAGATTGCCGGGCTTCTCGCGCAGTTCGCGGCGAACGACGTCGTCGTGCGTCTTCGCGTTGCCGGTGATCTCGACCGCTCCAACGCGTGCGACGGAGATCGCGTAGCGCACATCGGCAGTGCCGGCTTTCGTGTCGACCGACGCCGGATCGATGCCCGCTTCGAAGTCGCCGATCGTCAGATCGTACTTCTTGTAGAGATCCTTCAGCTTATCGACGTCTTTGTCGCGCTGGTCCTCGGAATACGCGCTGCCTTCTTTTGTCACCAGCGCCTGGGTGATCAAACGCGGCGGCAACACCGGGTCCGCGTCGGGAAAGGGCACGATGATGATGTGCCGGACCGTGAGACCCTCCTCGACCGTCAATGAGAGCACCCCGGCCGCATCGATGCTGACGTCCGTGACGTGCGAGGGAACTTGTCCGCCGAATCCGACTTTGTCGTAATACGAATTGATTTTGAGGACGTCTTGCTGATAGGTGCGCAAGTTGAAGACTTGGCCCGTCGAGGTGTCCATCAGCGCGAGTAGCGTATCGGACGTCACGGTCTTGTTGCCGGTGAAGCGGATGCTCGTGACGACCGGATTTTCGATCACGCGAAACGTGATGGCGACGCCGTCGGGGCGCTGCTTGATGACCGGGGGTGCCTGATCCGCGAAGTATCCCAGATCGCCGATCGCGCGCAAGTCTTCTTGCACGACGGACGGTTCGAACGGCGCACCGACTTTCGTCTTGACGACGGCAAGAATACGATCCGTCGGAACGTGCGTGTTGCCGGTCACCGAGACGGAAACGACGACTGGTCCGTTTTGCGGCAGGGCAGCGGGAGGCGTTGCGGTCACGGGCCCGGGCGCGGTCGCCGGTGCGCTCGGGGCGGGGGTTGGGGTCGGAGCTCCGATCGCCGGGGGCATGAGAACACCGAGCATAGCGAGCGCAGCGAGCGCAATGCGCGGCGCGCGGCCGAACCAATCGAGCAAACTTCTGTCCCTGCGGGCGTGCGGCATGGCGCGCACAACGCACCATTTGGGGAAACAACGCGCACACGGTCGCGGCGGGTTCCCGGGCCCAACGTTTACATGATTCAATGGGGATGGCCTTCGAAATTCGCGTTCACGGATACGTTCGCGTGATGACGGCGCTGAAGCCCTGACGGTTGGAAAGGGGCTGAATCCCGTTAAGCACTTGCACGTTCGACGTGTTACCGAAAATCGAGTTCGTGTACGACGGCGTGCCGTTTTGCGTGAAGAATGAGAACGAGGCAGACGTTGTCGCGTCGGGCTGCGCCGTCAGGCCGAATTGCGTGCGGGTCGGATAACTGAGGACCTGGCCGAGCGTGACCGCTACTTGACGCTTGGCGCTGATCTGCTTGCGCGCGGTATAGCCGACGCGGCCGCCGTAATCGAGTGTTAACTGCAGATCGGTGAGGCCCAAGGCGCCGCCGAACGTGTTTTCGACCGGCGAGAGAAGCCGTTGCGTCAATTGGGTGTTGAGCAACGAGAACGCTTCCTGACCAAACGAATACACCCCGGTTTGATAGATCGTGACGCCCGGCGGAAGCAGCACGTTCGATTCGCCCGGCGCGCCACGTAACGTACCGACGGCTTGCGGCTGATCGAAGTTGACCGCGCCGAGTAATGGAATCGCGGCCAGCAACGCGACGATCTGCTCCTGCGAATACGGCGGCACCGAGGCGTACGCTACCGTGTACGAGTCCGCCGGTCCGGTGACGGAGACCGTGATATCGGCGCTGCCGATGGCATTGCGGGTGGTATCCGGGTCAGGGTTCGTCACGTGCGCGGTCGCGTGCAGGTCGAGGTTCGGCACGATCCCCTGCGCCGGGTCGAACGTGACCGTTGCATCGGCGATGCGGAAGAGGCGCGCATACGTCGAAAACACGCCGCCGCGCGTCGCGGTGAGCACGCCGTCGGCCCGCGGGCGCAGCAACGTTCCCGTCAGCGTCACGCCGCCGGTCGCTGCGACGTCGATGATCGACGACTTGATGCGGACGTTTTTCCCCGCCTCCGCATGCAGGTCTAACCCGAGGTCGAGCGGCGGACCGGATTCGCCCTCGCTCGACCCCGTTGCCTTGAAAATCGTCGCAAACGGGATCGTCGTGTCGTAGAGCAGGACGTCGCCGCTGACGACCGGCCGGCGCGCGCCGCTGGCGAGCTGCATCTTCCCGTCCAGCGTTCCACCGCCGAAACCCGGGACGACCAGTTGTGCGCCTTTCGCCGTCAAATCGATCGAATAGCCGGTCGGCGGCGCCTCGGCAATCGGCAGATCGAGCTGCCCGCTTCCGTCGATCGTTCCCGCTCCGACGTTTCCGTGCAACGCTTGCAGCGCGACCGAGGTCCCCGAAAACGCGACCTGGGCGTTGAGCCGCCGGATCGGCGAGGTCTCGACGTCCGATACGTAGGAGCCGTTCGTCAAGGTCACCGTCCCGAACACGCGCGGCGAAAAGACGGTCCCCTGCAACGCAAGCCGCCCGTTGACCGTGCCGCCGAGTTTCGTTCCACGGCCCGGAACGAGTGACGCAAACGGCGAGAGATCGAGGTCGCGGGCATCGGCCGTGATCGAGAGCGGTGCATTCGGCGGTCCGACACCGGGCGGCGAGAGCGTGATCGGCAGCGACCCGGCGATAACCGCACTTCCGCGTCCGAATGCGATTTCGGCGCTGTCCAGCCGCACCGAGGCAAGATCGCTCTCGACATCTCCGATCACGTGCTGCACCGCGAACTGCCCGTAGCGGCCGTTCTCGAGGTCGACCCCGGCCCGGATGCGCGGCTTCGCGTACGAGCCGGAAATCAGGGCGTCGGCCTCGAGCGTCCCGCCGACGTCCGGCGCATCGCGAACGATCCGGCGAGCTGCCTCGCCGACGTCCGGTACCGAGGCATGGATGTGGAGCGAGAGCGGATCGGTTGGGTCGACCCCGACGAGGCCGGCGCTCGTAAATCGAACAAAGCCGAGGTCCACGACGGCGTCATCGATGCCGACCCGCTCGCCGACGATCCGCGTCCGCAGGTTGGCCGCCGTAACCGGATACTTCCCGATCATCCCACCGGTAACCGACGCTTGACCGCCGATCGCGATTCGCGGGAAGACGCCGCGCAAATGGCCGCTCGCGCTCAGCCGGCCGAAGACGGGCTGGGAGAAGCCCAGCGCAGGCAGCCACGAACCGAGGTCGACGTTTCGTCCGCGGATGTCCCCCTCGTAGCGGGCCGCGGCGAACGCCGCCAGCGGACCGCCCGCGGCGGGCACGATCGTCCCCGATGCGCCCAGGCCTCCGGTGGGCGCATCGGTCGTGAAAGATCCCGCGACATGGCCGCCGTGCATGCCCCAAAGCGCTCGCACGTCTCCGAGCGGAAAGCGCCGGACACGCGCGCCGGCCAGCGCGAACCGGCCGTACGTCGAGACGGTTCGTCCGTCGTCGGCAAACGTCAGCGCGACCGGCCCGCTTCCGGCGAGTAGACCGCTCTCGTCGAAGTAGTCGTCGAAGTCGACGAGATTCGCCGCCGGACTGGCGACGTGGAGCGCCAGCGCGCCCGGCGCGACCGCCGCGTCGAACCGCAGGGGAGTCGCGTGGATGTGAACGCGACCGTCCGCGACTTGGACATGGAGTCCCGAATCGGCATCCAGGGTGAACCGGCCGCCGGCATCGGCGAAGTCGAGGCCGTTGTATGCGCCTTCGGGCGCGTCGACGGTCCCCGCGATGTGTGGCAATCCGCCGGCTCCGCTGACGCGCACGGTTGCCGCAAAGCTGCCCTCGGCGTTACGGACCGGCAGCCGCAGGTCACGGGCGAGCCCCGCGACGTCGCCGAGCGGTATGTTCGCGGCAAGGGCGTAGACCGGCGCCTTGGAGCCGATGTCGTCGAGGCGCCCTCCAATTCGCGCGTACGTCGAGCCGATGCCGGCGATTCCGTCGCGAACCCCGAGGGTCGGGCCGGCGATCACCAAGTCGGCCCAACCATTCACCGGATACCCCCCGCGCGTGCGGCCTCCCGCCAGATCGACACTGCCCTCGAAACTCGGGCCGCGAGAATCGGCAAGGCCGAAAACGGAGACGCTGCCGGCCTCGAGCGGGACGCCGGCCGCCGCGAGCGCCGTCGCCGGCAGATCGGCCGCCGATATCGCAATGCGGTGGTCGGTCGAGGCCGCGACGGCCGAGCGGCCGGCGACGTCAGCCGACGCCGCCACGATCCGCACGCGGCCGCCGTCGATCTGCATCGTGCCGGCGGCCCGATCGAGCGGAAAGCCGCGTATGGAGGCGCCCGCCATCGCGGCGTCGGTCGTCTGCACGGTGATGCCACGACCGTCGACAACGGCGACGACCGGCGCCCGCACGGGTCCTCGCGCTCCGATCCGGCCGGTGAACGGCGCAAGCGCTTCGAGCGACCCAACGTAGCGGCCACCGAGCGCGAAAAGGCCGCCCGAAGCGGCGCCGCCGCCGCGAAACGAGCCGATGGGGCCGTCGACGCGGACGTTTTCGAGGCGCAGATCGGCCAGCGTTCCGGCCAGGTCCAAATCCGCGTTGCCCAGCGCGTACGTCTGGAATCCGGCACGGCGGACGTGCACCCGGCCGGCGACCGTGAAATCGCTGGGCGGTCCACCGGCGACAACCGAGGCGTCGACGACGCCGCCGACTTGCGGGAAGGGCGGGATTGCGACGCCCGGCAACGTCGCAAGCCGTCGCGGAATGTCGATGCGATAGCCGCGCACCGCGATCCAGCCGGCGCTCGCGCTCGTCGGACGCTCGATCCGCAGCGCGCCGGAGAGCGACGTGCCGTCGCGCCGATCGAAGACGAACGGTCCGAACTCGCCGCGGCCGCGCTCGTCGACGGCCACGAAGCCCACCCCGCGGCTTTGCGGACCGACGGCGGCGATCGTCCCACCGGCGCGAAAGCCGCCGTCCCCGGTCCCGAGGACAACGGTATGCGCGTCGATCGTGGCGTCCGGCGCGACCGCCTGCGCGTAGGGAATTTGCGCGGCCGGTCCGATCGCATCGACGAACGCTTCCACGAACGCATCGCGCCGGCTGACGTCGACGTTGCCGCTCGCGACCGCGCGCAGCGGACCGAAGCCCGCGTGGACGCCGGTGAACGTGACGCCGCCGTGCTCGTAATCGACGATGCCGTGCAGCCGATCGAGGGGAATGGTCCCGTAGTACACGCGGTCGGCGGCAAGCGCGGTGCGGATCAGCGGATCGCTGACGCTTCCGGCGATCAGCGTCTCGATCGTTATGCCGCCGCGGACCGGCTGCGTGTTGAGAAACGCGAAGAGTGTTTTGAGCCGCACCAGTTCCGCGCCGCCGCCGACGGCGAGCCGGAATTGCAGCTGTGCAAAATCGTAGACACCGCCGCGAACGTGGAGCGGAATGCCGCCGACGTCGCCGGCGAGCCCCCGCGTCGTGACGCCGTCTCCGAAGAGATCGATGTGGCCGTGCAGGCCGGTGATCGGTTTCTCCAACGCTTGAAGCGCGACGCGTGCCGTGTCCAGATCTGCGCCGCCGCCGAGCTGCAGCGCGAACGGCGCCGCCGTTCCAAGGCCGAGGGCGTACGCAACGACGTTGACGTTGTTCACGACGCCGTCGTCGAAGCGCGCAACCGGGGCGTGGATGAGAAAGTTGAGCAAGCCGCGCAGCGGGATGCGCGCCGCGCGGGCGCGCGTTTGGGTGAAACCGCGGCGCACGTCGACCGTCGAGCGGATCGCGAGCGGATACGCCCCGAGCGGTGCCGTCTGCGTCCGGCGTCCGAGCAGCGATGCATCGGCCTGCACGAGCGAGCGCGCGTTCGAATCGATATCGGCCGTCACGCCGATATCGACGATCGATTGGGTTGCAAGGTCGGGCTCGAGCGGCGCATCGTCGACCAAATGGATCTCGCCGCCACGTACGCGCGCCGTCAGGCGCATCGGCGGCGTCCCGCTCCGGGCGGTCGCCGGCGCGTTGTTTTGCGCGAACGCGCCGAGGTTGTACGTTCCGTCCCGATGTCGCACGAGGGTGAACACGGGATGCGCGACCGCGACCGCCTCGATACCGTAGAGCCGCGTTCCGCCCGGTAACAGATCGTGTAGATTGTAGTCGACGTCGACGCGCTGCGCGTCCGCAAGCGGATCGCCGTTCTTCGAGACGTGCACGTCGAAGAAGGCGGCGTGCGACGTGCCCAGATGCACGTCCCGAAAACGAAACGTCGTGCCGGTCGCGACGCTCAGCGCGCGTTGCAATGCAAACGCAATGAGCGCGTGATGTGCGAACGCAAGCACGAGCACGAGCGCGAGTACGGCAGCACCAGCCGCGACGAGACGAGAACGCGTCACCGCGAGAAGCGGCTCAGCGACTAAAGATCGAGATTGCGGACGGTGCGCGCGTGCTCTTGAATGAAGAGCTTGCGCGGCTCGACTTTATCACCCATCAGCGTTGTGAACATCCGTTCCGCCTCCTCGCTCGCCTCGTCCAACGTCACTTGCTTGAGCCGACGGCTCGACTCGTCCATCGTCGTGTCGGCCAATTGCTCCGCGTCCATTTCACCGAGACCTTTGAACTGTTGAACGGTGAACTCTTTCGGATCGTCTCCGTCGAAGATCGCTTTGAGTTCGTCCTCGGTGAACGCCCACCACTGCTTCTTGCCTTTTTTCACGCCGTAGAGCGGCGGCTGGGCGATGTACACGTAGCCGCGCTCGACGAGCGCTTTCATCTGACGATAGAAGAACGTCAGCAGGAGCGTGCGAATATGCGAGCCGTCCACGTCGGCGTCGGTCATGATGATGATCTTGTGATAGCGCAGCTTGTCGGCGTTGAACTCTTCGCCGAAACCGGTGCCGAACGCGGTGATCATCGTGCGGATCTCTTCGTTCGAGAGCATCTTGTCGAGCCGCGACTTCTCGACGTTGAGAATCTTACCGCGTAACGGCAGAATCGCTTGCGTATTCGGATCGCGTCCGCCCTTCGCGGTACCGCCGGCGGAGTCGCCCTCGACCAGAAAAATCTCGCAGACTTCGGGCACCTGCGACTTACAATCCACCAGCTTGCCCGGCAGACCGCTGCCGTCGAGCGCATTCTTGCGACGCGTCAGGTCGCGTGCCTTTTTCGCAGCGTCACGTGCACGTTGGGCCGACATGCACTTCTCGACGATGATGCGCGCGATCTTCGGATTTTCTTCCAGGAAGAACTCGAGCCGTTCGGTCACGAGCGCGTTGACGATCGGTCGCACTTTGGCGTTGCCGAGTTTGGTCTTCGTCTGGCCTTCGAATTGCGGATTTTCCAGCTTCACCGAAACGATTGCGGTGAGCCCTTCCATGCAGTCGTCGGTCGAGAGGTTCGCGTCGTTGTCCTTGAGCATGCCCCGTTTGCGGGCGTAGGCGTTGATCTCGTTCGAAACTGCAGTGCGAAAGCCGGTGAGGTGCATCCCGCCTTCGATCGTATTGATGTTATTCGCGTAGGCGTAGACGACTTCGTTGTACCCGTCGGTCCACTGCAGCGCGCACTCGACGACGATTCCGTCACGCTCGCCGTTCGTCGAGATGACGGGTGTGAGCGCTTCTTTGTTCTCGTTGAGCCACTCGACGAACGACACGATGCCGCCCTCGAAAAAGTACGTCTTCTCGCGGACGGATTCTTCACGCTGCGGATCAGGGCGCTCGTCGCGCAGCGTGATGCGCAGCGCGCGATTCAGAAACGCGAGTTCGCGTAGCCGCTTCTCGAGCGTGCTCCACGAAAAGTCGAGCGTCTCGAACACCTCGGGGTCCGGCTTGAACCACTGATAGGTTCCGGTGCCCTCGGCGCGACCGAGCCTGCGCAACTTCGAGGACGTGATGCCGCGCTCGAAGGAGATCTCGTACTGATAGCCATCGCGGGTCACCCTCGTCGTCATCCGTTCCGAGAGTGCGTTGACCACCGAAATGCCGACGCCGTGCAAGCCGCCGGATACTTTGTAGCCGCCCTTGCCGAACTTCCCGCCGGCGTGCAAGATCGTCATCACGACCTCGACGGCCGGAAGCTGTTCTTCGACGTGGATGTCGACGGGGATGCCGCGACCGTTATCGCGCACCGAGCACGAACCGTCCGCGTACAAGACGACGTCGATCTCCGTCGCGTATCCGGCGAGCGCTTCGTCGACGGCATTATCGACGGCCTCGTAAACCAGTTGGTGAAGTCCGCGTTCCGACGTGTTCCCGATGTACATCCCAGGACGTTTACGCACGGCCTCGAGGCCTTTGAGGACCTCGATTTGTTCGCCGGTATATTCTTGCATTCCGAACGTTGGTCTTCGACATCGGCGGGATTTTTCTTTATATTTGCGTCTCAACCGATCGAATGAATGCGTACAGGTCGCCGAGCGCGTTTTGACGGACGGGCGAATCCAACTCCAAGCGATTCGGATCGATGCGCGTCTCCAGCAGCACGTACGAACTCGCCAGCTTGCGAATCCGGGCAACGTCGACGGGCGCTTTCGCCTCGCGGCGTTTGCGCGCGAGACGCAGTTCGTCCATCCAAGACCGGAGCAGGCGGCGGCGGATGCGGTCGTAGGCTTCGGGCGTTAAGCCCGCCACGAGGTCCAGCACGTCTTCCGAGGCCAGCCAGGGCGCTTCGAAGAGAATGCGTTCGCATCGCTCCCGTTGGTCTGTTTCAGCTCGGTCGGCGCACGGACGGCAGCGCGCGGCTCCCGCGGCGATCGCCGAACTGCACGTCGTGCAGAATACACCTCCCGCACCGGCGTGCGCCGTACGGCGCGCTTCGACGACGGACCGCAGCCGCGCGAGCGCCTCCACGGCCGTCGTTGGCCGCCCACCCTGGGGCGCGAGCGCGGGTCGCGTCAGGCGCCGGCCGCCGGTACCGCTCCGCGCCGCGGCGCGCACGGTCCCGATGCGGAAGCGCAGCCGCTCGACGCCGTGGACACCGAGCTCGTTGATGCTCACGAGGATCGTCCGCTCGAGGAATGAGAGTTGATGGCTCCACGAACTCGACGCGGTGATTACGACGAGCGCGGAGCCGACGAGCGCGACCGGCTGCGCCGCACGGGCGACGTCGTCGCCGACGATCTCACTCCAGGTCGCGCGAATCGTTGCCAGCGGATCGTCGAGCGGGCCGCGACTTGGGCGCCAGCCCGTCAGCGCCGAGCCGAGCGGGGTCAGCACGCCGTCACCGTCGCGGCGACGATGCGGAACCGGGCCGCTTCACCGCTCTGCGGCGGCAGATCGGTCGTCGTCAGGAACGCCTGTTCGAACGCGCCGACGGCGGTTAGAAAGCCGCCTGCGCGCTCGAGGTCGAGCTCGGAGAGAACGTCGTCGAGCAAGAGAATCGGGGCGTCGCCGGAGCGTGCACGCATGACTTCGTATTCGGCAACCTTGAGCGCAAGCACCGCCGTCCGTTGCTGTCCCTGTGAACCGAAGGCTTCGAGCGGGCAATCGTCCACGAACAGCCGCACCTCGTCGCGATGCGGGCCGACGAGCGTCGTGCGGCGGCGCATTTCGGCATCGACGTTCGCGTCAAGGGCGGCTGCGACGGCAGCGGCCGGATTGTCGCCGCCGGGAATGCTCGGCGCGTAGACGATGCCAAGCCGCTCGCGCGTTCCCGGCCACCGCGCGTAGACGGCTGCGGCATGTTCGGTCAACTCGGCGACGAAGGTCGCGCGGGCGGCGATAAGCGCGGCCGCCGAAGCAACGAGCTCGTCATTGTACGCCAGCAACAGGTCCCGATCGGGTGCAATCGCACCGCGCAGAAGCGCCGCCTTCTGCGCAATGATTTTGCCGTAGCGTGCGAGATCGCGATAGTATGCGGGCGAGAGTTGCGCGAGGGCGTTGTTGAGGAACGTGCGACGTCCGGCGGGACCGGCGGAAACCAAATGCAGGTCGGCGGGCACGAATGTCACGACGCGTGCTCGGCCGAGGAAACGCGCGAAGCCCACGCTCGCACCGTTGACGTCGAACGACTTCCGCGTCGCACCGCCGGCGGTTGCGATCGCACAATGCAACCGTACGGTGCCGGCTGCAACGCGTGCATCGCCGCCGATGGCGGCGCGCGAGGAACCGAGCCGGATCAGTTCGCTCTCACGGCGCGCGCGAAAGGATTTGCCGGTCGCGAGCATCGCGATCGCTTCGAGCAAGTTGCTCTTGCCCTGCGCATTCGCGCCGACGAACACGTTGAGCCCCGCCGCGGGCGCGAAATCGAGCGCGGCGTAATTGCGAAAGTCGGCCAAGCGTAACGACGTGAGCAGCAACCCCGCGACTTACGCCGCCGGCCGAAGGCGCTCCGCCGCGGCCAACTGATTCGACCCGATCGACGTGGCGAGCGCGAGCACCGCGATTCCGGCGCCGATCCACGGCAAATCGCCATACGCAAGGCCCGCCGTGATCGCGACGCTTCCGATACCGGCACCGAGCGCATTGCCGAGATTGAATGCTCCCTGATTGAGCGTTGAAGCGAGGTTTGGGGCGGCCGCGGCTTCGTCGACGATGCGCAGCTGCAGCAGCGGGACAAGCGCAAAGGCGAGAATTCCCCACACGAAGATGGTTGCGTACGCGGCGCTGCTCCAGCGGCTCGTGAACGCAAAGAGCGCGAGGATGACGGCGACCGCCGCGCCCAGGCCGATCAAGGACGGCATCAGGTTCCAGTCGGCGAGCCGCCCGCCCACCGCGTTGCCCGCCGTGAGACCGACGCCGAAGATCAGCAGTGCGACGGTGACGGCCGACGGTGGAATACCGGTGACGCGTTCGAGCAGCGGCGTGATGTAGGTGAACACCGAGAACAAACTCGCCGACGAGAGTACGCTGATCGCCATTGCCAAAATGACTTGCCGGTTGCCGATCACGCGCAATTCGGCGCGCAGATTCGGCCGGTCCATCCGCAGGTGCGCCGGCACCCAGATCGCGACGGCGGCAAACGCGCCGATGCCGACCGCCGCAACGGCCCAAAATGTCGCGCGCCAGCCCATAGCGTTGCCGAGCGCCGTTCCGAACGGGACGCCCAGAACGTTGGCAAGCGTCAATCCGGCGAACATGGCGGCGATTGCTTGCGCGCGGCGTTCGGCCGCAACGAGTTGCGATGCGACGACCGCGCCGATACCGAAGAACGCGCCATGACAAAACGCGGTAACGACGCGCGCCGCGAGCAACACGCCGTAACTCGGTGCGAGCGCGCACAGCGCGTTGCCGACGACGAAGACGACGACCATCCCGAGCAATGCCGTCTTCCGCGGTACGCCGATCACGAGCGCGGCGACGACCGGCGCACCGACGACCACGCCGAGTGCGTAGCCCGTGACGAGCAGGCCGGCGCGCGGAATACCGACACCGAGATCGCGTGCAACGTCCGGCAGCAAACCCATGATGACGAATTCGGTCGTGCCGATACAGAACGACGCCATCGCGAGCGCGATGATAGCACGGGGCACCAAACGCCTACTGGCGCAGCGGCATCAACACGAAGAGTGGTTTGCCGAGATCGTTGCCTTCAAGCGGGCGAATCGCGGCCGGCGAGAGCGGGCCGAGCAAGTCGAGAACCGTCTGCGGTGAATCGACGTGATTGAGGATTTCCACGAGATAGCGCGCGTTGAAGGCGATGGTCAAATCGTCCCCGGTCTGTTCAACCTCGAGTTCTTCGTATGCGTTACCGGTGACGTCGGATTTCGCCGTGATCATCAGCGTGTTATTTGCAATCTCGAGTTTCACCATCGATGCTCGGTCGCCGGCGACGAGTTCGGCGCGCCGTAAGCCGCCAATCAGTGCAGCGGTGTTGACCGTGACCGCGCGATCGAATTTTGCGGGAATGACCTGTCCGTAGTTCGGATACTGTCCGTCGACGAGCCGCACGACAATCGACGTCGCGCCCGCGCTGAGCATGAGTTGATTTGCTTGTGCGCCGAGCGCGGTCGCTTCGAGCATCTCGGCCGAACCCACGTTTCGCGCCGCCTCGGCGAGCGCGCGCGACGGAACGATGTACTTCGCGGACCCCTCGAACGGACGATCGAGCGTCGACGTCCACTTCGCGAGCCGATAGCCGTCGGTCGCGACGAACGTGACCGAATCGCCCTCGAGTTCGAGCAGCGTCCCCATTAGGACGGCGCCGCGAGCCTCCTCGCTCGACGCCGCGAAGATCGTTGCCGCGACGCCGTCGCGAAACTTCTTGGCCGAGATGCCGAACGTCGCGCCTTTCTGCGCGCCGGGAAGCGGCGGGTACTCGTCGGGCGGCAACGCGAGGAAGTCGTAGTTCGAACGTTCGGCTTTGATCGACGCGCGGGTCGGCGAACCGGTGAGTTCGAGCAGCCCCGCGGGCAGGTTACCGAGATATCCCGAGAAGAGCTTTGCCGGAACCGTGACAGCGCCGGTTTCGACGACCTCGGCTGGAAACGACTGTTCGAGTGTGAGTTCGAGATCCGTTGCCCGCACCTTGATGCTGCCGTCGTCGGCGCTGAGCAAGACGTTCGAGAGGATCGGAACGGTCGTGTGCGCGTTGACGATTTTGCTCGCGGCGCCGACGGCTGAGGCGATATCTTTCGTACTACACGTAAACTTCACTCATCCACCGTTCGGCGCGTCGCTGACGCGTTCGTCCTAGAATTAAAGAGATAACCGTCGTCGTAGTAGGCACGTGTACGACGTGGATAAACGCCCGAGAGGCCTGCGACCGTTCGGGAAGCCGGCTAAATCGGGTGTGCACGAATCGCGCGTTTCATCCCCCGCATGCACCGGAGCGACGCGCGTTCGCATTATCCACGTCCGAACCCCGACCCTGGTTGGTGACGCTGTGGATCAATCGATCGCCGCGCGAACCCGTCGGTCGCGGGCGCACGCGCGGCCTCACTCGCTCTGGATTTGCGAGATCAGGGTCCGAACGCGGTTGCGGAAGGCTTCATCGGCATCCATGAGGTCGGCGATTTTGTCGCGCGCATACATCGCGGTCGTGTGATCCTTTTTGCCGAACTCCCGCGCGATCTGCGGCAGCGACGCGCCGGTGAGTTGCCACGAGATGTACATCGCGATTTGCCGCGGCATCGTCACGCGCTGATCGCGCCGCTGGGCTTCCATCTCCTTGATGGAGATGCCGTAGAACTTGGCGACCTTTTCTTTGATAAGCGGAATAGTGACCCGATGCATCGGCGCCGCCGCGACGGCGTTCTTGAGAACCTCGCCGGCGAGTTCGGTCGTGATCGGCGATTTCGTCAACGACGCGAACGC
Organism: Candidatus Lustribacter sp.; assembly: GCA_965277075.1. Taxonomy (GTDB): domain Bacteria; phylum Vulcanimicrobiota; class Vulcanimicrobiia; order Vulcanimicrobiales; family Vulcanimicrobiaceae; genus Lustribacter. The sequence goes on from OZ255707.1 coordinate 2,408,586, forward strand.
GACGACGCGAATCAGCGAGCCTTCTAATTCACGGATGTTCGATGGGATGACCTTGGCAATAAATGCGAGCACGTCGTCCGGTACCGGAACGTGCTCGGTCTCCGCCTTCTTGCGTAAAATGGCTTCACGCGTCTCGAAGTCCGGCGGCTGAATATCGGTGAGCAGTCCCCATTCGAACCGGGAACGCAGCCGCGACTCCAATGTCTGAATCTCCTTGGGCGGCCGATCGCTCGAGATCACGAGTTGCTTCTGCGCCTCGTGCAACGAGTTGAACGTATGAAAGAACTCCTCCTGAGTCTGTTCCTTACCCTCGAGAAATTGGATGTCGTCGATTAAAAGAACGTCGACATGGCGGTAGCGGTTCCGAAATTCGACCGTTTGGTTGTTTTTGATCGCGATGATGAACTCGTTGGTGAACTTTTCACTCGACACATACACGATGTTCGCGCTGGGATTGCGTTCGAGGACCCGATGCCCGATGGCGTGCATCAAGTGCGTTTTTCCCAGCCCGACACCACCGTATAAAAATAACGGGTTGTACGCCATTGCCGGTGCCTCGGCGACCGCTTGCGAGGCGGCGTGGGCAAACCGGTTCGAATTTCCAACGACGAAGTCGTCAAATGTATAGCGCGGGTTGAGGTTGCCGACTCGCAGCTCGTCGGTCACCGCGATCGGACGGGCCGGCACGGCAGTTGGAACGCTCTCGGTTCCACCGCTCGGATCGACGACGACGCGCAGCGCGATCTCGGCGCCGAGGATGTCGTGCAATACGCCGGTGATGTCCGACTTTAACCGGTTCTCGACCCAGTCGCGGGCAAAGGTCGTATTGACGGCGAGAACGATTTCCTCGGGCGTGAGGTCGACCAGGCGCATCGGCTTGAGCCACATCTCGAAAACCGGCTTGTTGTACCGGGGTTCGAGACGCTCGAGTGCCGCTGCCCAGAGATCGGAGGTATGCGCTGCTGCGAGGGAAGTATGCATCCGGATTCCTGCTGCGAAGCCACCGAGCCCGCGGGACCCGGAGAGAATGAGGCACACGCATTGGCAAGGCGATAACGGCTTCCTGCGGGTCGTTCTCCACCGTTTTCTGCACTTGTCCACAGGCTTTCGGAGGTTCGAATTTTACGTGAAATCAAACGGTTTTACGGTTGTTCGCAGTTTGTAAAACGCGCCGAAAGGCGGCAGGAACCCTCGTGTTGGCAGGCTTTCCGGAGCATCGGCGGCCCCCGTTATCCACAGCTCTCTCCACAGGTGTGGACAACGCAAGAATGGTTCGCAAAACGCGAAACCGCCTTGACGTGTTCGAGCCCGAGCCGGTATAATAACGTGCTCTTCTTTCTTCCGTATTTTTTAGGAGTATCAGGTGAAGAGGACCTTTCAGCCGCATAACCGTCGCCGCAAACGCGTCCACGGTTTTCTCGAGCGCATGTCGACGAAAAATGGGCGCAAAGTTCTCGCGGCTCGTCGCAAAAAAGGCCGTCACCGCCTCAGCGTATGATTCGCACTCAATGCGGACGTACGTGTCGCTGCGGCGGCGTGGCGACTTCGCCCGCGTCGGGCGGCGCGGAGAGCGTAGTACCGGCGTCGCCTTTGTCGCGTTGACGTTGCGCGGCGCGGTTGCCCGCTCACGCATCGGCATTACCGTCTCCAAAGCCGTCGGCAACGCCGTCGTTCGGAATCGCCTTCGGCGCCGGGTGAAGGCGATCTTGGACCGTACGCGGTTCGGGGACGCCCCGTACCGTGACGTCGTCCTAATAGCGCGACCGGGCGCGGGCGCATTGGATGCCGGGAAGCTCGCCGAGGAGTTAGTTCGTTTGCTCGATCTGCGTACGACAGCGCAAAGCGCCGATGACCATGCGTAGTCCGTACCGGAGCGAAGCGGAGAAGAGTCGAGGAACGCGTCTGGTGCGTACCGCAGCGAGTCGGAGCGAAGCGGAGAAGAGTCGAGGAACGCACATTTCCCGCCTCTTCGTCGCGCTCGTGCGCGGCTATAAGCGGTTCGTTTCCCCGCTACTGCCGCCGGCGTGCCGTTTTGTTCCGAGTTGTTCGGAGTATGCGGCGGCGGCGATCGAGAAACACGGTACGTTTAACGGAGTAGGCCTTGCCGTCCGGCGCATCGTCCGCTGCGCTCCGTGGCACCCCGGCGGGTTCGATCCCGTCCCCGAGGGACACCGCTCCTCGCAATCCTGAAAGGTCTTCGACCCTCCGTGCTCGCCTTCAACGTCCTCCAGCCGGTCACCGACGCGATGCTGGCCCTGCTCAACGGGATCCACAACCTGATCCCGTCGTACGGCCTCGACATGATCCTCATCGCGCTCGTCGTGCGTCTTGCACTTTGGCCACTCGCGCAACAGCAATTCAAGTCGATGGCCGAGATGCAGAAACTGCAGCCGCTGCTCAAAGAACTGCAGGCGAAGCACAAGGGCGACCCGCAGCAGACGCAGTCCGCCACGATGGCGCTTTACAAAGAACACGGCGTCAATCCGCTGGCCGGCTGCTTTCCGATGGTCATTCAGCTACCGGTGCTCTTCGGACTCTATTGGGCGATCAATTCACAGATCGAGCACTTTAAAACGCAGCATTTCCTGTGGATCGGGTCCGCACTCTCGCTCCAATACCCGCAGGTTTTCGCCACCAGTCTCGCGGTGCTCGACATGCCGCTCTTTATCGTCTACATCGTGTCGATGTACATTAGCGTGCGCTACGGCAGTCCGCCGTCGAGCGATCCGCAGCAGGCGCAAACGCAGAAGATCATGGCATTCGTATCGCCGGCGATGATCGCGTTCTTCGGTTGGAAATATCACTTCGCATCGGCGCTACTCTTGTATTGGCTCTCGTTGAACGTCTTCACGATGGCGCAGCAATTCTTCATGTACCGCAAATTCGGTCTGATCGGCGGTCCGAAGCCGGCCCTCGCGACCGCGGCCGCGGTACCGGCGCTCGCTGCGAACGGGAACAGCGGCGCGATTCGCCAAACCCCAGCCGCCGCGAAGAACGGCAGCACGAGCGGTCGCAGCCGGCGACGCTCCAAGCGCTGAACGCGGGAGATCGAGGAACGGTGGACGACGAGCGATTCGAAGGTACGACACGCCGCGACTCTGGCGGGCGGCGTGGGCGTCCCGGCGGCGATCGCGGGCGGTCGGGTCCGCCGCGTCCCGCCCGCGCTCTCGGCGATGCATCGGAAGAGCCGGCGGCGGCGAAGCCGGCGCGGGAACTTCTCGAAGAGCTGCTCGCGAAAATGGGTCTCGACGACGTTGCAATCGTCTACATCGCACGCAGCGAGGGCGAGTACTTCGAGATTCGCGGACCGCGGCTCGCGAATTTGATCGGCCGGAACGGCAACACGCTCGAAGCGCTCAATCTGATCTTCAACAACATCCTGAACGCGGGCGTGCGCAACAACCGCCGGTATTACACGATCGATGCCGAGGGCTATCGTGCGCGCAAAGCCGATCAGTTGAAGACGCTCGCGCTCGCGACGCTCGAACGCGTCATTCGCGAGGGTAAGCCGATCAAGCTCGAGCCCATGTTGCCGAGCGAGCGGAAGATCGTGCACTTAGCGCTCGCCGAATCGACGGTCGTCGATACGCAATCGGAAGGCGTCGATCCCGATCGCCGGCTCGTCGTTTCGCCCAAATAAGTGGATTCAAGCCGCCGCAGATGAACGCGGAAACGATCGCGGCGATCGCGACCCCGCCGGGGCGCGGCGCGATCGCGATCGTCCGGTGTAGCGGCCCCGCATCGCGCGGCATCGCGCGGCGCGTGTTTCGCAGTCGCGCGCCGTTGCGCGATCGCGTTGCGACGTACGGCGAAATCCTCGGCGTCGACGGCGCGGTGCTCGACCGCGGTCTCGCACTGGCGATGGACGCGCCCGCGACCGTCACGGGCGAGGACATCATCGAGTTGCACGTGCACGGCAGTCCATTCGTCGCGGCAGAAACGTTGCGTTCGCTCTTGCACGCCGGCGCGCGCGCGGCCGGCCCGGGCGAGTTTACGCGGCGTGCGTTTCTCAACGGCAAACTCGACCTTTCGGCGGCGGAAGCCGTCGCCGACGTGATCGAAGCGGAGTCGCGCGCAGCGACGCGCGCGGCGCAAGCGAATCTTGCCGGCGCGTTGCGATCGGCGATCGACGAGCATCGGGCCGATCTTGCCGCCGTGCTCGAAGAGCTGGCCGGTTCGATCGACTATCCGGACGAAGTGCCGGAACCGGATCGCGCGACAACGTTCGCGCGCATCATCGCGGTCGACGATGCGCTCGATTCGCTCGTGCGCGAATGGGAACGCGGGCGGTTGGTGCGCGAGGGGCTTGCGCTCGCGATCGTCGGACCGCCGAATGCCGGGAAGTCATCCTTGCTCAACGCGTTGCTCGGCGAAGACCGTGCCATCGTGACGCCGATACCCGGCACGACGCGCGACGTGATCGAGGAACGCGTCATCGTTGCAGGAGTGCCGGTGCGCGTACTCGATACCGCGGGCTTGCGGACGAGCGACGATCCCGTCGAGCGCATCGGTGTCGAGCGCGCGCGCGGAGCGCTGAGCGACGCAGCCGTTGCGCTCGTGGTCGTCGACGGATCGCGCGAGCTCGATACCGACGCGTGCGCGTTGCTCGCGGCGACGCGCGAACGCGCACGGATCGTGTTCTTTAACAAACGCGATCTCGGGAACGCCGGCTACGTCGCGCGCGACGATGCCGAGCGGGATGCGGTACACGGCAGCGTGCACGATGCGACGACGATCGCGGCGCTCGTGCACGAAATCGAGCGCGTGGGCTGGAGGAGCGACCATCTCGATCTCGCGCGCCCGCACCTCGCATCCGTGCGGCATGCCGATGCGGTCGCGCGCGCGCGTGATGCGCTTGCGGACACGCGAAACACCCTCGCCGCGGGCGACGCGCTGGATTTCATCGCGCCGCCCGTCTTGGCAGCCGTCGCCGCATTGGGTGAAATCACCGGCGCCGTTGCGACGGAAGCGATGCTGGACCGCATCTTCGCGCGGTTTTGCATCGGTAAGTGATAGGAGCGAGCATCGTTGATCGAGACGCCACGCTTGATTCTTCGACCGCTGCAGCTCTCTGATGAAGAGGTGCGTTCCTCGACTCTTCTCCGCTTCGCTCCGACTCGCTGCGGTACGCACGACGAATTTGACGGTGGGGAGCCGCGAGCACCGAGTGGGTGAAGTCGGCTACGTTGTGAGTCGTGAGTTTGCCGGGCGCGGTTTCGCGACCGAAGCGTCGCGTGGCATCTCGGAATATGGCTTCGCGGTCATCGGTTTGCATCGCATCACCGCGCGAGTCGATACGCGTAACGGTGCATCGGCGGCTGTCGCAGCGAAGCTCGGGATGCGACGCGAGGCGGAGTTCATCGGAGGCGAATTCCTTAAAGGTGAATGGTCGAATTCGTGGATTTATGCGCTCCTCGAAACGGAGTGGCCGGCTGCGCGTGATAGGATAGTCGCTCAATGAGGGTCGATGATGCGGCGGCGGTGATCGTGATCGGCGGCGGACACGCCGGCGTTGAAGCGGCGCTTGCATCGGCGCGGCTCGGCGCCGAAACGCTATTGGTTACCGGCGATCCGTCGCGCATCGCGACGCTGGCGTGCAATCCGTCGATCGGCGGCAGTGCGAAGGGTCAACTCGTTCGCGAAATCGATGCGCTCGGCGGTGAGATGGGGCGCACGATCGACGCGACCTCAATGCACGCGCGGTTTCTCAACGAATCGAAAGGGCCGTCAGTGCGTGCGCTGCGCGCCCTCGCCGACAAACCGGGCTACGTCCGGGTTTCCGCGGCCGCCGTCTCGGCCCAACCGAACCTGACGATCATCACCGGGATGGCGGACGACCTGGTCGTCGACGATGGCACCGTTCGCGGCGTCCACTTGGCGGCCGGGCAGACGCTGCGCGCGCGCAACGTCGTGCTCGCGACCGGGACGTTCCTTGGCGGCAAGACCTTTCGCGGCGATGACGTTCGCGATGAGGGCCGCTTCGGCGAGCCTCCGGCCAGCGGACTTTCCACGACGTTGCGGAGGTTGGGATTCCCGGTCGGACGCCTTAAAACCGGAACGCCGCCGCGCATCGACCGGACGACGGTCGATTTTTCCGCTTGTCTCGAGCAGCAGCCAAGTTTGGTCCCCCTGATGTTTGGCTTCGACCAGGCTCCGGTATTCGCGGGGCCGCAGCTGTCGTGCTGGATCGTCGATACCAACGACGATACGCACCGTCTCGTCAGGGAGAACTTGCATCGTTCGCCCTTGTACGGCCTTGACCTGATTCGCGGGATCGGTCCACGCTATTGTCCGTCGATCGAAGACAAGGTCGTCAAGTTCGCGCACAATCCGACCCACCAGATCTTTATCGAGCCGGAGGGTTGGGACGAGCCGACCCTCTACGTCGGCGGCTTCTCGACGTCCCTACCGGCCGACGTCCAGCTGGAAATGCTTCGCACGTTGCCGGGCCTCGGGAACGTTCGTCTGCTGCGAGCCGGGTACGCGGTCGAATACGACTTCATCGCTCCAACCGAACTGGATTCCAGCCTCCAGACCCGGCGCGTTGCCGGCCTCTTCCATTGCGGCCAGCTCAACGGGACCTCGGGTTATGAGGAAGCCGCCGCGCAGGGATTGATCGCCGGGATCAACGCCGCGCGGCGAGCAGCCGGCCGGGACGCATTTCGCCTTGGGCGAGACACATCGTATATCGGCGTGTTGATCGACGATCTGGTGACGCGCGGCGTCGACGAGCCGTATCGCATGCTCACCTCGCGCGCGGAGCATCGTATCGTCCTGCGGCATGACAACGCCGACGCTCGCCTTACCCCGTTCGGACGGGAACTCGGCCTCGTCGACGATCGACAGTGGTCGGCGTTTACCGAGCGCCGGGCGGCGCTCGAGACGGCCGGTGCCATCGCCCATCGGACGAAGGTCGGCGGCGTTCGCATCCGGGAGGCGGAGTTGCCGGCAGGAGCAACCGTCGCGGGCGCGCTGCGACGGCCGGATGTGGTATTCGCCGACATCGCGGCGCGCACGCCCCAGATCGACCCCGCGATTGGGCAGCGGCTAGAAATCGAGATCAAGATGGCCGGTTATGTGACTCGGCAGCATGCCGCGATTGCCAAATCTGCGGCCGACGAGAGCGTGCTCGTACCCGAGGGCTTCGATTACCGGGCCGTGGCGGCTCTTTCGCTCGAAGCGCGGGATAAACTCTCCGGCACGCGGCCACGGACGCTCGGCGCCGCGGCTCGCGTCCCCGGCATCACGCCGGCCGACGTCGCCGTCTTGAGCGTCGTCCTCCATCGGCGGCCCGTCCCGGAATTGGTTGCCCCGCTCGGGTGAGAGGGGGCGAAACGGCGGGTGAGCTCACAGCCGGTCTTCGGGCGGCTGGAGTCGACGAGGCGCTTGCGCGGCGACTCGCGGAGTATGGCGCGCTGTTGCTCGATGCAAACCGGCGCGTGAACTTGACCGGAGCGGCCGATGCTGCGGCGCTTATCCCGCACATGCTCGACGCGCTAACGCTCCTGCCGCTGCTGGCAGGCGCCGAGACCTTAGCCGACGTCGGCAGCGGCGGAGGACTGCCCGGCATACCGGTGGCGATCGCCAGCGGCATTGCCGTCACGCTCATCGAGCCGACCGCGAAGAAGGCCGCTTTTTTGCACGAGGCGCTGGTTACATGTAACCTTCGCGGTGAAGCCGTCGCGGAACGGGCGGAAGTCGCCGCTCGCGAACCGCGATTTCGCGAGCAGTTCGCGTGCGCGACGGCGCGTGCGGTGAGCCGAGCTTCGACCGTGGCAGAATTAACGCTACCGCTCCTTCGCGTTGGCGGACACGCGCTGCTGCAGCGCGGTACGATCGATCAGCGCGAGCGTCGTGCCCTCGAGGACGCTGCGCCCGTCCTTGGGGGTATCGTCGTTGAGGAAGTCCAGTTAGCCGGCGAGAAACGAATCTTTGTCGTGGAAAAGCGCTACATATCAAGTCAGCGCTTTCCGCGCCGAAACGGTGTACCGGAGAAGCGTCCCCTTTGTTATGATTGAAGGGCTCGCACCTAAAACGTTTATCGTGAAACATTTGTGAGCGTAGAGCCCCTCGACGGCCGGCTGGCATCCGTCTTGCCGGCCGGCGCACTGTACGCCGTCGGAGGTCGGGTCCGCGACGAATTCCGCGGTTTTGGTGAATCGGGCGTCGAGAGGCCGAAAGATCTGGACTATGTCGTCGTTGGCCTTCCCCTCGACACGATCGTCGATCGGCTGCGATCGATTGGAAGCGTCAGCGTTGTCGGCGCATCGTTTTCGGTCATCAAGCTCAGCGCGCCGGAGGGACAGGCCGACATCGCGCTTCCGCGCCGCGACGTTTCGACTGGTACGGGTCACCGCGACTTTCAGGTCGAGAACGGCCCGCAGATATCGCTTGAAGACGACCTCGGCCGCCGCGATTTCCGCATGAACATGATCGCGCGGAGAATCGACGACGGCCATATCGTCGACCCCTTCGGCGGTGTCGCCGACATCGCGGCCGGCCGAATTGAGATCATCGCACCGGCCGCATTCGTCGAAGATCCTTTGCGGATGTTACGTGCCGCGCAATTCGCCGCGCGTTTCGGATTCGATTTGGGCCCGCTGGCAACGGAAGCGATGCGTGGCTCCGCCCGGTTGGTTCGGACAGTATCCGCCGAGCGAGTTGCCGACGAATTGACCAAGCTCTTCCGGAAGGCGGCAACGCCATCCGTCGGAATCGAGGTGCTGCGAACGACTGGGGTCTTACGGGAGCTCTGGCCGGAAGTGCTCGAGGGCATCGACGTCGATCAGAATGAATGGCACGCCTACGACGTCTATCGCCATAATCTCGTGACCCTCGACGCGACGCCGCCGGATTTGATCCTGCGCATCGCCGCGCTTCTCCACGACGTCGGGAAGCCACGGACGAAAGAGGGTCCGCACTTTTACCAGCACGAGCACGTGGGCGCGGACATGGCCGTTGCGATGCTCGAGCGCTTCCGGTTTCCGCGCGACGTCGTCGAGGCGGTCGGCCACCTCGTTCGCTCGCACATGTATGCCGCCGATCCGGAGATGCAGCCGAAAAGCATTCGCCGGTTTATCAACCGGATCGGGGCTGATGATCTCGACCGCCTCTTCGCCTTGCGCCATGCCGACATCGTCGGCAGCGGCTTGCCGAAGCGGTCCGATGACAATGAGCGCTTCGAGGCCCGCGTCGCAGCGATTTTGCTGGAATCACCGCCCTTCACCGTCCGTGACCTTGCCATCGCCGGCGACGACGTGATCGACCTTTTAATCGATCGCGGCCTCGCCGGAGCCGGCTTTCGCGGCGACCGTCGCGTCGGCGCAACGCTGGCGGCACTCTTCGAAGAGGTCGTGGACGATCCAGCCCTAAACGAGCGGAGCCGCCTGGTCGAGTTGGCGACGCGCTACATCAACGAGCATTTCGTACGTGATTGAACAGCATGGGGCGTTGCGTATCATCGCAATCGTCAACCAAAAGGGCGGCGTCGGAAAGAGTACAACTGCCGTCAACCTCGGTGCATCGCTCGCCTTGCTAGGCGAGCGAGTGCTACTGGTCGATATCGATCCGCAGGGTAATACCACGACCGGCGTCGGCATCGATAAGCGTACCCTCGCGAGCGACGCCTACGCCGTGCTCCTCGAGCACGCCGCGATCGCGGATGTGGCCCAACCCACCGATGTGGAAAACCTGTGGATCGTTCCGGCGACACTTCGCCTGGCCGGCGCCGAAATCGAACTCGTCGGCGCGCCGCATCGCGAGAAGCGCTTGCAAGAAGCGCTCGAACCGGTTCGTTCGTCGTTTGACTACGTGCTGATCGATTGTCCGCCGTCACTCGGACTGTTGACCGTAAATGCACTCTGCGCGGCGCGCGAGACGATCATTCCGGTGCAGGCCGAATACTACGCGCTCGAAGGTCTCTCGCAGTTGACGACGATCGTCGAGCGCGTCCGCGCCGATCTCAATCCGCACCTCGCCATCTTCGGCGTGCTGATCACGATGTTTGACGGCCGCACGCGCTTGGCGACGGAGGTGCTCGACGAAGTGCATCGCTTCTTTCCCGAACGGGTGTTTCACACGCAAATTCCGCGCAACATTCGTTTGTCTGAAGCGCCGTCGTACGGCAAGCCGGCCGTTCTCTTCGATCCGAAAAGCCGCGGCGCGCAAGCCTATATCCTGCTCGCGCGCGAGACGATCGGCGGCATCGGTTCGGTCGAGGCGCTCGCCTAGTGACCGCACCGAAACGCGGCCTCGGACGCGGGCTCGGCGCACTGCTCGGCGAGCCGGTTGCGCCGGCGCCGCCGTTCGGACGCGGGCTCGTCCACGTTCCCGTCACGGCGATCTCGCCGAATCCGCATCAGCCGCGCGTCACGTTCGAACCGCAAGCGCTCGACGAACTCCGCGCGTCGATCGCCGAGTTTGGTGTGCTCGTTCCGATCATCGTGCGCAAACTCGAAGGCGAAAAGTACGAGTTGATCGCCGGCGAGCGCCGCTGGCGTGCGTCGGCCGCCGCGGGTCTCGCGACGATTCCCGCGATGGTGCGCAGCGCCGACGATCGCGAGTCGCTCGAAGTCGCCATCGTTGAGAATCTGCAACGCGAAAATCTCGACCCGCTGGAAGAAGCGATGGGCTTTGCACACTTGATGGAAGCGCACGACTTCACCCAAGAACAAGTCGCGGGACGCGTCGGTCGAAGCCGGCCGGCCGTCGCTAACGCGCTGCGCTTGCTGACGCTTTCCGATGCGATCAAAGCGCTCGTGCGCGACGGCAAGCTCAGTGCCGGAGCGGCGCGCGCACTCCTAGCGATTCCGCCCGAACGACGCGAGGCGGTCGCGCGCCGCGTCGCAGCAGAAGGGCTCAGCGTTCGCGCGATCGAGGCGTTGGCCCGCGAGCCCGTCGCACGTTCGCGCCCCGAAACTCCGAACGACGCGGAGACGCGTGCGCTCGTCGACCGGTTGCGCTATCGTTTCGCGACGGCGGTTGCGCTCACGCGACGCGAACGCGGCGGCTCGATCGAGATTCGCTACGCGAGCGATGACGAATTGATGCGGATCGTGGACGTGTTGCTGGGCGACACTTCGTAATGGGGCGGGCGCTCACCGCGGCGCTGATCGTCCTGGTGGCTCCGAGAGCGCTCGCCGCCACGCCCACGCCCGTGCAGGCGCCGGCGGAGATCGTGCACCGGTATCTCGCCGCGTTGCAGGCGAAGCATTATGGCGATGCGTTGCGGCTGCTCGACGCGCACGAGCGAGCGTACTTTCGCACGCCGGCGAACTTCGCCAGCGGCTTCGAAGCCGACGGTTTTGCGTTACGTGATTTCGCCGTGATCGGTGTGTATGGCAGGCCGACGTCGCGAATCGTCGTCGCGCGCGAACGGATCGCCGTCGTCGATCCCGCCCACGACGCACGCGTTACGACATCGGTAACGGTCCCCTATCTCGTGAGCGGGAACGGTATGCGTGCCCGTATCGTCGACGCCGGGCGGCCTTGGCGCGCGCTTTCCTCGGGTGCGTCGGGCGCAGCGGGGAATCTGCGCGTCACGGTAAAACGGCTTGCGCTCTACGCGCGCATGATTCGTATCGTCGTAACGATGCAGAACACCGGCAGCCGTTTCGTCACCGTCTTACCGTATGGCCGCAGCATCTTGCGCGACAACGTCGGCGCGGTGTACCGCCCGCTCGAAACGACCGACTGGCACCTAACGGACCGCCAGCTGTTCCTGGGAATCCGGCTCGCGCCGAATACGCGGTATACCGGGGCGATCACATTCGTTTCACCGCCTCTCGACGACCGGGTGCGCCGGTTTTCGCTCACGCTCGGCCCCAGCGTCCGCGATGGGGGAGACGCGCCGTTTTCCGTCGATGTCGACGGCGTCGTCGCGCGCAGCTGAGGGCATGGGACCCTCACGCGACGCGCTCGCCGGTGTGTACGCACTCGTCGAACCACGCCGGCATCCGGAGCCGCTGGCGTACGTCGACGCGCTCCTCCGCGGCGGTATCCGCCTCGTTCAAGTGCGTGCGAAAGACGGCTGCGAGCCGGCACTCCTCGACGCGATCGTCACGCGCGTCCGCGCCGCCGGCGGCGCGACGATCGTTAACGACGATGTCCTGCTGGCGGAACGCGCCGACGGCGTGCACCTCGGGCAAGCCGATGCCGCCGCGCACGACGTGAGAGCGCTGCGCGCCAGGTTCCGTACGTGGATCATCGGTCTCTCGTGCGGAACGCCCGCCGAGGCGCGCGCCGCCGGTCCGGCGATCGACTATGTTGGCGTCGGCCCGATCTTTGTGACCGGCTCGAAAGCGGACGCCGGCGGTCCGATCGGCGTCAACGGCGTTCATGCCGTCGTCATCGCAACGCTGCTGCCGGTCGCGGCGATCGGCGGCATCACCCTCGCATCGCTCGAACGCGTGCGTGAGACGGGTGCCGTGATGGCCGCGGTCATCTCCGCGCTCGCACTCGCCTCAGATCCGGAAGCGACCGCCCGCGCATTCGTGCGCCGGTGGAGCGCATAGTGGATTCGCCGTCGGCGAATCCGGTCGTCGCGGCGGTCGGAACGACGCACCCGTACGCGAGTTCGGGAATGCTACTCGAACTCACGGCACTGCGCGCGCTGGGCGTTCGCCCTGTCGCGATCGTCGCGGGCGTCAGCGCGCAAGACGCGGCGCACGTCTACGCGCGTGAGGCGGTCACCCCGGCGACGATCCAGCGGCAATTCACCGCGCTTGCGCCCAGCGGCGTTGCGGCGTTCACCGTCGGCGCGCTGTTGGACGCTGCGTCGGTTCGCGCGGTTGCCGCCGGCGTCGCTGCGTTCCGCGTCCCGGTGGTGTGCGACCCGGTGATCGCGTCCAGCGGCGGCGACCGTCTCGCCGACGACGCGACGATCGGCGCATTACGCGAAACGCTGTTCGGCGTCTGTACGTTGATCACGCCGAACCTTGACGAAGCGGGGTTGTTGACCGGCGCACCGGTTCGCACGCTGGCCGACGCGCGCGTTGCCGCGCCGGCGCTACTCGCGCTCGGTGCCGCCGCGGTCCTCATTACCGGCGGACATCTGGACGGAACCCCTTGCGATGTGTTCGCCGACCGCTCGCAGTTCGTCGAATATCGAGCTCCGCGCATTGCTACCGAGATGCGCGGAACCGGATCGTTGCTCTGCGCAGCGATCGCCGCGCGGCTCGCATTCGGCGATCCGCTCGACGAAGCGATCTCGGCGGCGCGCACATTCGTGCGCGCGCACATTGCGAACGCATCGCCGTTCGCGGGGATGCGTGTTGCGTATTAACGAATCGCATCCGGTCATGGAAACGCTGCAGCGCACGCGTGTTGTGTCGGGAATCCGCCCGACCGGGCGCCTTCACATCGGCCACTTGGTCGGTACACTCGAACAGTGGGTCGAGCTGCAACGCAACAACGACGTGTTCTTTGAGATCGCGGACGTGCATGCGTTCACCACCGGCTTCGATGAGCCGCAAGCGATTCGCGACGTTCGGGAAGACGTGGTCCTGGACTGGCTCGCCGCCGGAGTCGACCCATCGCAAGCGACGATCTTCTTGCAATCGGCGACGCCGGAAATTCTCGAGCTGCAGACGCTGCTCTCGATGATCGTTCCCCTCTCGTGGCTGCAGCGGATTCCCACCTACAAAGATCAGATCGAAGCCCTGGGTACGGAGATATCGACCTACGGATTCCTCGGCTATCCGCTCTTGCAGCTTTGCGATATCGCCGCTTTTCGCGGCTCGAAGGTCCCGGTCGGGCGCGACCAGCTCGCGCACCTGGAAGTCGGGCGCGAGATCGTACGTCGCTTCAATCATCTCTATGGGCCGACGCTCGTCGAACCGGCGGCCCTGCTCTCCGAGTACCCGGCCGTTCCCGGCACCGACGGTCGCAAGATGTCGAAGTCGTACCACAACACGATCGACATCGCCGACGATGAGGAAGCGACGCGCAAGAAGATTCGCTCGTCGCTCACCGATCCGAAGAAGATTCGCCGTAACGATCCCGGTGAGCCGGAAATCTGTCCCGTCTACGCGCTACATCACCTGTGCAATGCTGAGCGCGTTCCCTGGATTCGCGATCACTGTCGCAGCGGCGAACTCGGCTGCGTCGATTGCAAAACCGAACTCGCGGACACGATGAACGCGTGGCTGCGGCCGCTGCGCGAACGTCGCGCGTCGTTCGATCGCGCGACGATCGATCGCATCGTCGCCGAAGGTACCGAACGTGCGCGTATCATCGCGGGCGAAACGATCCGCGACGTCAAGCGCGCGATGAAAATGCTATAGTTATTTTGGCTTAACAGTAAGGTCTTGAGTTTGGGGCAGTGGGATACCAGGTTCGTGAAATTGCGTAGGGCGAATTTCCCCATTCGGGCAAAGTCGCGCACGTTCAATAAAGGTCGATTCCTTTCGACGCTCGGGTCGGCATCAGGCTCGACGCCGTCAGCGTCATCGTCGGGCGCAGATAGCATTGGTCCGGTCGGCGAGTCTGGACCGATGTTTGCCGTATCCTCACCCATGAGATAACCGTGGATGACGCGCCAGCGGTTTGTCTCCTTGCCCTTACCTACAAAGTCCGCGATCTTCGCAAATCGCGTCGCCGTCAAATCGATGACCGAGTTTGATCATCAGCGTCAACGCCTATCATCGCAATAGGCAATGTTATTGAAAGTTTTGCCGACGGAAGCTCGCGTTTTGCACGCTCGAAATTCACTACGTTTTGGTCGATCCGCTTCGCAAGTTCGTACATCGGGACAATCGAGACCCCAACGTTAATGGCCTCGGCACTATAGCCCAACTGCACTTCGACTTGAATACTGATATCCGCGAATGTTTTTCGAAAAGCGGCCTTTAGTTGCGAGCCTGCAATATTAGTCGCTAGCGGATGATAGTCCCAACCGTGGTCGACGGCGAGCCGACGGTCAAAGTATGTGTTTAGCACCTGCTGGACAACATCTAGGCGTTTAACTTTCGCCGACTTTGAAGGCCAGATGAAAATTGGGGCTTCCTGCAATATGTCCGTCAATTCGGCCCAAGCGACCTCGTAATTACGGTGCTGCAATACCTCCTCAGCGTACCGATAAGAATACACGGAAAGCCTCAACTCTTGTGGCCGCCATAGGGCAGCGTTGGGTCATAAACCGGTTTATTCATTGGTCGCGTTCGCAGTGTACCGGCGCGCAAAGCGTGGATGCGCTCCCACGCCATCTCGACATATTCGCGTACCACATCGCAGCCACTACCTCGGCGGTCATGCATCAAGGCGGCGACAACTGAAGAGCCAACCCCCATATAGGGATCGAGTACAACGTCACCTGGATTTGTGAAAGCAAGAACGAGCCGCTCCACGAGTTCAACTGGAAATTGACAAGGATGAGGCGTCTTTTCGACATGGTTGAATTTAACGTTCGGGATGGTCCAAACATCGGTAGGGTTTTTCCCTAACGGATGACCGCTCAGTTCGCCGCGACGCGGCCCTTTGAAATATTTCTTGCCAGGATACTTTGATGGTATGCGGATCGCGTCAAGATTGAAGACGTAGTCATCGCCCTTAGTCCACCACAAAATCGTCTCGTAACGACCGGAAAGGCGCTTCGTGCCGTGTAGGCCGTGCTCGAAGTGCCAAATGATGCGATTGCGTAGTTTTAGGCCGTGATCCCGAAAAATGTGATAGAGGACCATGTCGAGCGGAAATATCTCGCCGTTAACGACGTGGTTTCCAACCTGCCAACAAATAGAGCCTCTAGGCGCAAGAACGCGCACGCATTCCGAGATGACCTGGGCTTGAGCGCAAACGTAGTCGTCGAGAGTCGATTTCTTTTCGTAACGCTTCCGAATGTTGTACGGCGGCGAAGTCACGACAAGTTGTATCGACTCGTCGGATACATCGCGGAGAAACTTAAGATTGTCGACGCACGCCATACGCGCACCAGGGTCAGTTTGAAGTCGGTGAACCGTGTTGCGCATCTCGTCCTAATTCGAAATAGCGGCGGTGCGGATCCTTCCGGGTTCGGACGGCCCGCTGACGCATTGCCGAAGTGCAAAAAGGCGGACCGACATCCGCAGTCTCGGCATGGGTCCTATGTTTGTCCACGGTAAGTGCGTATCAGGTCGGAATGCCATACGGTAGGCACACTCTTTGCGGTTGACGATGGGCAAATCAATGTGGTTTCGTCTGGCGATGTCAGTGACCCCGTCCGATATCCCGGATTAGACGTTCAATTCATCCAGCTGGAATAATGTCAACAGATGCGGCTTATGCTTCCCTGATAAGACTTTCAATAAAGACAGGCGTCGCCGTTGACCGGCGCAATTGAATTGACGTTGGCGGGCACGATTCGTACGCGTCCGATGGGCAAGGACGTGTACGAACCGCAGGGCGCCGTCGCTCTAGCGCCGCCGTTATGCGACGGCGACGACGATCTCGCGTGAACGGTGCGTCGCAGCGTCGCGATAGGCGTTGACGACGTATTCACGTACCATCCGTTCGGTCGTGAAGTAGGATCCGTTAACCGCGACCGCGTAGCGGCGAACATCGTCGAACGCGCGCGGATCGGCGTAGTAGAGCCCCACGACGCGGTCGAGCGTGCGGTACAGCGCTGCAGCATCGTCGTCCGGCGAGCCGTCGGTGCCGCCGACCGCCCAACCCGTGCGGCCGTCGACGTTGCCTTCGATCCACCAACCGTCGAGAATCGAGACACTCGGGACACCGTTGAGCGCCGCCTTCATGCCGCTCGTTCCCGAGGCTTCCTCGGGCCGGCGCGGCGTATTGAGCCACACGTCCACACCGGCGACGAGTTGCTTGGCGAGCGCCATGTCGTAGTTCGCGAGATACACCGCGCGTACGTCGGTGCCGATCGCGCGAATCGCGTCGTACACGCGCCGAATGAGCGCTTTCCCGAGATCGTCGTGCGGGTGTGCTTTGCCGCCGTAGACGACTTGAATCGCGCCGTGTTGGCGGGCGATCGCGCGCAGCCAATCCGGATTGCTGAAGAGCAGATCAGCACGCTTGTACGTTGCGGCGCGGCGCGCAAAACCGATGGTGAATACATTCGGATCGAAGTCGGCTTCGGTGCGTTCGCGGATTTCCGCGAAGAGCGCGCGCTTCGCGACATCGTGCGCTGCGCGAACGTCCTCAAGCGGAATCCCGATCGCTTGACGCAGGCGGAAATTGTCCGCGCGCCAGCCCGGCAACGCGCGATCGTACAGCGTTGCAAACGCCGGTGCGACCCAGGTTCCGGCATGAACGCCGTTCGTGATCGCGACGATGTCGTGACCGGGGAACATCGTGCGTGAGACTTCGGCGTGTTTCATCGCGACGGCGTTGCAAAAGCCCGACCCACGTAATGCGAGCAACGTCATGTTTAATTCGCCGCCGAGTTCCCCGAGCCGTTCGAGTGAAGCCACGACGTCGCGATCGAGCGTACTTTCAACAAGGTCACGACCGAAACGATCGTGGCCGGCCGGAACAGGGGTATGGGTGGTGAAGACGCACGCGTCGCGGACGGCGGCGAGATCGCCATGATGCTGTGCGTAGAGGGCGGGTACGACCAGGGCGCTATGCCCCTCGTTCATGTGGTAACGCACGATATTGCCGCGCGTTGCAGCATCGACGATCGCCTTGCCGGCAAGTCCCAACACGGCTTCTTGCGCGAGGCGGTAGCGGAGGTCGCCTCCGTAGAGGCTGTTCGTGAGCGCGCGGTCCCACGGATCGTTCGGCGCAACGTCGGTATCGAGCAGATACACCGGTACCGTCGAGCCGGTGCAGCCTTCGACGATCGCGCGCCACGCTCGTACGTGCACGCGACGGCCTTCGATCGTGATGTCCGCTGAAACGTCGGCGAGCTCGAGCCGGCCGGCGGGCGTCCACGGATCGGAGGCTTCCGTCTGCACGCCGTTTTCATCGAGCGATTGACGGTAATAGCCGCGGTGGTAGACGAGCGTTACCGCCGCGACCGGTACTCCGGCATCCGCGATCGCGCGCAGGGTGTCGCCCGCGAGGATGCCGAGACCACCGCTGTAGGTCGGCATCGTTTCATCGATTGCGATTTCCATCGAGAAGTATGCGATGGTCGGGATTTCTTTCACGCCTTCACCTCGTATCGATAACGTTGTCCGATTCCGTTATGATACACGATGTTCCGTTAGACTTTCGGCCCCCGCCGTTAGCCCGGATAGCGCGGGAGCGCCTCGCGCATCCGCTCCGCCGCGCGGTCTAACTCATGAAGAGAATTTGCATAAGAGAGGCGCAGACAGCCCGCACCCGCGGCCCCGAAGCACGAGCCGCCCAAGACTGCGACGCCGCCTTCTTCGAGCAAAAATGACGCCAGCTTGACGTCGTCTTCGGCGATTTTCGAGATATTCGGGAAGGCGTAAAACGCCCCGTCGGGCAGCGGGCAGGTGACGTTCGGGATGGCGTTGACCTGCGCGACGAAGCGGTTGCGGCGCTCGCGAAACGTTTCGTTCATCGCCACGACCGGAGCGTCGCTCCCGGTAAGCGCCGCGATGCCCGCGACCTGTACGAACGTCGCCGTGCACGCGTACGTGTTGTTGGCGAGCAGCGTCGCGGCACGCGCAATCTTTACCGGCGCGATACAATAGCCCAACCGCCAACCCGTCATCGCGTACGCTTTGGAAAACCCGTCGACGACGACGATACGATCGCGGAGTTCTTCGAATTGCGTGATCGACTCGAACTGCGCACCGTAGACGTTGCGGCTGTAGATTTCATCGGTGAGAATGACAAACCGATAGCGTGCCGCGAGCTCGGCGATCGTATGGAGGTCGTCACGCGTAAGCACGCCGCCGGTCGGATTGTGCGGGCTGTTGAGGATCAGCACCTTGGTGCGTGACGAAAGTTTGGTCGCGAGTTCGTCGAGATCGAGCCGCCAGTTCTTCGACTCGAGCAGCCGCACCGGAACGGCTTTCGCGCCGAGATATCCGGCTGCAGCCGCATATGTCGGATACGCCGGATCGGCATAGAGCATCTCGTCGCCCGGATCGAGCAACGCCGCGAGCAGATTCCAGATGATCTGCTTGGCGCCCGGCGCGACGACGACCATGTCGGGCGTGTACGGCGTCGTCAGCCGGCGAAAGCGTGTCGCGTAGTCCGCGACGGCCGTTCGCAGTTCCATGATACCGGCGTTGGGCGCGTAGTGCGTGAGGTTCGCGTCGATCGCAGCTTTGCCGGCTTCTTTGATGTGGGCCGGCGTGTCGAAGTCGGGTTCACCGACTTCCATGTGCACGATGTCGCGTCCGAGCGCTTGCAGTTCGCGCGCGCGGCCGAGCACCTCGAACGCCGCTTCGCTGCCCAGTCGCGAAACGGCGGAGCAAAGGTGATCGTAATCGTGTGAGAGCGCATTCATCGCACCCTTCAATTCGCCGGAATGGGATCGATCGCTTTGCCGAAGTATTGCGCGATGACGTGCTGCGCGACAATCCCGGCCACGGACGCGCCGTAGCCGCCGCTCTTTTCCATGTAGACGGCCATCGCGAATTTCGGATGCGCGCTCGGCGCGTACGCGGTGAACCACGTCGTATTGCGGCCGCTGCCGCCGACGCCGGTTTCGGCGGTTCCGCTCTTGCCGCCGAACGGAATTCCGGGGACCGCGAGACCGTAGCCGGTTCCGATGGAGCTCGTCACTTCGTCCATCCCGGCCTTCACCTCGCGTAGCGCCTCCTTCGTCACGTTGACCTTGCGAATGATCCGGCCGTCGAAGTTCTTGAGAATTTTTCCGCGCGGGCTGCGCACGGCAGCGACGATATGCGGCCGAAACAGCGTTCCGCCGTTGAGAATCGTGCCGAGCGCGTTGGCCATCTGCAACGGCGTCGCTTGCATCGCGCCCTGACCGATTGCGAGTTGACACACGTCGCTCGGCTCGAGGTGATACTCCTTGCCGAACGTTTTCTGCACCCATGCTTCGGTCGGCCAGTTGCCTGCGTACTCACCGGGCAAGTCGATGCCGAGCCGGGCGTCGAGTCCGTACTGCAGCGCGTAATATCGCAGCCGCTCGTGGCCGAGCCGGAAACCGAGTTGGTAGAAGTAGCCGTCGGACGATGCCGCCAGCGCCTTGATGAAGTCGACGTCGCCGAGGCCGCCTGCGGCGATGTCGCGGAAGGTCACGCCGTGGCAGAACCACGCGCCGGAGTCGTAGAGTACTTGGTTTTTGCCGATCACGCCGCTCGAGATCGCACCCGAACCGGTAACCATCTTAAACGTCGAGCCGGTCGGTGACGCGGCACCGATCGCGCGATTGTAGAGCGGCTGCAACGGATCGTTGAGGTAGTGTGAAAATTTGCGTGCGCTGATCGGCGTCGCGAAGTCGTTCGGATCGTACGTCGGGTACGATGACATTGCAAGAATGCCGCCGGTCCGCGGCTCGACGACGACGACTGCACCGGCGACCTGCCGGCCCTGCCGTTTGCTTACGAGCGCGAGCTCCGCGCGCAGATTTGCGTCGACGATCTTTTGCAGGCGCGCATCGATCGTCGTGACGAGGGTGTTGCCGGGAATCGGATCGAGCGGCTTGAGCCGGCGCACCAGCACGCCCGACGCGTTGACCTCGATCTGTTGACCGCCGATGCGTCCGCGTAACCACGAATCATACGTTTGCTCAAGACCGTCTTTGCCGACGACGTCGTTAGGCGAGTAGCCCTCGCTCTTGCGCGACTGATACTCGTCTTCGGTAATCGCGCCGACGTATCCGAAGACTTGCGCGCCCGTCGTGCGCAGCGGATAGTTCCGTACCGGTTGCTCTTCGAGGTCGACGCCGGGTATCGCCGACTGCTGCTCCGCCAGCCGGACCGTTTGTGCCGGCGTGAGATCGGCGGCAAGCAGAATCGGACCGTTCGGCTCGTAGGTCTGCACTTCGGCGAAACTTTGGTAATTGACGCCGAGGTGATGGTACAAGCGATGTTCGAGTACGTCGCGATGAACGCCGATCGTCGCCGCCAGCGACGCGAGCGTCGCGTCGATGTCGACCACTTCGGAGGGGATGAGCGCGCACACGAACGACGGCCGGCTGCGCACCATGATGACGCCGTGGCGATCGACGATCAAGCCGCGCGGTGCCGCGATCGGAATGAGTTGAATCTGATTCGCGCGCGCGGCGCTCGCGAACGCTTCACCCTGCACGAGCTGCACCTGCGCGAGCCGCGCGAAAATCGCTACGACCGCGATCACGAAGAGGGCCGCCAGCGCGATGATGCGATTGCGCGATTTGATTCTCATGCGTAGCGTTGCACGCGGTCGGCGGGATCGGCGAAACGCGCGCGCACGAGTTGCACGGCGACTGCGGCGATCGCGGTGAGGGCGGCTTGTTCGAGCGCAGCGTGCAGATGTAACTCGCCGAAACCGCGCGGATAGCCTTGCGCGGTCATGACGCTCCAGAAAATCGCATTGCGCACGAGTACGGCCGCAGCGACGAGGAGACCGGGCAAGAAGATGCCGTCGGCGAAGAAGCGCGACCGCACGGCGCCGCTGCCGAGCGCGATCGCGACGTAGGCGACCGTCCAGCCGCCGCCGGTCCCGGCGACGACGTCCGTCAAGATGCCGGCGAGTGTGCCGAGCACCACCGACCGGCGCGCGCCGACGCGGAGCGCGTAGAGCACGACGACGATCGTGACGAACGACGGCAATGCGTCACGCACCGTCAGCCACGGCGCGAACGCGGTTTGGGCGACCAGCGCGACGACGAGCCAGATCTTACTTGTGAACGACGAGGACACGAGTCAATGCGCCCAGGTTGGCGGACGGTTCGACGATCGCCGATTGATCGAGCGCGCCGGCATTCATCGCATCGATCGCGCGAATGCGTCCGATCTCGACACCGGCGTGGAACGATCGGCCTTCTCCGGTCACGACGCGGTCGCCGACGTGGAGTTTGGCGTCTTGCGAGATGAAACGCAGTTTGACGCGCGTTTGCGTCCCGACGGCGATCGCCCACCAGCGTCCGCGCTGAACGAATGCCGGTAAGCGGCTCGTCGGGTCATTGACGAGCAAGACTTTCGACGACAGCGGATCGACCTCGACGACGCGGCCGACGACGCCGTCGCCGGTTATCACGCCGTCGTCACGTTCCACGCCCTCGCGCATGCCTTTGTCGATCGTGATGGTGCGCCCGGTATCCTCGGGATCGAAGCCGATGACGGTTGCAGCGACGCCGGCGGGCGCGCGCAGTTGTGCGCGTGCGAGCGACGCTTCGGCAGGCACGCGTGCAAGCGTTTCTTCGAGCGTGCGGTTCGCGTCGGAGAGCGATCCGACGCGCGCGCGCAACGACGCATTGTCGCGTGTCAATTGTGGAAGGTCGACCACCGTCGCAAATGCATCGCGGGTACCGTTGCCGACGACCGCCGCGGCGAGTTGGACCCATGCTGTCGCGCTGGTAAAACCGATGGCGATCGGATTGGGGCGGCCGGTGCGGACAAAATCGAGTTGGAGAAGGGCCAGCAGCGCGGCAACGATGATCGTGCCCGCTACCGCGAGTAGCTTTCTCTCATCCCGATACGTAAAGATTGGTACCACCTCGTCAGTCGATCCGCATGCGGCCGCATGTGCTCGAGCAGGCTTGGCGACGCCAGAATTTCTCCGGCACCGCGAGCGACGGCGAGAAGCGGTTCATCGGCTACCGTTGTCGGCACGTTCGTGCGGGCACTCAACTCGCCTGCGAGCCCGTCAATCAACGCGCCGCCTCCCGCGAGCACGATGCCGCTTTCCAAGAGATCAGCGGCGAGATCAGGCGGTGTCGCTTCGAGTACGGACCAGATCGCTCGCGCGATAATTTCGAGCGGTTCGCGCATCGCCTCGCCGACGAAGCGTTCGTCGACGAAACGACGTCCCGGCCGGCCGGCGTTGAGGTCCGTTCCGGCGACCGCAAACGGTTCGCGGCCGGGCGGCCGGCCGGCGAAGCCACGTTCGATCTTCAATCGCTCGGCGGTCAGCGGACCGATCGCGAACCGCTCTTCGTTACGGAGCTTCGCCGCGATCGCCGCATCAAACGTGTCGCCGCCGACCTTGATCGAGTGCATCGCGACCACGCCGCAGAGCGAGAGGACCGCGATCTCCGTTGTGCCGCCGCCGATGTCCACGATCATGCGGCCGCGGGTCGTCGTGATGTCCATGCCCGACCCGACGGCTGCCGCGACGGCTTGCGGAACGAAGATCGTCGTGCGCGGTCCGGCCGCCCGCACGGCTTCCTCGACGGCCTTGCATTCGATGTCGGTCGCACAGCCCGGGATGCAGGCGACGATGCGCGGCGCGATGCGCGGACGCGCCGCCAGCGCGCGATCGACCATCGTCGCAATGAGCGTGTGGGCGCCCCGGAAGTCCGAGATCGTCCCGCCTCGTAGGGGCCGCACGACGTTGACGCGACCGGGCGCGCGACCGTCGAGTTCTTTCGCGGCCGTACCGACGGCGATGATCGTATCATCGGTTTCCCGATAGGCGACGACGGAGGGCTCGCTGACGATGATACCGGCGTCGCGCTCGTAGACGACCGTGTTTGCCGTACCGAGGTCGATGCCGATATCGGGGCTCAGCGTCGAGCGGATCGTCGATGCAACGTTCATGCCGGTATCTCGAATCGCGAGGTGCCGCTCGCACCGGCTCGCAAGCGCAGACCCAGCACCCGAATCGCCCGGGCAAATGCGTGAAGCGGAAAGCCGACCACCGTAAAATAATCGCCCTCGACGCGCTCGATCAACGTCGCGCCGTAGCCTTGAATCCCGTAGGCGCCCGCCTTGTCGCGACCGTCGCCGCCAGCGACGTAGTCATCGATCGTCGCATCGTCGAGCGGCGCAAAATGTACTCGGGTGGTCACCGCTTCATCGTGGATCAGCGCGCCGGACGGGGACCGCAGCGCGAAGGCCGTGTGAACGAGGTGCGAACGGCCCGCGAGCTGGGCGATCATCCGGCGTGATTCGGCATAATCTCTCGGCTTGCCGAGTGTTTCACCGTCCACGTCAACGACGGTGTCGGCACCGATCGTGATCCACGGAACCACGGCCGCACCGCGCACTTTGCCGCATGCATGAACAAGCGCCGTCTCTATCGGTGAGCGGCGGGGTTGCGGCGTCTCGTCATACGACGTTGTGATGATGCGGACGTCGAGGCCGACCGATGCAAGCAACTCGCGTCGCCGGGGCGACGCGCTGGCCAGCGCGACCGTTACGAGGTCCTCTGCTCCGTGTCCGATGCGCTCATTCTAAGCGCGTCCGTTCCATTCGCGCAAGGACGCGCAAGAAAATGTATTCGGGGTCCGCTCCCTATACAAGATCGTTGCGGACGACGTCGTCAACGGTTTCTGCGCGTGCGGCGCGGCGATGTGTTCCGTCGGCGACGAAGACGACGGCGGGTCTGCCGTAACGGTTGTAGTTGCTTGCCATACTATACGTATATGCGCCGGTGTACCGCATCGCGATCGTATCGCCGGCCCTCAGGTCCCCGGGCAGGACGTATTCGCCGATCTCGTCGTTTTCACACGATCGCCCAGCGAGGGTTGCCGCGGAGGCCGGACCGGTCGCAGCCGAGATTGCAACTTCGGCTGCGTGACGCGCGCCGTAGAGCAGCGGCCGAGGATTGTCGTTCATGCCGCCGTCGACGACGACGAAACGCCGCGCGCCTTGCTGTTTGACCGCCGTGACGCGGTACAGCGTCGTTCCGGCGCGAGCGACCAGCGCCCGGCCGGGCTCGATCATCAGCTGATATGATGTGCCTGCAGCGCGGCCCGCGATCGCCGCGGCGAAGGCGTCGAGATCGATCGGGCGCGGTTCGCCGGGCCCCGTCTCGACGCCGATCCCGCCGCCGATGTCGAGCGTCGTCACAGGGGCGCCGATCGCGCGCGCGGCGTCGGCGTATCCGATCAACTCTTCGACGTTCGCGAGCAGCGGTTCGACATCGAGGATCTGCGACCCGACGTGCGCGTGCAGACCGATCAGGCGCAAATTGGGCATCGCGACGATGCGATGGATCACGTCGATTGCGTCCACTGCCGGAACGCCGAACTTCGTATCTTCACCGCCCGTGCGGACGAACTCGTGCGTGTGCGCTTCGATGCCGGTGTTGATGCGCAGCATCACGTCGAGCGCTGCGCCGGCCGGTGCGATCGCGGCAAGCCGTTCGACTTCTTCCACGCCGTCGATGACGCCGAAGGCTACGCGCCGCTCGACGATCGCGCGCAACTCGGCGTCGGTCTTGGCGACGCCGTGAAAGAACATGCGCGCGGCCGGAAATCCGCCGCGTTCGGCCGTGTGCAATTCGCCGAGCGAACAGACGTCGAGATGGAGCGGCGTCGCCGCGAGCGCTTCGGCGAATGCGGTGACGAGAAATGCTTTCGCCGCGTAGGCAACGGTGATGTCGCGCGCGGCGAACGCACGCGTGAAACGCTCGACTTCAAGTGCGAATTCCTCGAGGTCGATCACGACGAGCGGTGTCCCATAGATCGCGATCAGTTCGTTTGCCGGGACACCGCCGAAGACGGCCGGCTCGATCGCGCGCGACTGCTCGATCATCGGTAGAGTTCGTGCTCCTCGATATAACGGAACACCGGTTCGGGCACCAGGTATCGCACGCTGCGACGTTCGCCGAGGCGTGCGCGAATCAATGTCGCCGACTCGGCGACGAGCGGAAGGTCGAGAAACCGGACCTTTGCGCGCCGGTCGGGCGCCAGATCGTCGAGCGCCGCGTCGATCTCCGCTTCGGTAACGTCGCCGCGCGGCGCGATCACGAACGCGGTGAGTTGGTCGAGAATCGTTTCCAGCCGGTTCCAGCGCGAACGCACGAGCGAATCACCCCCGACGATGAAGGTCAACGTGTCGCCTCGATATCGCGCGGCGAGGCGCGGCAGGAGGTCGGCAGTGTAGCCGGTGGCGTCGTCGGCCAGGTCGCTGTCGTCGAACGCGAAAGCGACGTTCGCCGCGATCGCCAAGCGGATCATATCGGTGCGCGAGGCCGCCGGTGCGAGCGGGGCCGACCGATGACGGCCGTGTCGCGTCGGCACGAACAGCACGCGTTCCAAGCCGCAGGCTTCGCGTACGGCTTCGGCGACGAACAAGTGGCCGTTGTGGATCGGGTCGAATGATCCGCCGAAAATCCCAAGAGCCATCCCGAAACCCCGAAACTTCTCGCCGCAGAACGACGGCCCTTGCCTTCTCGGAGGTGCAGCATGAACGCGTTCGCCCGCCGCACGTCGACCATCATCGCCCTTCTTGCCGGCCTGACACTCGCCGCAGAACCGGCAGTCGCCGACCCGATTCCACCGGGGTCGGAAGCGTCGAACTTGCAGCTCGTCGGCTTCTCCGGTCTCGGCGGCCATTCGGCAGCATTCAAGCTCGCGCTCAAGCATGCGGCCAACGGTCACTGGTATCTGTTCGCGGGGCACTCGTTCGAATCGGGCTGGAGCATCGTCGATGTCACCGATGCGGGAAACCCGCGGTACGTGCGCTTTATTCCCGGACCGCCGGGCAACGTGACGAGCCAGGTCACGCTGCACGGTAATTTGCTGATCACCGGTCTCGACGAATTGCGCGGCGCCGCGAACCTTGCGCGGCCGGTCGAAAGTTCGGTGGTGCTCTGGGACATCAGCAATCCGGAAAATCCCAAGCAACTCTCGACCTGGAAAGGCGGCTCGGGCGGCTCGCATCGCAACAGTTACCCGGGCGGCCGGTACGCCTATCTCGCGACGACGGTCCCCGGCTTTACCGGCCGCATCCTGGTCATTCTGGACGTTAGCGATCCGCGCCATCCGACCGAAGCCGGACGCTGGTGGCAGCCGGGGCAGAAAGCCGGTGAGGCGCCGGTCAACGCAAAGATGTCCGGCGGTTTACACGGCCCGGTCAGTATCAGCCCCGACGGCAAGACGGCGACGATGGGTTACCATCCCGACGTCGTTAATCTCGATATCAGCGACGTCGCGCATCCGAAGCTGATTGGTTCGTTGACGATGACGCCGCCGTTCGCCGATAACGGCTCACAGTCGGAACACACCGTGCTGCCGTTTTGGGATCGCAAGCTGTTGTACGTGAGTTCGGAAGCGTCAGCGAGCGGCTGCGATACCGAGCCGTTGAACTACGCGGGCTTCGTCGACGACAGCAATCCGGCAAAGCCGCGCCTGATCTCGCTGCTGCCGCCGCCGCGGCCGCCGGCCGGTGCGGCGTACAAGGACTTCTGCGACAAAGGCGGCCGCTTCGGCCCGCACAACGTCAACACCGAAATCCATAATCCCGATGTGATGCCCAACGGCAACGCGCTCTACATCGCGTATTTCGACGCCGGCGTGCAGAAGTACGACATCACCGATGCGCATCTGCCGACGAACACCGGCTATTTCATCCCGCCCGAACGGCCCGATCTGCCGAAGCATCCGACGGGCGGCCCGCACGAATCACCGATCAACTGGTGCGAGGATCTCGCGATCGATGCACGCGGCTACATCTACGTGAGCGATGATAAGTGGGGTATTTGGATTTTGCGCGACCCGAAGAACCCCGGGAAGACGGTTCAACTATAATCGAACTCGACGCCCGCGATTCGCACGGTGTCGCCGTCGCTCACGCCGAGTTCGCGGAGCTTTTTCTCGACGCCCATCTTCGCGAGAATCTGCTCGAATCGCGCGAGCGCTTCGTCGGATTCAAAATCCGTCATCTGCGCAAGACGCTCGACGCGTTCGCCGCTCACGACGAACACGCCGTCTTCGATACGAATCTCGAACGGTTCGTCGGGTCGCAGATTGATGTTGACCGGTTCGGGAACGGCAACGTCCGGAATCGGCGCCGTACGGATCGTTTCCCAGGCGGCGTAGAGCAATTCGCGCACGCCTTCGTTGGTCGCCGCCGAGATGCCGCGTACCTCGGGGATGCGCTCGCGCAGCGTTTCGTAGGTCGCCCGAGCATCGGGCAAATCGAGCTTTGTCACGACGAGCAGCGTCGGTTTTTTCGGCAGGGCGCCGTTCCACGCAGCGAGTTCGCGTTCGATCGTTGCTTTGTCCGCGAGGACGTCATCGACGGGTTTCGCCCCGTCCATGAGATGGATGAGGACGCGCGTGCGTTCGACGTGGCGCAGAAAACGGTCGCCCAGACCCGCGCCGTCGCTCGCACCTTCGATCAAACCGGGAACGTCGACGAGCACGAACGACGATTCGTCATCGATGCGGACGACGCCGAGTTGTGGTTCGAGCGTGGTGAACGGATAGTCGGCAATTTTTGGACGCGCCGCGGAGACGACCGACAACAATGTCGATTTGCCGGCGTTCGGCAAACCGATCAACCCCGCGTCGGCCAGCAACTTCAATTCGAGTCGCAGCGTGCAGTGCTCGCCCTTGTCACCTTTTTCGGCGAAGCGCGGCGCCTGTCGAGCCGACGTCGCGAAGTGCTGGTTGCCAAGTCCGCCGCGGCCGCCTTTCGCCACGATCGTGCGTTGCCCGGGCCCGCTCATATCGGCGAAAAGACGCTCGGGACCGACGGTTCCTTCAGCGTCGATTTCGGCGCGGTAAACCAGCGTGCCGATCGGTACATCGATGATGAGATCGTCGCCCGCTTTGCCGGACTTGTTCGAGGTCGAACCGGCCTTGCCGGCTTCCGCGCCGAACACTTTCTTGAAGCGGAAGTCGACGAGCGTCCCGAGGTTCGGCGTCGCTTCGAGGAAGACGTCGCCGCCGCGTCCACCGTCTCCGCCGGCCGGACCGCCCTTCGGCACGTACTTCTCACGGCGCCACGCGATAATACCGTCGCCGCCGTTCCCTGCCTCAACCGTGATCCCGGCCTCGTCGATGAATTGCAACGGCTAAGCAAAAAAGAGAGCCGTCGGGCTCTCTTTGGCTGCCGGGACCGGGCGGCGCGAGCGCCTACGCAGCGGCGACGACGTTGATGAACTTTCGGTTGCGGGAGGTCGTGAACGATACTTGACCCCCGATGGTCGCGAAGATCGTATGGTCCTTGCCGATGCCGACGCCGACGCCGGGGTAGAACTTCGTGCCGCGTTGACGCAGGATGATGTTCCCCGGAACCACGACTTGGCCGCCGAACTTCTTCACGCCCAAGCGCTGCGCGTTCGAGTCGCGCCCGTTGCGGGTCGAGCCCGCGCCCTTCTTCGACGCAAAAAGCTGGAGATCAAACAAGAACATAGCCGGGGAATTATACCAGAGCGGGTCGTCTTACGGCAACCAGCGGGATCGCTGTTTTCGGACGCAGCGTGACGATCGGCTCGATCGGGACGGCGGTCAGCCCGGGCGCGGGCATGAAATGCCAGCGTCGTGCGATCGTCGCAACGACCAGAACGAGTTCGGTCCAGGCGAACGACTCGCCGATGCAGACGCGATTGCCGCCGCCGAACGGGAAATAGGCGAACTTCGGCAGCTCCGTCGTCTCGCCGTTCGACCAGCGCTCGGGGCGAAACGCCTCGGGGTCGCGCCAATACCGCGGATCGCGATGCATGAGAAGCTGCGAGGCGAGGATGATGGCTCCTTGCGGAATCGTCCAGTCGCCGAGCGTCGTTTGTGCGACGCACAAACGGCCGATGACCCACGCCGGCGGGTAGAGCCGCATGGCCTCGGCGACGATATCGCGCGTACGAGACAACCGGGGGACATCGTCCATCGTCGGAAGACGGCCGCCCAGCAACGTCTCGAGCTCGGCGTCGAGGGATGCCGCGATCGCCGGAGTCCGTGCAAGGAGCCACCACGTCCAGGCGAGCGCATTGGCGGTCGTTTCGTGGCCGGCGAGAAACATCGTCATCGCTTCGTCCCGAATTTGCTCGACGGTCATCCGCTCGTCGCCTTCGTGCGCCGCGAGCAGCATCGAGAGAACGTCAGCCCCCGGTCCTCGGTCGTCACGCGCCGCGCGCCGCTCGTCGATGAGCCCGTAGACGATGCGGTCGAGTGTGGCCCGCGCCGCGCGAAAGCGCCGGACGACCGGCACCATCGGGAGATGATCGAGCAGTTCGCCGAACGGCGAAATGGCCGCCGGAAAGCCGGCCATCGCGTCGTCGAGTGCGGCACCGATCGTTTCGGTTTCGGCGTCGACGTCGGCGCCGAAGAGCGTTTCCGCCACGATCCCAAGCGTCAGCCGGTACATGGCCCGATCGATCGCGAGCGTCGCACCGGGCTCGACCTCCGCAGAAAATCGGTCGGCGCGCGCAACCATTACGCTTGCATACCTTGCGATGCGGTCGCGATGAAACGCCGGCTGAACGAGCCGTCGCTGCCGGAGGTGGAACGCGCCGTTGCTGGTCAGCAGGCCGCGGCCCAGGAGCCGCTCGAGCCGCTGGACGCCGCGGCTCTTTACAAACGAGGCGCCGCGTGCGACGAGCAGTTCCTCGATCAGCGCGGGATCGTTGACCAGGTAGAAACGGCGGCCGCCGACCCACCAGCTCGATAACGGGCCGTAGCGGGCGGCGGTGGCGGCAAGAAACGCCGGGATACGCGACATGTCACGTCCCGGCAGCAGCCCACGGAAAGCCGGGACCTGGCCGGGTCCGGCGGGATAGCGAGGCACGATGCCCACTACCCGCCGGTCGCCCCCGCGTTACGTCTGAGACGTCGTGGTCGGTCTCAGAAGTGGAACGAGACGTAGAAGCCCGAACGGGGATTCCAGTAGCCGAGGCGGTCACGCCAGTAACCACGCTGCCGGTCGTAGAAGCGCGGGCCGCGTTCGACGAACACCGGGCGACGGTAATAGTCGTCGCGATCGTGCCAGGCGAATTGCGGACGGTATTCATACGGGCGGCGGTCATCGCGGTCGCGGAATCCGTCGCGGTGCCATTCGTCGGCGCTTGCGGGTGTCGCGGCATGAGCGGCGACGGCGAGCGTACCGGTCAGCGTGCCGGCTGCGATCACCGCGGTGGCGGCGATGCGAGTGAATCGATGGTTCATCCTGTGCTCCTTCTTCGATGATACGAAGAACAATGGCATGCCCGTGTAACGCATCTCGCCGCCGCGCCGTGATGAGAGCCCGATAAAGGTTTGGGCGGCGGGATCGTGCGCGGCCTCGTCGTATCTCCGCACGTTTTGGAGAAACGGCGCGTCGTTATCACCGGCCTCGGAGGGGTCACCCCGATGGGCAATTCCATCGCGGAATTTTGGGACGCGCTCCTACACGGCCGCAGCGGCGTCGCCCTCATCACCGCGTACGACTCGGCGAAGCTTCACACGCACATCGCCGCCGAGGTGAAAGACTTCGATCCCGACGCCTTGATCGGGCGCCGCGACGCCCGGCGCATGGATCGCTATGCGCACTTTGCGGTGGTTGCCGCGCGCGAGGCGCTCGGCGACGCAAACTTTCCCGACGACCCGGAGGTCCGCGACCGCACCGGGGTCATCGTCGCGAGCGGCATCGGGGGGATCATCACGGTCGAAGACACGGTCATCGCGGTCGGCGCAACATCGGCCTGGGACCGCATCTCACCCTTCTTCGTCCCTATGCTGATGTCGAACGCCGCGTCGGCCCATATCTCGATGGCGCACGGTTTGCGCGGCCCGGTGTTTTCCGTTGCCAGCGCGTGCGCGAGTTCCAACGACGCGCTCGCCGTTGCGTACGACAAGATCGCGTTGGGCCAGGCGATCGCCGTCCTCGCCGGCGGAAGCGAAGCGACGATCATGCCGACGGCGATGGGCGGCTTCGACTCGATGAAAGCACTCTCGCGGCACAACGACGAGCCCGAACGGGCGAGTCGCCCGTTCGACGCGCGGCGCGACGGATTTGTCCTCGGCGAGGGCGCGGCGGTCCTCGTGCTCGAGGAACGGGAAGCGGCGCGCGCCCGCGGGGCCCGGATTTATGCCGAAATTCTCGGGTACGGTGAGGCCGCCGATGCGTATCACATCGCGCAGCCCGATCCCGCTTCCAAGGGGGTGATGCTCGCGATGGAGCGTGCGCTCGAGAACTCCGGCGTCGCGCGCGACCGCGTCGGGTACATCAACGCGCATGGAACGTCGACGCCGCAAGGCGACACGGCCGAATCGCAAGCGATCGAAGCCGTCTTCGGCGATCACGCACGGAAGGTAGCGGTGAGCTCGACGAAGTCGATGCACGGCCACCTCCTCGGTGCTGCCGGTGCCGTCGAAGGCGCCGCGACGGCGCTGGCACTTTTTCACGGCATTCTTCCGCCGACGATCAACTACGAGGAACCCGACCCGACGTGCACGCTCGATTACGTGGCGAACATCGCGCGTCGCGCGCAGGTCGATGTCGCCATGTCGAACGGCTTCGGCTTCGGTGGTCACAACGCGACGGTCGTTTTCGGCCGGCATGTCGACGCAGCGTAGACGGCGGCTCGCCGTGCTCCTCAAAACCAGCGGCCTCGGCGGCATTGATCCGGGGCTGATCGAGCAGGCTTTCGTGCACGAGAGCGCCGCACGCGAGGGCGCTGGTCCGTCGAACGAGCGGCTCGAATTCTACGGTGACGCGGTGCTTGGTTTCGTGACCGCTCGCTGGCTCATGGCGCGGTATCCCGACGCGACCGAAGGCGAACTGCACCGTCGCAAAGCGTCGCTCGTCAGTGGTGAGGCGTGCGCGACGACAGCTCGGCGGCTTTCACTGGGCGACGTGATGCGCCTGGGCGTCGGGGCGCAGCAGAGCGGCGGTGCAAATAACGCGACGATCCTGGCCGATGCGTTCGAGGCGTACATCGGTGCGCTCGTGCAAGTAGCTGAACTCGAACGCGTCGCGCGCTTCATCGAGGTCGAGCATCTGACGCTCGTCGATCGGGCCGAGGGTGCCGACGCCGATGCGAAAACCGCGCTGCAAGAATTCACGCAAGCGTACCTCGGAACGGTGCCGACGTACTTCGAGCGCGCCGAAGGTCCGCCGCACGATCGGCGGTTCACGTCGAACGTGCGCATCGCCGACGAGACGCTGGGCGAAGGGATCGGCGCGTCGAAAAAAACGGCCCAGCAAAGCGCCGCCGCTATGGCGCTTGCGCTCCTGCGTTCACGCTATCCCGGACCGCCGCGACCGCCGGAGCCGCCGCCCGGAAGCGGTGGGCAAGTGATTGCCCTACGCCCCAGCAATCGAACGAAAGCGCCGCGTTCGCCGGCGGCGGACGAACCCTCACTTTGAGGGCGTCCAGGTAAGGTCGGCGGCGCTGACCGGCCTTTGGAACGCGCCGTACTTCTGCGCCTTGAGAATGACCGGTTGAAGCAGCGAGGGGTCGAGTGCGGTTCCATATGTCGCGCGCGTCATCTTCGAAGCCACTTCAGGCGTGACTTTGGTATAGCGCAAGAGAATCTCCGCGGACTCTCTGCGATGCGTATTCGCCCACTCGGCCGTTTGCCGCATGACGGTCGCGAATCGCGCGGCAAGATCAGGATGCGCTTGCAGCCACGCTTCGCTCGCGAGCCAGCATCGATGTCTTTTCGGACGCGCACATGGACTGGGCCCTCGCGACGCGCTTTCAGGCCGCCGGAATCTCGTCGTGCAAAGCGGGATGCGCACACTGCCGCTCGACCCTTCGCTGGATGGCGGGGAGCGCGTCGGTGCGAAAGCCGGCTTCGACCTCACAACCGACTTCGGTCGCAGCGGAATGGAAACGCTGATCCCCGGCGCACCGACCTACGACGGTCGCCGCTTCGCGTCCGTTCGCGCAGCGCTCGAAGACGGCCCGAAACATCGAAGAACTCATCGCTGCAATTGCGACGCGCGACGGTCGCGACGTCGTACGCGAGCTCGAAGGCTTCGTGCCGGCGGTCCGCTCGGCCGTGACCCGTTCGGCCGCTACGTTCTCGCCTAATAGCGGGCGCGTAGCCGTTTCCGGAACGAACCGTCGGTGCGGAATTGATCGCGTTCGCCTGCTCGTGTTCGTCGACTTCGTTCGCGCGGAATTTCGCGATGCGTTCGATCAATTTTACCGGGACGGGCCTGGAGAGCGGGAAACGGATCGTGCCGTTGTTGACCTCGTAATGTGCGAGCGGGATAAAGCGAATAGTGTTGCTTCCATCCGGCGAAGTAAAGCACTCCGACACCGTGCAGTTCATACGACGGGATGTTGTACGAGATCACTTCCTCGGCTGCAGGTAAGGCTTTGCGGATGGTACTCCGCACGCGCCCGAGTGTGCGTTGCGCCATCGTGCCCTCAGTGATTTCGCTCTTCTGGCCTCGAGGGCCTGAAGGTCGGCCTCTGCTAATCACATAGGGATCGTCCTCCCAAACGCGATCGGTGAAACTGGCGCGAAAATCGGGTCCCCCGAGGCTTGCGGCAGACATTACTGCTCTTTTTGGCGAACCAGGTTCCTGATGACAGCATATCAGGAACCTGATGTCACCGCACGGGCCGGTGGTCCGACGCTTTCGAGGGTAGGGTACCTCGTCAAGCGGGTCCAAGCCGCGCTGCGTGCGGCGATGGACGAGGCCTTTCGTCCACTGGGTCTCAGTCTCTCACAATACGCAATCTTGGAGGCGCTCGTCGATATCCCCGAGGGCGAGGCGACCAACGCGGCGATTGCTCGACGCTGCTTCATCACGCCGCAATCCGCGAATGAGATGATAGCCGCCATGACCGAAAGTCGCCTCGTCTCGAGGCGTTCCGGTGCGGGAACGCGCCGCATACGGCTTTCGCTCACGAAGCGTGGCCGCGACGCGCGCGTCGCGGCGCGGCAACTTTCGTTTGACGTCGAAGAGCGAATGCTTTCCGGCCAGACGAAAAAGGACCGCGAGCGCCTGGCAGGCCTTCTCGCCCGTTGCGCGCGCGCTTTAGAAATCTACGATGGTCCCGCTTAACCAGCATGACTTTTCGCGTCCCGCAACGTCTGCTTCGAAAGGCTTGCCGACGCTCATGGCCGGCATCGCGTCACCTCGTCGGCATGTGCGACACAAGCTCACCTCGTGCGGCTCGCAGCGGTGAAACGAAGAATCCTACGTGCGGGCAGCGTTTCTCTCGCAGCCACCGGCCGGACCCCACCGAGGTCGAAGGAATGGTCTTCCCGGCTCGTGCGGCGCAAGAATCGCCCGTGCTACAGAAAGTTGTATCAACATTTTAACGAGTGGGATCCGAGGAGAAGACGACGCACTCGGTACGTGCCGCTTCTGCGATGAAGCAATGGGTACGAATTGCCCCGTCGTCGCTGCTTTGGGGTGCTTCGCATGATCCGCTCAGCCGAGGTCGGCGACGTAAGAGCCATGATCGACGTCGTCGACGCTACGAAGCTTTTCAAGCCCGACGGTCTCGATGAGGTCGAAGCGATTCTCAACGGGTATTTCGCCGGAACGCTCGATGAAGATCACCACTGGATCGTCGATATCGATGACGGCGTTCCCATAGCTGTTGCCTACTTTGCTCCGGAACGCATGACCGAGGGCACGTGGAATCTTTACCTAATCGCGGTTCTGCCGAATCGTCAGGGCGAAGGACGCGGTGCGGCGCTGATACGCTATGTCGAAGCGACGCTTATCGCACGAGCGGAACGCGTCTTACTCGTCGAGACGTCGGGACTCACGAGCTTCGAGGCAACAAGAGGTTTCTATCGCCGCTGCGGCTTCGACGAGGAGGCTCGCATACGCGAATTCTATGCAGCCGGCGACGACAAGATCATTTTTCGAAAGGCGCTCGGCGAAGCCGGGGCCGTTTCACAATGAAGAAGTCCTTCGAAGCGGCTTCGTTTGTCACCGTCGTCGAGGCCGTGGGGTTCGCTGGAGCTGCGCTCGGCGGTCTCGTCGGTAGCGACCCGTGGTACGACGATCTTCCGAAGCCATCGGGCTGGCCTCCGCAATGGATATTCCCGATCGCGTGGTCTGCCGTGAATTATCCGTGCCTGGGTTTAGCCACGTGGCGTGTCTGGCGCAAACGCCAAGAGATCGACGTGACTTCGCAGCTCGCAACTTTCGCCGCCCTGATGGCGCACAACGTCCTCTTCGGAGCCGTCGTAAATCGGGCGAAGCGCACCGACGTGTACGTGATGATGGATATGCTTGGAATGGTAAATGCCTCAGTTCTGCTAGTCGGCTACCTGCGTAGCGATCGACGCGCCGGCGCCTTCCTGATCCCTTTTCTCGCCTGGGCCGGCTACACAACCGTGATCAAAATCCAGCTTCACCGCCATCAAAACCCCTGAAGGTCAGTCTCTAACGCGACCGTTTACGGGACGCGCCTCGCAGTCAAGAAGCTGCCGGCTTGCGCCCGGAAGTGTGCGCGAAAAGGCTTGCTGTCCGGTTGCGGACCGCTCCCGTTTGAAATGCGACATGATCAACGCTCAGGGCGCCAGCGCGTTACCTCGTCGGCGTGCGACACCATCTCACCGATTCGCGCCGTGACGTCGCCGGCGCTTGCGAACGTCTCGTGCGTTGTCAACGGCATCGTCGTCACGACATGCCTCCGGCGTGCGACTCTAGCTCGAGCGCGTTTGCCGGTCCGTCGCGGCTCGCAGCACCGGAAGCGAAGAATCCTACGGTCCGGGCAGAAGAGAGCCCCGATGATCGCGATCGAAGCCGCCCGCTTGCGAAGCGGCGTCGACGGGCAACGCTTTCGGTTGCGAGCCTTCACTGCATCGCCGGAGGGTTCCGATCTGTCGCGTTCGGCCGCTACATTCCGGAAGGATACGGCGTCATTGCGTAATCAAAGGTTCGGTTCACACTTCTAGCGATGCGACTCAAAACGCTTAAAGTCTTCGGCTTCAAAACGTTTGCCGAAGCGACGACGCTCGAGTTCAACTCGGGCATCACCGCGGTCGTGGGACCCAATGGTTCGGGCAAGTCGAATCTCGTCGACGCGATCCGTTGGGTCCTCGGCGAGCAGAGTTCGCGCAGCCTGCGCTCGCAGCGTATGGAAGACGTGATCTTCGCCGGCAATCGCTCGCGCAAGCCGCTCGGCATGGCCGAAGTGTCGCTGACGTTCGACAACGCCGACCACGCGTTGCCGATCGACTTCAACGAAGTCCAGATCACGCGCCGCGCCTATCGCGCCGGCGAATCGGAATTTTTTATCAACCGCAGCGCCGTACGTTTACGGGATGTGATCGACTTGCTGATGGGCACGGGCCTCGGTCCGGGCTCGTATGCGATCGTTTCACAGGGCCAGATCGATGCCATTCTCTCCTCGAAGCCCACCGAACGGCGCGCGCTCTTCGAAGAGACGGCAGGCATCGGAAAGTTCCTCGCGCGCAAGGCCGAAGCGATGCGCCGGCTCGACGCGACGGAGCAGAACGCGATTCGCGTCAACGATCTGATCGCGGAACTCGAACGGCGCGTCCCGGAACTCGAGAGCCAAGTACGGCGCGCCAAACGCTATCGCCGCCTGACTGCGCGCGTGCGCGATCTCGAGATTCTCTCCTACGTGCGCGCGAGCGCCGCGCGCCGCGCGGAACGCGAATCAGTCGCGGCCGACGCCGCACGCTTCGAGGCGGTGCAGGTCGCCGCGGCGGCTCGCGCGGCGACCCTCGGAGCGCAAGCGGAAACGTTGCGCGCGCAACTCTACACGCTCGAACTCGAACGCGAAGAACGTCGGATCGAAGCGCAGCGGGTGCGCGAAGTCGCGTCGCGCGTCGAAGCAGATCTCGCTGCGGCGAGCGCACGTCGCGATGTTCTCGATGTGCAGTCCCACGCGACCGTGGCCGACCGCGACCGCGTCGAAGGCGAGCGTGAATCGCTGCGCGCACGGATTGCTGAATTGCACCAGGCGCTCGAGCCGCTCGGTGAGCGCGGCGATGACGTGCGCGAACGCGAGACGCGTGCGACGGCCGTCCTCGCCGAAGCGCGCGGCGCGCTCGACGGCATCTACGCGGCGCTCCGCAAAGTCGAAGCGATCGTCGCAGAACGCGCCGCCAGTGAAGCCGAGCGTCGCGCCCGGCTCGCTGCGACGCGCAACGACATCGCCCGGCTGGAAGCCGAACGCGCCCGTTTGGATACCGAGCGGATGCGCTTGGGCGAGCGAGGCGCTGCGGCGCAGACGACGCTCGCGGACTGCGAGCGTGCCGTGGCGGAGTACGATGCTGAAGCGGCGCGCCAACGCGATGTCGCGGCTGCCGAAGCGGCAACCGGTGAGGGCGCCGCAATACGCGTCGCCGAGCTGCAAGCGCAGTACCGTCGCGTCGCGAGCGATCTGGCCGCTGCGGAGTCGCGGTTGCACACGATCGAAGAGCTCGAAGCGACGCTCGAGGGCCACGTGCCCGGCACGCGCGCCGTCGTCGACGCGGCGCAACGCGGTGAGCTCACCGGATTGCACGGCGTCGTCTCGAGCTTGGTCGACGTGGACGAACGGTACGCACGCGCGCTCGACGTCGCGTTCGGTGCAGGGCTCTCCAATATCGTAACCGCGACCAGCGAAGATGCGGAACGCGCGGTCGTATTCTTGCGCGAACGCGAAGCGGGCCGCGCGACGTTCTTGCCGCTCGACACGCTGATCAAACGCGACGGCCATCGGCTCGGCGCGCTCGCCGGCCGCGCCGGCATCATCGGTTTCGCGCACGAACTCGTGCGCAGCGACGAGCGCTTTCGCAGCATCGTGGCGTTTCTCGTCGGACGCACGTTGATCGTCGATGAACTCCGCACCGGCATCGCGCTCGTCCGCGGCGAGAACTTTCGCGACTCAATCGTTACCCTGGAAGGCGAACAGATTCTCGGCGGCGGTGCGATCACGGGGGGTCGCAACCGGCGCGAGCGCTCGATCCTCGGCCGTCGCGCTCAAGCCCAATCGCTGCGCGAGCGCATACCGCAGTTGCGCGCCGATCTCGAACGCATCGAACACGATGGTGTCGCAACGAAGGCGAATCTCGACGCGGCCGGTGCCGCGCGCGACGCGGCTCTGCGCGCCGGCGCCGAAGCGGACGCGGCGTTACGTGATGCGCAGGCGCGGCGCACCAGCGCAGGAGCGGAGATCGATCGCCTCACAGACGAGTCGGGCGCGCTCGAAGCGCGCGGTTCGGCACTGCACGACGAGCTCGAGGCGGCCCGGCGGACGCACGAAGCGCTCGATACGACGGCGGTCGACGCCGCAGATCTCGAAGAGCGGCGCGTCATGCTCGAGGCGGAGCTGGCCGGTGCGCGCGAACGCATCGCTGAGGCGGAAGTGGTGCAACGCGATGTCGCAGCGGAGGCCGGCTCGCTGCGCGAAACGCTCGCATCGCTCACGACCGAACGCGACGGCCTAATCACGCGCCTGGGCGTTCTCGACGCCGACTCTGAACGCGTCGCGGCCGCCCGGGAGGCAGCGCTACGCGAACTCGAGTCGCTGCGCGAACGCATCGCGGCCGAAAGCGAACGCCTCGCCCTCACGCGCGAACGCGTACGCACCGCGGACGCCGCCGTTGCCGACGCGAACGGCCGTCGCGAAGCGCTCGCCGATGCGCTGGTACAACACGAGGCCGACGAACGCATCGCGGGCGCCGAAGATCGCGAAGCGAGCGGCGCCGGTGAGGGCTCACGCCGGCGTCTTGCCGAGATCGATGCCGAACTCGGCATGCTCGTGCAGTCGTTCGCGCAACATCCGGCGACCGACGACGAGCAGCGCGACGTGATCGAGCGGTATGCGAGCGAGGACGACGACGTCGCGGGGGAGCTCCCGCGCTTGCGTGAGGAGCTGGCACGTCTCGGTGCAAACGTGAACCTCAGAGCGGAAGCCGATCAGGCCGAGTTGACGGAGCGTGAAACGTTTCTGCGCGATCAGATGGACGATCTACAGAAAGCCCGCGAAACGCTGCTCGCGACGATCGCTCAGATCGAAGTTTCTTGCCAAGTGCAATTCAACGAAACGTTCGATGCGGTGAGCACGCAGTTTGCCGAAACGTTTGCGCGGCTCTTCCCCGGGGGGGAGGCGAAGATGTGGCAGACCGATCCCGAGCATCTCTCGGAGACGGGCATCGAGATCGCCGTGCAGCCGCCCGGAAAAAAGATGACGTCGCTGACCGCGCTCTCGGGCGGCGAGCGCGCTATGACGGCTGCTGCTCTGATCTTCGCGTTGATCAAAGTCAAACCGTCACCGTTCTATCTCCTCGACGAGGTCGACGCCGCGCTCGACGATGCAAACGTCGAACGGCTTTCATCGATGGTGCGCGAGGTCGCGAGCGACGCACAGATGCTCATCGTCACGCACAATAAGAAAACGATGGAGCTCGCGGCGCGCATGTACGGCGTGACGATGCAAGATCCGGGCGTATCGTCGATCATTTCGGCAGCGCTCGACACCGGTGCGGCTGCGCCGACGCCGGATCTCGATGCGCTGCCGGCGCCCGCGGACGAACGGCGTGAGGTAACGGTTGCCGGATAACCCCGCTGCGGCGTTGATCTCGGTATTTGACCGGACCGGCGTC
This sequence comes from Candidatus Lustribacter sp., assembly GCA_965277075.1. Taxonomy (GTDB): domain Bacteria; phylum Vulcanimicrobiota; class Vulcanimicrobiia; order Vulcanimicrobiales; family Vulcanimicrobiaceae; genus Lustribacter. Next base: position 2,448,799 of record OZ255707.1, read on the forward strand.
GCCGAACTCGCCCGCGCTCTCATCGGCACGGGTACGACCGTCTATGCGACCGGGGGAACGGCCACGCATTTGCGGGCCGCAGGCTTGCCCGTCCGCGATGTTGAGGAACTCACCGGCTTTCCGGCGCTCTTCGACGGTCGCGTCAAGACGTTGCATCCAAACGTCTTCGGCGGCATCTTGCGCGACACGAGCGATGCAACGCACGAAGCGGAAGCGGAGCGGTACGCGATTCCGCTGCTCTCGGTCGTTGTCGTCAACCTGTATCCGTTCGAAAAAACGGTCGCGCGTGACGGCGCGACGCTGCACGAAGCGGTCGAGCAAATCGATATCGGCGGGGTGACGCTGCTGCGCGCTGCAGCGAAAAACTTCGAACGCGTCACGGTCGTGAGCGATCCCGATGAGTACGCCGACGTGATCGCATCGCTGCCGGGCGGCCCGGACCGCGATGCGCGCCGGCGTTTCGCGACGCGCGCGTACGAGCGCACCGCGGAGTATGATTCGGCGATTGCGCGCTATCTCGAGTCCGGTTTGCTCGCGAACGAACTGCCGGGTTCGCTCGCGCTGACGATACCGATCTCGCAGCCGTTGCGATATGGCGAAAATCCGCAGGATCGCGCGGCATTCTACATCGCACGCGAAGCGCAGTTGCCGGAGCAACTCGGCGGCAAAGCGCTCTCGTACAACAATCTGCTCGACCTCGATGCAACGCTGCGCCTCCTCGTGCGGGCACCCCGCGGCATAGAGCCGGCAGCCGAATTGCCGTTGCCGCGGTGCCGGGCGGCGATCGTCAAGCACACGGTGCCGTGCGGCGTCGCCGAACGGCCGACCGTGGCCGAAGCCGTGCGCGAAGCGCTCGACACGGACCGTATCTCGGCTTACGGCGGCATCATCGCCGTCGACGGGTCCGTCGATCTCGCGGCCGCCGAAGCGCTGGGTGCGTTTTTTCTCGAGATCGTCGCGGCGCCCGCGTTCGAGGAAGACGCGCTGGCGCGCCTGCGCCGCAAACGGAATCTGCGCATCATGCGCTTCGCGCCCGAGGCCCCGGTGCGAATTGCCGAAGAGTTACGGGTCCGCTCGGCGCTCGGCGGCATCTTGGCCGAGGACGACGATCCGGCCGCGCCGCCGGAAGTCTGGCGTGTCGTTTCGGACCGCCGTCCGAAGCCCGGCGAGTGGCGCGATCTGATCTTCGCTTGGGATATCGTCCGGCACGTGAAGTCGAACGGCGTCGTCGTGGTGCGCGATGCCGTTTCACGCGGCATCTGTGCCGGGCAAACGAATCGCGTGAGCGCCGTACGAATCGCCGGTGAGCGAGCTGGGTCGTTTGCGCGCGGTGCGGCATGCGCGAGCGACGGGTTCTTTCCGTTTGCCGACGGGCTCATCGAAGCGGCCGCGGCGGGCGTTAGCGCCGTCATCGCGCCGGCCGGGTCGATTCGCGACGACCAAGTGATCGCGGCCGCGAACGAGCGCAACATCGCACTGGTATTCTCCACCTACCGGTATTTCTTACACTGATGATGCGTGTGGTCACGGCGTTTCTCATGCGGCTCATCGTTTATGCAATCGTCCTCGGCATCGTTTCGCGCTCTGCCGAATATCTGTGGGTGCAGCACGGACTTGACGGATCGATCGCTCTCCAGCCGTTGCACGACGCAGGCGTCACGACGTTGGTGATCGCCCCGGTCGTCTTAGCGCTGCCCGGTTTCGCGCCGCTGCGCACAGCCGCCATCTTCATTGCGGCGTTTCTCGTCGGGGCCGCGTTGACGGCGCCGTTCGCATTCGCCCGTTTTGCAGCGGGCTAGTGTGCTTGCGCGATCGCTCCGTGCGCGGGGAAAGGACGGGTTACGCGCAATAGCTGCCCGCATGCCGCGTTTCTTGCACACCTCGATTTTCGTGAATGACATGGCAGCGACGATCGACTTCTACACGAACAAACTCGGACTCAAGCTGCTCGGCGGCCCGCACCACTATCCGGGCAACGCCGACATGGCGTTTGTCGGCAGCGACTGGAATGCGTACATCGAGCTCGTTTACGACCTCGAAGAGCATCCCCCGTACGCGCTGGGCAACCGCTACGAACACCTCGCGCTCGAGGTTGACGGCGACATGCACGTCGCGATCGAGCGGCTGCGCGCGAGCGGCGTCAGGATTCTGACCGAACCGAAGAAACCCCCGAGCGGAACTCGCTGGATCGCGTTCGTCGAAGACCCGAACGGAATTCCGGTCGAGTTGCTCGAGCCGCGCGGCGCACCGGTCGCCGTGAATTAGGCCGGTTCGCCCGAGGCGGCCGGCGGCGTTTCGCCGGCCGGTGCCTCGTCGTCCGGTGCTCTGTCCCCGGCTGCTTCAAGCGGCGGCGCAGCGATGGCGTTATCGTTCGCGCTGAGCCCGCGCGAGTAGATCCGCGATTGCCGAATCTGGTACGACGGACGCTCTTTGAGCGGCAGCACTTTTTCGCGCTCGCTCGCAGCAGCGCGAGATTCGTGCAGCATCCGGACCAGCGGGTTGTTTTCCACGACGTCATAGCCCAGCCACTTGACGAACCTGAACGATGAACGGCGCAGACCGGAAAAGTTCACAGGCATGCGGACCTCGGGCGCGGGCGAGCGTTACGTTAGCCGAAATGTACGACGCCGTCGCTACGTCGCCCGCTCTTGCGCCACTAACCCGCCGAGCCGGGCAACCGCATTGCGGATGGTTCGTTCGTCGTGCTCTGCGAAACCAAAGATGAATTCACCCGGTCGCGATCCCAACAGGCGGTGCGCGTCCGTCGTCGTCAGCGTTACGCCGGCGCCGCGAGCGCGATCCGCGAAGGCCGCGCTCTCGCGGACCGGCAGGCGGACGACGACGTGCATCCCGGCCCGTTCCCCGAGCACCTCAACGGCTTCGCCGAAGGTCGATCGCAGGGCGTCGAGCAGCACGCCGCGCCGTTCGCGGTAAAGCGTCCGCATACGGCGCACGTGCCGCTCGAAATCACCGCTTTCCATGAACGCCGCGAGCGCGCGCTGCTCGAGCAGTGGAGATTGGCGATCCGAAAACGCCTTTGCGGTGAGAACGACGCGACGCAGCGAGGTGGGAACGACGATGTATCCGATCCGCAACGCCGGAAACATCGTCTTCGAAAATGTCCCGACGTAGATGGCGCGCCCGGCGCGATCGATGCCGGAGAGCGCCGGAATCGGCCGCCCCTCGTAGCGGTAGGCGCTGTCGTAATCGTCTTCGATGATGACGGCGCCGGCGCGTTGTGCCCAGTCGATCAGCACGCGCCGCCGTTCCGCCGAAAGCACGACGCCGAGCGGAAATTGATGCGACGGCGTCACGTAGACAAGCCGCGCATGCGCCGCCTGCACCATCAGCAGATCGACGCGCATGCCGTCGCCGTCGACGGCGATCGGGCGCAGATCGGCGCCGTTGGCCGCGAACGTTCGTTGGGCGCCGAGATACCCGGGCTCTTCAAGGGCGACGACGTCGCCGGGTTCGATGAGCACGCGCGCAACGATATCGATTGCCTGCTGCGACCCGCCGACGATGATGATGTCGTCCGCGCTGCACGCGATCGCTCGCGCTGCTCCGAGATGCGCCGCGATCGCGGCGCGAAGCGGCGGAAAACCCGCCGGATCGGGACTGTAGTCGAGTCCGTCACGCGCCGCATCGACGGACATCGCGACGTACCGTCGCCACGCGGCGAACGGAAACGCCTCGAACGCCGGACGACCGTCGCGAAAATCCGTGTTGCCCGCAATACGCGGCGGTTCGAGCGGCGCCGCATCGAGCAAGGAGGCACCGTAGGTGGAGAGGCGCAGCGATGCGCCGGCGCCGCGGTCGCGTCCGCGCGGCGCAATCCGCTCGTCGGGAAGATCGTCGGCGACATACGTCCCGGAGCCGGTCGTCGCCTCGAGATATCCCTCGCTGTGGAGCTGCGCAAAGCCCGAAATGATCGTCGATCGCGAGACGCCGAGGGATTCGGCCATCGCTCGGGTCGAGGGCAAGCGGGTGCCGGGCGCGATACGTCCCGCGAGGATCGCGTCGCGTAAGCCGTCATAGAGCTGCCGGTGAAGCGGGACGGTGCTGGCCACATCGAGTTCGATCGGCAGCTCCATCGTCAATGGTGGTCCGGTGTCATCTCACTGAAATGGTACTTGAGGCGCGGCGCGCACGCTATTACGCTAGGGTGCATCGAGTCAGCCCCACGTTGTCCATTTCGCGTACGCCTGCACGTCCGCGCTAGTGGCGTCTGCGTGGTGCTGATTTTCGTTGCGCCGTACGGGCGCCGGCAATTTTATACAAACGACCACGCGGGCGTCGGCGCGATTCTGCAAACGCCCATGTTCGTATGACGTACCTAGCCGCTATGGTGTTGCGACACGGTCGACGACCGGCAGCGCTAACGGAGAGAATGATGATTGCCGAACCGACGCGCTTACGCGCGCAATGTCTAAATTTTTGGGAAGTGCTGGCGCAAGCGATCGCGCTGATTTCGCCGACGATGACCGCCGCGTTGATCGTGCCGTTGATGTTCGGCACGACGGGAAATGCGAGTTGGCTTGCATACGCGTTCGGAACCGTCATGCTGCTTTTCGTCGCGTTCAACTTGAACCAATTCGCACGCCGTTCTTCGCACACCGGATCGATGTTTCTCTATTCCGTGGCCGGTCTCGGATCAACACCCGGCGGTCTTACCGGCTGGTGTTTGATCTGGGCATACATGTTCATCGGAACGGCCGGCATCACGGGTTTCTCCATCTTCGCGCAAACGTTGCTGGCGATGGCGGGTGTTCACGTGCCGGTGATCGTGCTTTTCGCCGTTTGCGCATTTGCCAGCTGGTTTCTGGCCTATCGCGATATCGCGCTCTCGACGATCATGATGTTGGTGATCGAAGCGGCGTCGGTCGCCGTCATCACGCTGCTCGCATTCATTGCGCTCGGCGCGCATGGCTTCAAGGTCGACGCCGACCAACTGACGCTCCAGGGAAGCTCGATCTCCACACTTGGCCTCGGCGTCGTCGTCGCGATCTTCAGTTTGGTCGGCTTCGAGTGTGCGACCGCGTTTGGCGATGAAGCGAAGAATCCGCTCAAAACAATCCCGGCCGCCGTCATCGCAAGCCTGTTGTTGACGGGCGCATTCTTTATCTTTATTTCCTACGTCGAGATCATGGCGCTCAAGGGCGCGAACCCGCCGCTCGACAAACTGACGACTCCGCTCTCGACGATCGCGACGATTCTACATGTCGACTACTTGCAAATTCCGATCGACGTCGGCGCGATGGTCAGCTTCTTTTCGCTCGCGCTTTCGTGCATGAATGCGGGTTCGCGGGTTATTTTCCAGATGGGGCGCCAAGGGTTCTTTCACGAGTCGACCGGTCGCGCGCACGTCACGAATGCGACGCCGCACGTTGCCGTCACGATCTACGCCGTACTCGAATTCGGAATTCCGACGATCATGACGTTCATGGGGCTCGGCGTTTCGGACGCCTTCAACGACGCGGGAACGTTCGGCGCGTTCGGCTTTCTCGGCGCGTACATTTTCCTCTCGGTCGCCGCGCCGATGTATCTGAAGAAGATCGGGGAACTCAAGCCGATGGATATCGGGTGGTCGGTGACCGCGCTCGTGTTCTTGCTCGTGCCCGCGGTCGGCAGCGTGTATCCGGTGCCGGCGCCGCCCGTCAACATCTTCCCGTATATTTTTCTCGGCTACTTCCTGATCGGTTTGATCTTCTTCGTCGCCCGGCGTAAGTCGACCAAATCGCCGCAGCTGGGAACGCTCGACGACGCGACGGCGCTGGCGTCCTGACCGGCCCGACCGTCGCGCGGTTGCGCGTCTACCCGTTCAAATCGCTCGACGGCGCCGAGGTTCTATCGGCGTCGTTCGTCGCTCGCGGCGCGTTGCAATACGATCGCGCCTTCGCGTTCTTCGATTCCGACGATGCGTGCATCAACGCCAAGCGCGAGCCGCGCGTTCACCGTCTGCGGGTGACGTATGATGAGGCGCTCGCGGCGATGTTCGAGAGCGAGATCACCGGCGAACGGTGCCGCTTCGCCTTCGACGAATCGACGGCGGCGCTCGCGGCCTTTCTCGCTCGGCATTTCGAGCGTCCCGTTACCGTCCGCCGCGACGACGACGGCGGCTTTCCGGACGACGTGACGGCAGCCGGCCCGACGATCGTTTCGAGCGCCACGCTCGCCACGGTGGCGTCGTGGTTCGACGGCCTGACCGTCGAAGACATACGGTTGCGCCTGAGGACGAACATCGAGGTCGACGGCGTGCCGGCATTCTGGGAAGACCGCTTATTCGGTGCGGAGGGCGACGTGACGCCGTTTCGTATCGGTGAAGTCGAACTCGGCGGAATGAATCCCTGCGCGCGCTGCATCGTCCCGAGCCGCGATGCACGGACGGGCGAGCCGCTACCGGCGTTCTCGAAACGTGTATCGGAACGCCGCGCTGCAACGCTGCCGGGGTGGGCCGATCGCTCGCGTTTCGATCACTTCTACCGGTTGACCGTGAACACACAGGCGCCGGGAGTCTGCGGACGTGCTGTCCGCGTCGGCGACGCACTCTCGCTTGCGGAGGAGCCGAGGGCGCTTCGATAAGCGCGGCGTAGCTGGCGCTGGTGAATCGGATCAACGCACCGCGCGGTACGAAAGACGTGCTGCCGCCGGTGTCCGCCGACTGGACTCGGCTGGAAGCGCATGCCCGTGAGATCTCCGGGCGCTTCGGCTACGGTGAAATCCGAACGCCGACGTTCGAGTCGACCGAACTCTTCGTCCGCGGCGTCGGCGAGACGACCGACATCGTCGAAAAAGAGATGTACACCTTTCGCGACAAGGGCGATCGCAGCATGACGCTGCGGCCGGAGTGGACGGCGCCTGTTGTGCGCGCGTGTATCGAGCATTCGCTCTTCGCGCAGGGGCCGCAACGGCTGTATTACATCGGTTCGATCTATCGCTACGAACGTCCGCAAGCGGGGCGCTATCGCGAAGCGCATCAGTTCGGCATCGAATGCTTCGGCTATGCAGGGCCGGAAGCCGACGTCGAAACGATCGGTGTCGCGACGGCCCTGATCGACCGCTACGCGCTGGGCGGCGTAACGGTGCGGTTGAATTCCGTCGGAGACGACGCGTGCCGTCCGCGCTACCGCGACGCGTTGCTGGCGCATTTCCGTCCCCATGAAGCCGAGCTCTCGGAGGATTCGCAGCGGCGGCTCGAACGCAATCCGCTGCGCATCCTCGATTCGAAAGCTCCGCAAGACGCGCCGTTCATCGCTGATGCACCGACGTTGCAGGACGTGCTGTGCGACGCGTGCCGCGAGCATTTTTCGGCGGTACGCGCGTATCTCGACGCGTCGGGAACGCGTTATGTCGTCGATCCGCGCCTGGTGCGCGGGCTCGACTACTACACGCGCACCGTCTTCGAGATCACGTCGGATGCGCTCGGCGCCCAAAGTACCGTCTGCGGCGGCGGCCGCTACGACAATCTCGTCGCGTCGCTCGGCGGGTCGCCGACGCCGGCTGTCGGCTTTGGCCTGGGCCTCGAGCGCTTCTTGATGATGGTCGCGGCAGCCCGAGGCGACATCGAGATGCCGCGGCACGGCGTCCAGGCCATCGCGCTCGGCGCGGCGGCCCGCGCACGGCTCGTACCGATCGTCGGCGCGCTCCGCGCGCACGGCGCGTCACCGACGTACATGGATTACGGCGACCGAAAACTCGCCGCGCACTTCAAACTCGCCGATCGCAATCATGCGCGCTACGCGCTGATCGTCGGCGACGATGAACTTGCCGCGGGCGAGTTGGTCCTGCGCGATCTCGAAGCGCGTACCGACCGGCGGTTGCCCCTCGCCGATGGGCCGGATAGAGTCGCGACGACGCTCGTCGAAGCGCTGAACTGATGGCTGAAGACGAGGCCGACCGCGTTCGCGCGCTCGGCGAGATTCTGCGCGACTACGATTTGGACGCGATTCGCTTGCGGGTCGGCGAGACGGAGTACGAACTCGTTCGCCGGGAGGCGTCCGCGGTACCGGTCGTACTGCCGTTTGCAAACGGCGCGCTACCTGCCGGTCTCGCTTCGGCGGCCGCGCCCGTCTCACCGAACGGCGCGACAGCGCCCACCGCCGGTCCGCCGTCGAACGTCAAACGCGTGACGGCCCCGGTCGTCGGCGTATACTATGCGGCGCCCTCGCCCGGCGCGCCGCCGTTCATCGCCGTCGGTGACCGCGTCGTGCCCGGTCAAGTCCTGTGCATTCTCGAGGCGATGAAATTGATGAACGAGATCACGAGCGAATTCGCGGGCGTCGTCAGCCGCGTGTTGCCGCAGAACGGCGAGCTCGTCTCGCTCGGCGACGACCTCGTCTGGATCGAACCATGACGGCGAGCAAAACCGAACGCCGGAATTTCGCTGCGCTTCTCGCCGACCGGCGCCATCAGCTGGAAGCTCCACGGTATCCCGAACAAGTCGCGGCGATCGTCGCCGCGATGGTTGTTGCGTTCCGGGCCGGAAAAAAAGTGCTGTGGTGCGGTAACGGCGGAAGTGCCGCCGACGCGCAGCACTTGGCCGCCGAATTCAGCGGACGTTTCCTGCGCGAACGCGGCGGCCTTCCGTCGGAAGCGCTCTCCGTCAATACGAGCACGCTCACCGCGATTGCGAACGACTTCGGCTTCGAGTACGTCTTCGCGCGTCAGGTCGAAGCGTTCGTCCAAGCGGGCGACGTCGTCGTCGGCATCACGACGAGCGGCACCTCGCCGAACATCGTGCGCGCGCTCGGTGCGGCAAAGCGTCTGGGCGCGACGACCATCGCGTTCACCGGCAACGGCGGCGGCCCGGTGGCCGAGATTGCGGATCTCATCCTCCTCGGCCCCGACGGTTACAGCGCGATCGTGCAAGAGGTTCACATCGTCATGGGCCACATCATCTGTGACCTGGTCGAACAAGAGCTGGTCTTCGCATGATTTCGGCGCAGCGTTCGGCGGTGTTTCTCGACCGGGACGGAACGCTGATCGAAGACAAGGGGTTTCTCGGCGATCCGGCCGGTGTTGTCGTGCTGCCGACCGTCATCGATGCGTTGCGGCTACTGCGCGCACGCGGCTTCGCGACGATCGTCATTTCGAATCAGTCGGGAATCGCGCGTGGGTTGCTCGACGACGCGCGCGTTCGCAATGTGAACGCCGAGATCGTGCGCCGGTTGAAGGATGACGGCGTCACGATCGACGGCTGGTATTGGTGTCCGCATTATGACGACGGCTGCGACTGCCGCAAGCCGGAGCCCGCGCTCGTCCACCGTGCGGTCGACGATCACGGTCTGACGCTGGACGGCGGCGCAACGATCGGCGACCGCGGTAGTGACGTCGAACTGGGTCAACGGCTCGGCATGGCCGGCATTTCGGTTCCGGGACCGTCCGATTACGTCGGCCCGGAACCCGATCTGCGTGCGCGGACGCTGCTCGAAGCCGCCGAATGGATCGTTACGCGTGGCAACTGAGGTCGCGATTCCGCGCGCCGGTGCGCTGCTCGCGCGGATGCAGGGGCGCCGCGTCGTCGTGATCGGCGACGTGATGATCGATGAGTGGATTTGGGGCCGGGTCTCGCGCATTTCGCCCGAAGCACCGGTGCCGGTCGTCGCGGTCCACGATCACTCGTTTACGTTAGGCGGCTCGGGAAACGTCGCGAGCAATTTGCGCGCGCTCGGTGCGCGGGTATCGCTCGTCGCCGTTGTCGGCAGCGACGGAGAAGGCGAACGCGTCCGGGCGCTGTTGACCGACATTGCGTGCGATGCGAGCGGCGTGCGGGCAGTCGACGATCGTCCGACGACGCGGAAGACGCGGGTTGTCGCGCACAACCAGCAAGTCGTGCGCGCCGATTGGGAATCGACGGCTCCGCTGCGAGACGCCGATCGCGCCGCGTTGGTCGTTGCCGTTCAACGCGCAATCGACGGAGCCGACGCGGTCGTGCTCAGCGATTACGCGAAGGGGATGCTCGATCGCGAGTTGGTTGAAGCGGCGCTCGGTGCGCCGATCGTCGTCGCCGATCCCAAACCGGAGAACGTCGACTTGTTCACGCGGGTTACATGCATCGCACCCAACGTTTCGGAGGCCGCACGCGCGACCGGTATCGCGATCGTGGACGACACGTCACTCGCGCATGCGGCGCGCACGCTGCTCGACCGGCTGCGCTGCGCGCACGTCTTGATCACGCGCGGCGAACACGGCATGTCGCTCTTCGCGGCCGACGGTACGCGCGACGATATCCCGGCAGTTGCGCGCACGGTGTTCGACGTTTCCGGCGCGGGCGACACGGTTGTCGCCGTGCTCACGCTTGCGCTCGCCGCGGGCGTTCCGATCGCGATCGCGACGCGTCTGGCAAACTATGCAGCCGGCGCCGTCGTCGAGAAGCTCGGCACCGCCACCGCATCGCCCGCCGAGATCGTTGCGTTGATGGAACACGATGCCGGGAACTGATGCGCGGTTCGCGCCCGTGCTCGACCGCGACGCGGCGGTCGCGTTTCGCGAAGCGTTGCGCGCCGACGGCAAGACCGTCGTCTTCACCAACGGCTGCTTCGACGTCGTTCACGGCGGCCACACGAGGTATCTCGCGTGGGCGCGCGGGCAAGGCGATGCGTTGATCGTCGGGCTCAACGGCGACGCGTCGGTGCGCATGCTCAAGGGCGACGAGCGGCCCTTCGTGTCGTTCGCGGGACGCGCGGAGGTGCTCGTCGCGTTGCGCAGCGTCGATGCGGTTGTCGGTTTCGATGAGAAGACACCGGTCGAGTTGCTCGCGCGTTTACGGCCGGACGTTCATGTGAAGAGCGCCCAGTATCGGGTCGACGAGCTGCCCGAGAAGTACGTCGTCGAATCGGGCGGCGGCCGCATCGTGCTCGCGCCGCACGTGCACGGAAAGAGCACGACCGACCTCGTCGCGGCGATTCGGTCGCGCGGATGATCGTTGCTCTCACCGCCAACGGCCCGGGTGAGTTCGCCGGGTGGATCCGTCCGTTGCTCGCGGCGCTCTACGCGCGCGATCCGGCGGTCGACGTGCGCGTGTTCTGCGTTCCGGACGATTACGCGACGGGCCAGGAGCCCGCGTACGTGCGCCGGCTCTTTCCTCGCGCGACCGTTTATCCGTCGCGCGATTACGTCGCCTTCGCGCTGGGCCGGCCGCTCGCGGGGATGCCGGAGCGCGTCGATCGCGTGCAGTATCTCGGCGGCGATCTCTTACATGCCGCACGCCTGCACGACCGCCTCGGCGGCGTCGCGACGTCGTATAAGTTCGCACGCAAAGCGGACGCGCGACGCTTTGCGCGCGTGTTCGCGGTCGACGAAGCGAACCGCACGCAACTCGTCAAGTGGGGCATTCCCGCAGAGACGATCGACGTCGTTGGGAACCTCGCGATCGACGGTGCGCTCGGGGAAGCTGAGGGACGGTTCGGCGATCCCGAAACGGACACCGTGCGCGACGGCATCATCCTCTTTCCCGGCTCGCGACAGAACGAAATCGAGCAGATTCTACCGATGTTCGTTCGCATCGCGATGCAAGTGCGGCGGCGGTTACCGCACGTGCCGCTGGCGTTCGCGCGCTCGCCGTTCGGAACCGACGCCGAACTGGCGGATGCGCTGACCGCCGGCGGCCGGCGCGAGGCGTACGGGCTGCGTGCCGAACTGGCCGCCCCCGGCGACGCGATCCTCGTCGATGGAGAGCGCATTCCGCTCATCGCAGCCGCGATGCGCGCGGCGCGCGGCGCGCGGCTCGCGATCGCAATTCCGGGAACGAAGGTGATCGAACTTGCGGCGCTCGGCATTCCGACCGTAACGGTCATGCCGCTCAATCTGCCGGAACTGATCGTGATCAACGGCGCGTTGCAATACCTCGGGCGCATACCGGGCGTCGGGCTCCCGCTCAAACGCGCGGCGATCGTCGCGGGCGCACGCCGTTTTACCCACTTCGGCCAACCGAATATCGATGCGGGGCGCGACATCAACCCGGAAATACGCGGAACGATCCTGCCGTCGCGCGTCGCGCATATCACGGCGGAGCGTTACGCCGATTCCGCCTGGCTCGCGGCGACGGGCGCAACGTTGCGGAGCCTTTACGCTCCGCAAGCCGGCGCTGCCGAGCGGATGGCGCAGACACTTCTCGAAGTTCCCGTGCGATGAAGATCAGCGTCGTTATCGCGACCCGCGATCGCGCCGTGTTGCTCGACGGTGCATTGCGCTCGCTGCGCGCGCAAGTCGGCACAACGCCGATCGAGACGATCGTTGTCGACAACGGCTCGACCGATGCGACGCGCATGGTCGCGGAAGCACACGACGCACGTTACGTGTTCGAGCCGGTGCCGAACCGTGCGCTCGCGCGCAACGCCGGCGTGGCGCTCGCGACCGGTGAAATCGTGCTCTTCATCGACGATGACGTCGTTCTGCCGCCGTTCTTCGTTTCCGCACACGCGCGCGTTCACGACACGAGCACGTTCCCGCACATCGCGACAGGACCGATCGTCAACGTCCCCTCCGCCGATGTGCGTCCGTTGCCGACGTTTGCCAACGCGTCCAACGCTTTTTTCTGCACTTGTAACGCGTCGGTACCGCGTAACATCTTCAATGCCGTCGGCCGCTTCGACGAATCGTTCGACAAGTACGGGTGGGAAGACACGGAATTGGGCGCGCGGCTGCGACGGTTCGACGTTCGCCGCACGTTCGTTTGGGACGCGTATCTGTGGCACATCAAACCGGCGGTGACCGAGACGCTTGACGCCGCACTCGACAAAACGATCGAGAAAGCGCGCATGGCCGCACGGTTCGTGCGCAAGGACGCGTCGTTTCGCGCGAAGCTCGCGACCGGCGCGTACGCGGCAAACCGCGTCCGCGCGCGGCTACTCGCGCCGCCGTCGGCGCAGCCGTGGCTCGCCGGCGTCGCGACGAGCGTGCGCGTCCCGCCGGCGATCGCCCGGATGGCACGCGGCCTCGTCCTCGATAGCGTCTACGTCGACGAACTCGAACGCGCGTTGCGCTAGTGTGACAGCACGCTACGTGTGGCACTAGTGGCGCGCGTTCTGCTGGTGCGGCTGGACGGCATCGGCGATGCGCTCGTGTGTACGCCCCTGCTGCACGCGCTGCGGGCCGCAGGCCATGACGTCGGCGTCGTGCTCAGCGATCGCAACGCCGGCATTTTTGCGCCGGGCGTGTTCGCGACACACGTCCTCGAACGCATTCCGTGGCCCAGACATGGTTCGACGCACGCGTCGCGCGAACGCGCGGATGCGGAGATCGCCGCGGGGCAGTACGACGTCGCGTTGGTCGCGAGCGAAGAGCCCGAGGCCTACACGTTGGCGAGCGGTATTCGCGAGCGCATCGGATTCTCGACCGGCTGGGCGAAACCGTTGAAGTCGGCGTGGATCCGCACGCGCTTGACGCGCACGATCGCGCGGGCCGCAAGCGCTACGCGCACGCGCAGCCACGAAGCGATCACGATGTTCCGGCTCGGCTCGACGCTCGTGACCGGTGAGCCGTCCGGCGAGGCGCACGATCTCCGCCGCTGGATTGCCGGTGACGTGCCGCTGCCGCCGCGCCGAGGCGTCGTCGTCCAACTTGGTGCGAAGTGGCGAGCGATCGGCATCGATGCCGACGGGCTGCGCGCCGTGGTCGAATCGCTTCAAACGCGTCAGGTGCGCTTCATCGCAGCGCCCGGCGAACGCGATGCGGTCGCGGCGCAGTTGCCCGGCATCGCGGTCGACGCGCCGGCGACGACGCGCGCCTGGGTGTCGGCGATCGACGCGGCCGCTGCGGTCGTGAGCGTCGACACCGGCGCCGCACACTGCGCGGGCATGCTCGGCGTGCCCGTCGTCGACGTTTTCCCCGACGCGCACGCCGACGCGCAGATCCGGCGCTGGCGGCCGTGGGCGAGCACGAGTATCGTGCTGCGCGCAAGCCAATTCATGCGCGCGCCCGATACCCTCGTTACGCAGGCGCTCGATGCCCTCTGATCGGGCGCTGGTCGTCGCGGCCGGGGGCGGCGTCGGCGACACGCTCTTTGCCGGCGTCGTGGCCCACGCGTTGCGCAGCCGCTACGCGGTGGATGCGCTCGTGTTGCCGGCGCACCGCGCGGTTGCCGAGCGTGATCCGGCGGTCGAACGCGTCCATCTCATGGCATCGCCGTTGCCGACGGCAGACGATCTGCGCAGCGCCGGCTACGCGGCGGCGATCGTGACGTGGGCGACGATGTCGACCGCGCTCGTGCCGTTGCTCGCGAACATTCCGGTTCGCGTCGGTCAGGGACGTCGCTTGTATTCCGCGTTGTTCACCGAGCGGGTCGTCGTGCGCAGCGAAGTCGGCGATCGCACCACGCATTGGACCGACATCTTGCTCGACTACGCGCGCGTCCTGGGTTGCGACGACCCGCATCCGCAACCGGCGTTCGTTCCGACCGACGGCGATCGAGCGGATGTCGCGGCGCTGCTCGCGGCGCACGGTATCGGCGGCCCGTTCGCCGTCCTGCACCCGACGCGCGGCCTCTCGGCGCAGCGTGAGCGCTGGCCGGCCGAGGGCTTCGTCTCGCTCGCGCGGCAGCTCATCGCGCGCTACGACGTTCCGCTCGTGGTCAGCGGCACCGCCGCTGATGCGCCGGTTGCCGAGGCGATTGCAGCGGAATCGGGCGCGATTTCGCTCGCCGGCGCGACGACGATCGGCGCCTTCGGTGCGCTCGCCGCCCGCGCGGAATACGTCGTCGCAATGGATTCGGGCCCGATGCACGTCGCGGCGGCGGTCGGCGCGCCGACGGTCGGCATCTTTGCGTTAGCGTCCGATCGGCCGGACCGTTGGGCGCCGCGCGGTCCGCGCACGGCGGTCGTGCGCGCAACGTATCCGTGCCCCGCCGCGCACCGCAAAGAGACGTGTCCCAACTTTTTGTGCGTCCGCAATCTCGATTCGATCGCCGTGACGCGGGCGCTCGACGGTTTGCTGCACGCGGTGGCCGGACGCGTTTCCTGATGCCTCGTCTGACGATTACGCTCTGCACGTTCAAACGTGCGCCGCTGCTCGAACGGGTGCTCGAGGCGCTCTTCGATCAAACGGCGCCGAGCGACGCGTACGAGGTCGTGCTGGTGAACGACGGCTCTCCCGACGACACGAACGCGGTGATCGAACGTGTTCGTCGGCTCGCGCGCTGCACGTTCGTCGCGTTCGAACAACCGAACGGCGGCCTCGCGAACGCGCGCAACGCCGCGCTCGCACGCGCGAGCGGCGAGCGCCTTTGCTTCATCGACGACGATGTGCTGCCGACCCCGGTTTTCGCGGCCGAACATCTCGCTTCCGACGCGAAACACGGCGACGTCATCGTACGCGGCGCCGTGATCAACACGGCCAGCTTCGACGATTTACCCGTTCCCGTCTGGACGCCGGCGAACTACAGCGGCAATTACTTTTGGACGAGCAACGTCTCGGTGCGCCGCGCGCGACTCGATCGCGTCGGCGGCCGTTTCGATGAAAACTTCGCCGAGTACGGCTGGGAAGACATCGAGCTCGGGATGCGGTTTCGCGCGATCGGCACCCGCGCCGTGTTCAATCGCTTCGCCGTCGCGTTCCATCACAAGCCGCCGCCGTCCGTGACGAACGTCGAGGGAATCTTGCGACAGGTGCGCGCGCAAGCACGGACCGCCGTGCAGCTGCAGGCCAAGCACCCGCATTGGCGCGTCGATCTCGCGGTCGGCGCGACGCGCCCCCAGCGTGCGTTCGGCAACGCCGTTCACCGGAGCGGCGTCGCACGCGCGATCGCGCCGCTCGTTCGATCGTCTCGCGCGCATGCAACGCTCTCGCTCCCGCAACGCCTGGCGACGCACGTTCTCGCAACCGACGCCTACTACGACGAACTCGCGCGCGCCTCAAAATCACTCCGTTGAGCGGGCGTAGCGAGGACCGTAACGGATTCGCCGCAAGGCGAATCCTGCTGACACGGACCGACCGCGTCGGCGATCTGATTCTTTCGACGCCCGCGATCGCGACGATGCGCGCTTCGTTTCCCGACGCACACATCACGCTCGTGTGCAGCCGATACAATGCCGTCGTCGTCGAGCACAGCCCGGACGTCGACGCGATCGAGATCGTACCGGCGGGCATTCGCGCGAAGTGCTTCGGTGCGCGCTTCCGCGGTGTCGACCTCGCGATCGCGCTCGCGCCGAACTCCGCCGATCTCAAACTGGTCGGTGCGAGCGGTGCGCCGGTCCGCATCGGGTACACGTACAGCCGTCGCTACCTGACGCGCTTCGTCGCGCGCCGCTGGGTGACCGATCTGCTGGTGAGTTCCGCCGATCCCGCGATGTGCGATCGCCGGCCGCAACTCATTGTAAAGCACGAAGTCGATCAGGTTCTCGAGCTGGCGAAACGGGCCGGCGCAACGACGATCGTCCCGGATTTGCGGATCGCGATCGCGCCGGACGACCGTGCCGCGGTCGCCGACGTTCCCCCGACACCGATCATCGTGCAACTCGGGAAACGCTGGACCGAACACGGCAGCACGACGTCGAGTCTCCTCGACCTCTTTCGCGACCTGCGCGTTCTCGGCCGGCCGCTCGTTGCGACGTACGGTTCCGACGGCGCGGCGTTGGCGGCGGTCGTGCAGGACGCGGGCGTCGCGGATCGGGTGATCGGCAACCTTTCGTTCGGCGCGTGGGCGGCCGTCTTCGAGCGCGCCGCGTGTATCGTCACGATCGATACCGGCGCGACGCACGTCGCGAGCGCGGTGCGGCGGCCGACGGTCGTCCTCTTCGAACACGCGTATTTCCGGCTCAACTCGCAGGAATGGTCGCCGTACCGCGTGCCGAACGCGGTGCTGCGGAAGCCGGCCGGCGATTCCCCGGAGGCGCTTCGCGCCTCACGCGCCGAGATCGTCGCGGCCGTTACCGCCCTTTTATGACCGATAAGCTCGCCGTTTCCGTCGTCATACCGACGTACAATCGCCTCGACACGCTCCGATCGGTCATTCCGTCCCTGATCGCGCAAGATGTGCGCCCGGACGTGTTCGAAGTGATCGTCGCCGACTCGCTTTCGACCGACGGTACCGCAGCGTACCTCGCCGAAATCGCACGCACCAACCCGAACGTGCGGCATCTGCCGGGGCCGTACACGGGCCGCGCGAGCGCGCGCAATGCCGGCATCGCCGCGGCGCTGGCCCCGCTGGTCCTCTTTACCGATGCCGACATCATTGCGTCGCCCGATCTTCTCTCGAAGCACCTAGCGCGTCATGCGAGCGGTCGCAAAGCGGTCGTCGGTTGCGAAATTCAAGTCGACTCGTTCGATGCGTATCTGCGCAAGCGGCGCGATTCCGTCCACGATGATGCGCTGCACCCGCCGACGCGCAAGCGGCTCTCCTGGCTCTACTTCATGACCGGCAATGCGTCCGTGTTGCGGGCCGACCTCCAGCGGGTGGGGCGCTTCGATGAAGACTTCACCGGTTACGGTCACGAGGACCTCGAACTCGGATACCGGCTCGAGCGGGCGGGCATTCCGATCGAGTACGCGTCCGAAGCGGTCAACTATCATTGGCATCCGGTGCCGTTCGACCAGCAGCAGGGCCGCATGGAACTCGCGGGCCGCTCGACCGTCCGCTTCTATCGCAAACACCGGACGTTCGCCGTCCAACTGCGGCTCGGGATGACCCCGCTCTCGATCTTGCTGCACGACGCGATCGACCGCATCCCGGGCGCGCGGTCGTGGTTCGACGACGGCGCGCGCAATCCCGGCTTCGTTCGCACGCTCTCGTTTCAATATCACTACCTCTCCGGTATCAAGGCGGCACTCCGTGACCCATCCTGACTTCGTTCGCGTCTCGTGCGGAGCGCTCAGCGCTGCCGACGTCGGTCGCGATGTCGAGTTGAACGGCTGGGTGCATCGCCGCCGCGATCACGGCGGCTTGATCTTCATCGATCTGCGCGACCGCGACGGCCTCACCCAGATCACGTTCGATCCGGCGGACGAAGCGACGTTTCGCGTCGCCGAATCACTGCGCAGCGAATTCGTCGTGCGTGTGCGCGGCCGCGTTCGCGTGCGTCCGGCCGGTACCGAGAATGCGAAGCTCGCCACCGGCGCCGTCGAAGTGCCGGTGGTCGGGCTCGACCTGCTGGCGAAGTCCGAGACACCGCCGTTCGTTGTTTCGTCCGACGACGACGTCGACGAAAACATCCGGCTCAAATATCGCTATCTCGACTTGCGCCGGCCGCGCATGCAGCGCAATCTCACGGTCCGTCACCGGATCGTCAAGGCGCTGCGCGACTATTTCGACGCACGCGATTTCATCGAAGTCGAAACGCCGATTCTAATCAAGTCCACGCCGGAAGGGGCGCGCGATTACCTCGTGCCGAGCCGCGTGCACGCGGGCTCGTTCTACGCGTTGCCGCAATCGCCGCAACTGCTCAAGCAGATTCTGATGCTCGGCGGTATCGGACGATACATGCAGATCGCGCGCTGCTTTCGCGATGAGGATCCGCGTGCGGATCGTCAGCCCGAGTTCACGCAGGTCGACGTCGAGATGACGTTCGTGAGCGAAGCCGACGTGATCGCCGTGATGGAGGGCAGTATCCGCGACGTGTGGGCGCGCGCGCTCGCAGCACCGATCGACGGCGACATCCCGCAGTTCACGTACGCCGAGGCGATGCGCCGCTTCGGCAGCGACAAACCCGACCTGCGTTTCGGTTGCGAACTCGTCGACGTCGCGGATCGTTTTCGCGCGACCGGCTTCGCGCTGTTCCGCGCGCTTGCGGAAACGGCTGAAAATCGCGTGATCGCGTTGCGGTATCCCGGCGGCGCGGCGCTTTCGCGGCGTGAGTTCGATGCGCTCACGGAGACCGCCAAGACGTTCGGCGCGAAAGGTCTCGCGTACGTGACGCTTGCGACGGACGGCGCGAAAGGACCGATCGTGAAGTTTCTCGGCGACGATACGGTCGCGGCGTTATGCGCGGACGTCGGCGCCGAAGACGGCGACGCGATTCTCTTTGTCGGCGAACGTACGCGCGAAGCGTCGGAGATTGCGGGGCGGCTGCGGCTCGAGATCGGCGAGCGTCTGGGCCTGCGCGATCCGGCGGCATTCGCCTTCTGTTGGGTACGCGGCTTTCCGCTCTTCGAGCGCGACGCCGATTCGGGCGACATCACGTTCTCGCACCACCCCTTTACCGCGCCGGCGCCCGGCCAGGAGGCGCTCTTCGATGTCGATCCGCTCGCGGTGACGGCGCAGCACTACGACCTCGTTCTCAACGGCTACGAGCTGGGCAGCGGTTCGATTCGCAATCACGATCCCGGATTTCAACGCAAGGTCTTTCACCGTCTGGGGTTGTCCGAGGAGCAGATCGACGATCGCTTTGGTTTTTTCTTGGAAGCGTTACGATATGGCGCGCCGCCGCACGGCGGCATGGCGCTCGGGATCGACCGGCTCGTCATGCTTGCGTGCGGCGAAACGAGCATTCGCGACGTGATCGCGTTCCCGAAGAATCAGATGGCGCGCGACGTTATGATGGACGCGCCGTCAAGCGTGCCGGACGCCGCATTGCGCGATCTCGGCCTCGCGCTGCGCATCAAAGCGCCCGCTTAACCGGGAAAGCGAATGTCGCGCCGCGTTTCGCGGAAGAGCATCCGTTTGTTGAGTTCGCGCAACGCGTCGATTGATTTCCGATGTTCTTCCGTGCGCGAAAAGCGGTTCGCTGCGCGCAACGATGCATCGAGACTCCGCTCTCGGGCCGCGTACACCAGGAAGGCCGTCAGGTCGCGGTCGTCCACGTGAAAGTCCATAACGGTCGGGCTATACCCAGGGGATTCTTCTTTTATACAGGTGCTTTTGGCTCAATCTCGGTGAGGACTCGCGCTCGCGCAAAAATCGCATCGAGCATCCCTTCGGTGAGCACGCCCGTTTGTGTGTTCTGCCGGCTCGGGTGGTACGACGCCACCACGGTAGCGACCGGCGAGCCCGGTAGCGTCACCGCGGTTTCCGCCCCATGCCGGAACGTTGCGCGCGGGGTACGATACCGACCCGTCGTCTTGATCAGCCGATGGATGGTATCGTCGGCGATTTTTCCAAGTGTCACGATGACGCGCACATCTCTCAACGCGGCGAACTCGGCGGCCAGGTACGGAAAACAGCGCGCGCGCTCCGTGGTCGACGGTTTATTTCCGGGCGGAGCGCAGCGCACGGCTGCGGTGATAAGCGTGTCGATCAGTTGCATCCCGTCGTCGCGGCCGACGGCGACGGGCTGACTCGCAAAACCCGCCCGGTAGAGGGCGCGATAGAGCCATTCGCCGGATCCATCGCCCGTGAACATTCGCCCGGTGCGATTGCTGCCGTGCGCGCCGGGCGCGAGCCCGACTAACACCACACGCGCCGCCGCTCCGCCGAACGCCGGCACCGGCTTGCCCCAGTAGTTGTGATCGCGATACGCGCGCCGTTTTTCGCGTGCGACCTGCTCGCGGTACAAAACGAGTTCGGGGCAAAGGCGGCAGGCGACGACGGAGCGTTCGATCTCCGCAAGGTCGAGCGGCGGGCTGGACATCGTGGTTGATTCGCCTCGTGCAGTCGGGGAACTGCGAGGGTTGCCCGCAAAAACACGTCCGGTGTTCGTGCGTTGCATCGCTCTCGTCGCTTGTATCGCCGTCGGCCTCGGCGCGGCGGCGGCTGCCCGCGCGGACGACGCGCCGAAACTTGCCGTCTACGGGTTTGCGGTCAACGGGTCGGCGCCGGCGGGGCTCGGCGCACAGTGCGCCGACGCGATCGGCGCGCAGATACGTACGGCGGGCGGCGTCGACGTGTTGCGCGGCGCGGCGACGCTCATGCCGTCACAGTATCGCGAAGACGCTCGCGCCAAATCCGCTGACTTCTTTCTCATCGGCGCGATCGCACCGGTCGGCAACAGATTCTCCGTCATCGAACAACTCGTGCGCACGCGAACCGGACTGTTGGCGTGGAGTTCGACGTTGCAAGTTACCGATGTGGCCGAACTCAACGGCCAAGGTGCGCTCGTCCGTCAGGCGCTCCTCGACGCGCTGGGCACCGCGCGGTTTCCAGCGCTCTCGGCAACGCGAAATGCCGCGCCGGCGGCGACGCCGGCACCGCGGGATACGCGCGCGCAGGCGTTCAACGTGCCGATCTCACAGCCGACGATCGCTCCGGCCAGCACGTTCGCGGTCATGAGTTTCGGCGGCACGGCGCTCCCGAGCGATCGCGCGTTCGCCGTGCGCGCGGTGCTCGAAAACATCCGGCGTCGCGGTGTATCGGCCGCTACTGCGGCGGCCGTGCCGGCCGATCTGCAAACGGCCGGCGCACAGGCCTGCGTCGACACGGGCGCCGCAACGATCGTCGGCGGCACGCTCGAGGAAACGCGCGTGCCCAGCCTGACGGCGCCGCCCGCAACGACGGCGTCGATCGCGCTGCAGGTGTACGACTGCCGGACGCACACGCTCGCGACGAAGCCGCTCGCGTCGACGAAGACGACGCCGGTCGGCACCGACGCGATCCGCGCCGCGGCCGACGAAGCAGCTGCAGCCTATTTCGGCGGGCCGCCGCCCGAGCCGCACGTTTAGTCCAAACCGGGGAACCCGAGCGTCGCAAGCGCCGCGTACGTCACGATGCCGACCGACGTTGCAAGGTTGATGCTGCGAACCCGCGCATCGTACATCGGAATGCGCAGCGAGCGCGCGGCATACGCGGTCATCAACGCGGTGGGAATCGCACCGGTTTCTTTGCCGAACACCAGCGCGTCGCCGCGGGTGAACGTCGCATCCGTGTAGGCGCGCGTGCCGGTCGTCTCGATCCACCAGCAGCGTTCCAGCGGAAACGCAGCGCTGAACGCGTCGAGTGAGGCGTGGACGACCACGTTTACGGACGACCAGTAATCGAGCCCCGCGCGTTTGAGCGCGCGATCGTCGATCGAGAAGCCCAACGGCTCGATCAGATGAAGCGCGCAGCCCGTCGCTGCACAGAGCCGCGCGACGTTGCCGGTGTTCGGCGGGATCTCAGGTTCGATCAACACGACGTGCAGCGGTGCCCGTGCGACGGCGTCGACGCCGACGATCCGGTCCGGCGGTTGCACCCTCATTCGTTCGCGCAGCGGATGCAGTCGGCGATGCGATTGCGCGGCGCGACCAGCAGTGCGACGCCGCCGTGACCGAGCCACGCGCGCTCGAAGGCGGCTGCCGGATAAACGTGGCGAACGTGTGCGTGTGCCGGGTCGTTGACGATCACATCACCGTCCGCCGTGCGGCCACGCATAACGACCAGGTGGCCCTTCGATGAGGTTAGCGGCGCATTCGGAAGGTCGCGATCCCACGCGATGCTCACTGCAAGCGGCAAACCGGCGTCAAGGAACGCATCGATGCTGCGGAGATCGCGCAAGTACGCGACCGCGCCGAAAAAACCGCATTGCGATGCATAGGCGACGGCGAAGGCCCAATTGCCGGTGCCGCGGTACGCGCGGTCGTACGTTCCGGCCGCGACCTCCGCAACCGTTCGTCGCACGCTATACGACGCAACGAGCATCGCGATGCATGCCGGCGTGCACCAGCCATACGATTCCGGAACGTCGTGCGCGTGCTGTGCGAGTTCCGGGACCACGAGTTCGCCGCGAAACGGCGCACGCACGATTCGCGGGCCGTTCGCCGCGACCGACACGGCGATGCGGTCGAGCGTGACGTTTGCGCGCGGTTCGAACGCGACGTACGGCAGCGACCGCGACCGGCGTCCGTCGGCGGTGTGGACGATCAAGTCGATCGTTGCGGCCGGTGCGCCCGTGCACCACGACAGGATCGCTCGCCTCGCCGGCGTGACCGCGGCATACGCGCGGCCGGCATTCGATTCGACGACGGTCAACACGCCTCAATACGTCCACTCCCAAGCGTTCCAATTGCTTGAGATATATTGGGCCGCGCGATAGTGCTTCAAGTCGCTGTTGACCGCGGCATACGCAACTTGCCAGTAGAGAAATACGGCGGGTACGAGTTCGTGGATGCGTTCTTCTTCGCGCTGGTAGAGTGCGCGCCGCACGGTACGGTCGAACGTTCGCGCGGCGCGGCGGCTCGTGTCGGTGATGATCGGGTCGGCGAGGAACGATGTGTTCGCTCCGTGCGGCGGTATGAACGCACCGCTCCACGACCCTTCGTTGTCGGGGTCGGGCAGATTCGTCGCGATGCTGAGCGAGAGATCGTAGCGGCCGGTGTACAGCGGCCCATTCTGCGCGAAGAGCAGACTGGTCGGATAGTTCTTCACGGTCAACACGATGCCGGCAGCGAGCAGCTGTTGCTGCATCTGCACCTCGGCTTGAATATTCGATGCTTTCGACACGGTCGTGGACACGTCGAGCGCGAGCCGCTCGCCGTTGCGGCGCCGGATGCCGTCGGCGGCGACGTGCCAACCGGCCGCGTCGAGCAGCCGTTTCGCATCGGGCAGATCGTATTTCCAGACCGGAATCTTCGGCGCGGCCCACGACGACGGCGTGATGTCGCTCGTCGCGCGCTGGTTGTAGCCATGGTAGATCGTCCGGTTCATGCGGTCCCAATCGATCGCTTCGGCCAGCGCGCGCCGCACCCGGACGTCGGAGAGAAACGGCCGCGCGCAGTTCATATCGAGGTGTCGCCAATTCGCGACGAGCCGATGCGGTGACGTGTATCCCGTGAGCGACGGCAAGCGGTCGATCTGATTCTCGGTCACCGGATCGACGATGTCGACGTCGTGCGTTTGCAACGTGGCGAACACCGTGTCGCTGTTCGGAATGATGCGATACGTCACGTGCGCGATCGCCGGCGTGCCGCGCCAGTAGCGCGGGTTGGCGGAAAACTCGAGCGAAGACCCATGTTGCCACGAGTCGAGCGTGTACGGACCGCTTGCGACCGGATGTTCGTTGAACGGCGCGTGATTGATGTCGCCGGCTCGCGCCAGCAGATGCTCGGGGAGCGGCGGATATCCGGCGCCGCCGGTCGCGAAGATGCCGAGGATCGCGGCAAACGGTTCGCGCAGGTGAACGACGGCGGTGTCGGTGTCGGGAAGGTCGATCGCGGTGATGTCGTCCCAGCCGCCACGCAGACGGGTGGTATTGCGCGGGTTCATCACGGCCCGCCATGTGAAGCGAACGTCGCGCGCATCGAGCGGCGCGCCGTCCGACCAGCGGAGCCCGTGGCGCAACCGGATGACGA
The DNA here is from genome assembly GCA_965277075.1 of Candidatus Lustribacter sp. Taxonomy (GTDB): domain Bacteria; phylum Vulcanimicrobiota; class Vulcanimicrobiia; order Vulcanimicrobiales; family Vulcanimicrobiaceae; genus Lustribacter. The sequence goes on from OZ255707.1 coordinate 2,472,928, forward strand.
TCGTGCGCCCGTCGCGACTGATACCGCCGTTGCGTTCGCTCGGAATTTCGCGCGCCAGCTCGGGCACGTAGTCGCCCCGCTCGTCGTATTGCAGCAACGGCGCAAAGAGCAAGCTCTCGACTTGATTCGACGCGTCGCTGTTGGCGAAGAGCGGATTGAGAGAGTCGGGCTCCTCGGTGCTCGCGATGCGTACGCGGTCGTGCTTCGTCCACGCGTGTAATCCGTCCGTCGACTCCGGCCCCGTTCGCGTGCAGGCGACGACCGTCACGCTCGCGAGCAATGCGAGCGCACAGCGCCGCGCGGCGCGATCATGCATGTATGCGAAGCGGCGTTTTGACGACCTGCGGCGCAAACGCGGCATAGAGAACGCCCGGGCCGAAGCGCACGACGTCATCGCACGGCAACCCCGTTTGCGCGCGCGCATCCGCGATCGCGGCTTGCGCCGCAGCGTCGTCGAGCCCGTGCGTGTTCAGTGCGATCGCAGCGACGCGTGCTGGTTTGACGTTCGCGCACAACCCTTCGTAGGTGCGGATGAGTTCGCGGTACCCGAGCAGCGGAATATCGTAGCCGTCGATCGTCGTGCGCGTCACGAGGTGGACGAGGACCAGCGCATCCGGCGCGCAGCCGTAGAGTAATGCGAGCGTGACCGGCGCATAGGCCGGATGGTTGATGCCGCCCTGTCCCTCGACGAACAGCAGACCGTCACGCGCAGCGATGTGGCGGTCGCCGTCGAGCACGAGCGCTTCCGCGGCGCCCGTCGCAAAATCGGCGACGACGCGATCGATTGCCGTGCCCCAACCGGCGATCGCGATGCCGGTTTGTCCTGTCGCGATAAACTCGGCCGCGTCGCCGGCATCCGTCGCGGCTCGCGTGAGTTCGAGCGCGGCCGTCATCTTACCGACAGCCGAGTCGCTGCCGACCGTGAGCACGACGCGGCTCGTGATATCGTAGGCGGCGCCGGAGAAGAGCGGCGCGGCCGGCGGTAGTCGCAGGTCCCAGATGCGCGAGTCGTGGTTGTCAGCGAGCGCGCGCAGTTCCGGATCATCGCCGAGAAACGTGTGCAATCCATTGACGATGTCGAGCCGTGCCCGAATTGCGACCGTGATCTCGGCGCGATAGTCGGCCGGTAACGCGCCGCCGGGCGGCGCGATGCCGATCAGCAGCGCCGTCGGGCCGAAGCGCAGGCCTTCGCTGACGCTCGCAACGATCGGGGCGTCCGAATCCAAGTACGCGACGACATCACGAACGCGTTTGCCGGCATGGTCGGGGTCGACGACGGCGACCGTTTCGTCACGGCTGTATGCGATGACGCCGTGCGCCGTTTTGGCATTGCGCGTCGCAAACGCGCCGGGTGCGAAAATGATATACCGTCGCGTCATGCCGCGGCGAGCTCCCGCACGCCGAGACCGGGGCCCTCCGGTAAGACGATTTTTCCGCGGTCGTACGTGATACCGGCGAACGGATCGTGCGCGACGAGAAACGGCCCGTCGAGATCGGCCCAGTCGACGAGCGGTGAGAGATGGGCCGCGGCGGTGGAAAGAATCGCGCTCTCGACCATACATCCGAGCATGATCTTCAGGCCGAGCGCGCGGGCCGTGTGAATCATCTCGAGCGCGCCGCGAATGCCGCCGCACTTCACGAGCTTGACGTTGATACCGTCGACGCAGCCGGCCAGCGCCGGTAAATCCCGCGCGTCCTTCGAGTCCTCGTCGGTCACGATCGCGATCGCCGTGCGGTCGCGAATCCAGCGCAGCGCTTCGGGTGAACCGGCCGGAATCGGCTGTTCGCAAAACTCGATGTCGAAGCGATCGAGTTCACGTAGGATGTCCACGGCCGCTTCCGCCGTCCACGCCTCGTTGGCGTCGACGCGAATCGTACCGCCGTATGCCGCGCGAATCGCTGCGATCGTGTCGACCTCGTTGCCCGCGCCGAGCTTCACCTTGATCGTCGGATGGTCGCGCACTTCACGGACCTTCGCGACCATCTCGTCGATCGGCGCGATGCCGATCGTGAACGACGTCACCGGAGTCTTCGACGGATCGACGCCGAGCAGCCGCCACAGCGGGCGATCGACGTCCTTTGCGATGCAGTCGTGCAGCGCGACATCGAGCCCGCAGCGAACGGCCGGCGACAGATCGGCGAGCAGCACGTCGAGCGCGTACGGATCGTTACCGAAGCCGCGCGCGTCCAACGCCGCGATGACGCTCTCGACCGTTTCATCGTATCGCTCGCTGGGCGAACTCTCGCCCAGCGCATCGATGCCGTTCCAGGCCAGCCGTACCAGGACGGTGCGTGCGACGTCTTCCGACGATCGTGCGATCGTGAACCGATGAACGAGCGGCAACGCGAGCGGCACGGCGGAGACGTCCATGGTCACGCCGCGAACGTTCCGGCGGGCGGCGCGCCGATCCCGCCGAAGGCCGCGCGATGAGCGACACGCACACCCACGGAATCGTTTGGCTGCGACGCGACTTGCGGCTCGACGACCACGTCGCGCTCTACCGGGCGGCTCAGCACTGCGAGGCGATCACGTGCGCCTTCGTGCTCGATCCCGAACTTTTGCGCGGGCCGCAGATCGGCGCGCCGATCGTGCAGTTCTTCTTCGAATCGCTCGACGTCCTACGCACGCAACTGCGCGACATCGGCTCGGACCTCGCGTTGCTCGAAGGCGATTTCGCGAAGGAGCTGCAGCGCGTTGCGAAACACGCCGGCGCGACGGCCGTATTCTACAATGAAGACTACGATCCGGCGATGCGCGTCCGCGACGAACGGGTGACGCGTGCGCTCGAAGCGGCGGGTCTGGCCGTGCACGCCTCCACCGATCACGTCTACGCCGGCGCGGACGAGGTGCTGCAGGACAGCGGAAGATTCTACACCGTCTATACGCCGTATCGGCGGCGCTGGAACGCACTGATCGCGCAGCACCCGCGGCGCGCGGTGCCGTCGCTGCGCGCCGCGCGACGCCGCTTCGCGCCGGCCGCCGCGATCGGACGCACCCGCGCCGTCCCCACGCCCGAAGAGTACGGGCACACGTCCTCGGACCATTTTCCGCGCGGCGGATCCGACCGCGCAAAGGCGATGCTCAAAGCGTTCGTCGCGCATCACGCGAGCGACTACGCCGGCGCGCGCAACGAACCCGCGCTCGAAGGGACGTCGCGGCTGTCGCCGCATCTGCGTGCCGGCACGATCGGCATTCGTGAATGCATGGACGCCGCGCTCGCCGCACGCGGTGGGCGCGCGTCCACCGGTATCGACACGTGGATCGGCGAGCTGACGTGGCGCGATTTCTATCAGCAGCTGCTCGTGCACGCGCCTCGCGTCGCGCACGAGCCGTTCGTCGAAGCCGCGAAGCACATTCGTTATCGCACCGACAAACGCGGCTACCAGGCCTGGGTCGACGGCACGACCGGCTATCCGATCGTCGACGCCGCGATGATTCAGATCAATACGTCGGGCTGGATGCACAATCGTTTACGGATGATCGTCGCGTCGTTTCTGACCAAGCACTTGCTGATCGACTATCACGAGGGCGAACGCTACTTCGAGCAGCATCTCGCCGACGCCGACCTTGGCGCGAACAACGGCGGTTGGCAATGGTCCGCGTCGACCGGCACCGACGCGGCACCGTACTTCCGCGTCTTCAACCCGACGTTACAAGGCAAGACGTACGATCCGGACGGCGCGTTCGTTCGCCGCATGATTCCGGCGCTCGCAAAGGTGCCGGCGAAGTATGTGCACGAGCCGTGGATGATGCCTCCGATCGTCGCGCAGGAAGCGGGCTGCGTCGTCGGTCGCGACTATCCGGAACCGGTCGTCGACCACGCGCAGGCGCGCGCTCGGGCGATCGACGCCTACGGCAGCGTCTTAGGGCGAAAAACCGGAACGCACGGAGCGCGACCTGTCAAGACTTGACGACGGTGAGACAATGCATGGGCGACGACGACTGCTGATGTTCGCGCAAGTACTCTGGTGTTGGACCAACGTTAATACCTCGGGAGCACAAGCTCCGGATACGATCGGCGTGAACGTCCTCTCAGTGACGTTTCCTGAGCGCCCGGGCCGCACCCACCTGCTGAACGCAGGTCTTAACCGGGTACGTAGACGGCATCGGCGGTTGTTATCGCTCTCTCGTATCGGGCGAGGTATGCGCGCGCTTCGGCGACGCGCAGCACCGCAACCGTCGCGGCGACCCTCGCAAACGGATCGTCGTGCCCGTCGCCCTCGACCGCAAACCAGCCGCGACGTTCGGTTGCGGCAGCGTCGACCGTGGCGCCGATCGGAACGCGTTCGATCAAGACACGCTCGCGTGCGCTGAGAAGCGCGCGGTCCGGATCGTCGAAGGATACCTCATAGCGGAGCCACGCGCTGTCGACGTCTTTCGCGAGATGTTTGAGATCGCCGACGGTCGCGACGAGCGATCCCGGGACCGGCACGATCGCCAACGTCACGTTTACGGCCTTGGCGGCTTTCGTCATCGTCTTCACGGCCGCGACCATCCGGACGAACGCCTCCGGTGGCAGGTTGCCCGGCGCCCCGGCGCTCGAACGGAGAATCGCGGCACCGGTTGCAGCCGATAGGCTGACCGCGGCCGCCCGTTCCTCGTCGCTGCGTTCCGGATCGAGTAGGCCCGGTGCGTCGAGCGCTACCGGGACGATCCCGAGGTCGACCGCCACTTTCTTTACCTGGGCCGCGTATTCACAATCGGTCCGGGGAAAATCATCCAACGCGAAGATCGCGCCGTCGACGTCGAGCCGGGACGCGCAACCCTCGAGCCATTCCAAGTGCGTCAGCGCGCCGCGCCGGAGCGCGCCGGAAAACGACGAACTGTTTACCGCCAGTTTCATTTCAGGAGTCTCCGATCGACCGCCAATCACTCGCGTCCATCATCCCGCTCACTGCGGTGACGATCGCCCTCGCCGAGTTTCTCTTTGACCACACACAGCCACGCTGGACCAGCCCGTTCTTTTGGGCGGGCCTCGCCGTGACGGTGGCCTTGCTGATCGGCGTGCAAATTCTGCGGTTCGGCAAGTCGAAACCGGTGCCCCCGGCGAAACCGGACTACTCGGCGACATCGATCGTCCGCCGCAGCGAACATCTCTAATCCGCTCGACCGAGGAACACGCCCACCGATGGATTTGCTCGTCCCAACCGCCTTGCGCACCGTCGATCCGGAGATTTTCGACGCGATCGAAAACGAAGACCGGCGACAGCACGTCAACCTCGAATTGATCGCGTCGGAAAACTACGCGAGCGCCGCCGTGCGCGAAGCCTCGGGCTCGATCATGACGAACAAGTACGCGGAAGGCTATCCCGGCCGCCGGTACTACGGCGGGTGCGAATTCGTCGACGTCGCCGAGACGCTCGCGATCGATCGCGCAAAGCAACTCTTCGCCGCAGAGCACGCGAACGTTCAAGCGCACGCCGGCGCGCAGGCCAATATGGCAGTCTTCATGGCGGTATTGCAGCCCGGCGACACCGTGCTCGGCATGTCGCTCGCGCACGGCGGCCATCTTACGCACGGCACCAAGGTGAGCTTCAGCGGCAAGATCTACAACGCGGTCGCATACGGCGTGCGCAACGACAGCGAGCTGATCGATTATGACGAAGTGCGAGCGCTCGCGCGCGAACACAAGCCGAAGTTGTTGATCGCCGGCGCGAGCGCCTATCCGCGCACGATGGACTACGCCCCGTTCCGTGAGATCGCGGATGAAGTCGGCGCGCTCTTGATGGTGGACATGGCGCACATCGCGGGACTCGTCGCGACGGGTCTGCATCCCTCGCCCGTTCCGTTCGCCGAGTTCGTGACCACGACGACGCATAAGACGCTGCGCGGTCCTCGCGGCGGGTTGATCCTCACGACCCGCGAGTACGCCGCAGCGATCGATAAGAGCATTTTCCCCGGCATTCAAGGCGGCCCGATGATGCATACGATTGCTGCGAAAGCCGTCGCGTTCCGCGAAGCGTTGCAGCCGTCGTTCAGTGCCTATCAGCAAGCCGTCATCACGAACGCCCGAGTAATGGGCGAAGAACTGCAGCGCGCGGGCGTCCGGCTCGTCGCCGGCGGAACCGATACGCACTTGCTGCTGGTCGACCTGAGCCCGCGAAACCTCACCGGTAAAGCGGTCGAAGCGTATCTCGATGAGATTCACGTGACCGTGAACAAGAACGCGATCCCGTTCGACACGCAAAAGCCGATGGTCACCAGCGGCATCCGCATCGGTTCGCCGGCGATCACGAGCCGCGGATTCGGCGAAGCAGAAGCGCGCGAAGTCGGTGCGATCATCGGCGAGGCCCTCGGGGACATCGAGGCACGCTCGCGGATGGCCGAGCTGCGCGCGCGCGTCGGCGAACTCACGTCCCGGTTCGACGTCCCGTAAGCGCGCCGCATGCCGCCTAGCGGGCTCGCAACCGTTGCGATCACCACTTCGCGGCTTTCTCTCGTGTCGGTCGCGTCCGAGCATATCGATCTGCTGCTCGCGTACCATCAACGCAACGAGCAGCACCTCGGGCGTTGGGAGCCCACGCGCTCGCCCGATTTTTTCACCCGCGGCTATTGGTCGACCTACGTTGCTGCGGTCCAAGACGACGCGTTCGCCGGCCGCGCGCACCGATTTGTCGCGACGTTACGCGGTTCGCCGCAGCTCATCGCGAGCGTGAACGTAACGAATATCGTCCACGGTGTTTTTCAAGCCGGCGTGCTCGGCTATTCGGTCGACTTCTCGCATCAAGGGCGCGGCTATGGTACCGAGATCGTCGGCGCGGTTGTGAACTGGTGTTTTCGCAACGCGGGTCTGCATCGCATCGAGGCGAATTATCAGCCGGTGAACGAACGCAGCGGCAAGCTGCTGCGGCGACTCGGCTTCGTCGTCGAAGGCTACGCGCGCGACTATCTCTACATCGACGGCGAGTGGCGCGATCATGTCCTCACGTCGAAAACGCGCGAGGAGGTGCGTGCGGGTGACGCATGAGGTACTCGTCATCGATCATCCGGCGGTCGCTGACCGCCTCGCGCGCATCCGCGACCGCGAAACGCCGGTCGTGCAATTTCGCCGTCTCGTCGAGGACGCCGGCACGTTTCTCGCCTACGAAGCGACGCGCTCGCTGCGGCTCGCCGCGGGTACGGTGCAGACGCCGCTGCAAGCCGCGACGGTCAACCGTGTCGCGAGCCGGCCTGTCGTCGCACCGATCCTGCGCGCCGGTCTCGGTTTGCTGCCCGGTTTTCTCGCGTGCATCGATGACGCCGAAGTCGCGCACTTGGGTTTTTATCGGGATCCGGCCACGCTCGAGCCGGTCCCGTACTATGCAAACATGCCGCATCGGCTCGACGATCGCGACGTCTTCGTCCTCGACCCGATGCTCGCGACCGGCAACAGCGGTGCGGCCGCGCTCGGCTTACTCGAAACGCGCGGCGCCGCGTCGATCACGTTCGTGTGCTTGATCGCCGCTCCCGAGGGCATCGCAACGCTGACCGCTTCACATCCCGGGGTTCGCATCGTCACCGCGGCGATCGACGACCACCTCAACTCACACGGTTACATCGTTCCCGGGCTCGGCGACGCCGGGGATCGCATGTTCGGATCGGCGACATCGTTGCCGATTTCGGCGCGCGCGGCCGCGGGTCTCGCCGGATAGTCGCAAGCAGGGTGAGCGCGGTCGCCGACAGCGAAAGGAGCGCCCGACCGTGCGGGCACTTCTCATTTTGCGACCAAACGCGGCGACGCGTCCGGGGGGCGACGTCGTTCACGCTGAGTCGACGGCAAGCGCCCTGCGTCTCCTGGGCGTCGAGGCGAACATCGTCCGGACGTTCGAACCGGACGCCCGCGGCTACGATGTCGCGCACGTGTTCGGCGTCTTCGAACCGTCGACGGCCACTCGCCAAATCGCGTCGCTTGCCGCGACGCGCACACCGCTCGTCCTCTCGCCGATCTGGCTCGACCTCGGGGCCTTTTTCGCCGTAGCGCCACGGCTCGAAGCGGCGCTGGGCCGGCGTAGCCCGGGGGTCATCGGGCGCCGTCTTGCTCGCATCAGGACCGACGAGCAGCGCCTCACAACGCGTGGCCCGGCCGCGCGCGTCGCCGAACGCCGGCGCGCGGAGCAGCGTGCCTTGATGCAGCGCGGCGACGTTCTGCTCCCGGCAAGCAACATCGAGGCGTACCTCTACAGTACCGCGTTGAAGCTCTCGGCCGTCCCGTTCGTCGTCGCCCCGGTCGGTGTCGAGCGCCGCGCGTTCGAGCTCGAACGCCCTGCGAAGCGCACGGGCCTACTCTGTTGCGCGCGGATCGAACCCAAGAAGAATCAGGCCGCCCTGCTGTATGCCGTGCGCGACGTCGACGTCGACGTGACCCTCGTCGGTCAAGCTCACGATGCACGGTATCTGGCGTTGTGCAAGAAGCTCGCCACGCCGCGCGTGCGCTTCGTCGATCATGTGCGGCGGGAAGAAGCGTTCGCGTTGATGGCGCGGACAGCCGTGCACGTGCACCCGTCGTGGTTCGAGAGCCCGGGCTTGTCCTCGCTCGAGGCCGCCGCCGCCGGAGCACATTTGGTCGTCGGCGACCGCGGTACAGAGCGTGAATACTTCGAAGGTCACGTCGAGTACGCCGATCCGGCCGATCCGGGATCGATCCACGCCGCCGTCGTGCGTGCGCTCGACCGTCCGCCGCGATACCCCGGCGACCCCTTCGAGTGCGCCGTTCGCAGCCGTACGTGGGAACGGACCGCCGAGGCGACGCTCGAGGCATACGAGCGCGCCATCGCCGTTCACGGCTGAATGCGCATTCTCGTTGCGGCGGAGCGCCTCGGACCCGGCGGCGGCATGGAACGCTACTTGGACGTCGTCCTCCCCGCGCTTGTCGCCCGCGGCGCCCGCGTACACGTCGTGGCACGCCGCATCGAGGAGCTGCCACCGGGAATCACGGCCGAAGTTGTCGATTGGTCGGACGAACACGACGCCCCGGCGGCCGCGGCACGCTCTCTCGTCGACGGGGCCTTGCGATCCTTCGCGCCCGATCTCGCCGTTGCCGAGAATGTCATGGACGCGGGAATCGTTGAAGCGTTGCGCGCCGCGCCGCGCTTCGCATATCGATTACACGATCATCGGCCGTTTTGTCCGAACGGCGATCGCGTCTACCCGCGCGGTCGAACGACGTGCACGACCCCGCTCGGCGTGGGCTGCGCCGTGCACGCGCTCGTCAGTGGCTGCGCGTACGGGCCGAAGCCCCGCACGCTGCGGTTGATCCGCGAGCGGTGCCGCTTGCGCGACGCGATCGACGCCGCCGACATCGTGTTCGTCTCGTCGGCGTATCTCGCCGATCGCGCAATCGAGAGCGGCGTCGTGCACCCGGCGCTGATCACGGTTGCGCCTCCGCTGGCCGACGCCGCCTTCTGCGCTGCACCCACCTTCGGCCGCGCACGCATCGTGATCTTCATCGGCCGCATCGTTCCGCAGAAGGGGCTCGATTCGCTGGTTCGCGCCGTCGCTCGTATCGACCGCGCGCGCCGGCCGGCCGTCCATGCGTTCGGAACCGGTCCGGCGTCGTCCGACGTGCGCGCGCTCGCGGCGCGACTCGACGTCGACGTGCAGATGCCGGGCTTCGCGTCGCCGGTCGACCTGCGCTCGGCGCTCGACGAAGCCGCATTTCTCGCGTTGCCGTCACGCTGGGCCGAGCCGTTTGGATACGCCGGGATCGAGGCTTTCGCCCGCGGACGCACCGTCGCAGCGTATACCGGCGGCGGGATCGGCGAATGGCTTAGGCCCGGAGAGAACGGCTGCAGCGTCGCGTCCGGCGACGAGGACGCATTCGCCGGTTCGATCGCACGGCTGCTCGACGATGCGCCCGAACGTGCGCGGCTCGCAGCACACGCGCGGATGACCGCGGAGCGTTTCCGGCTCCGACCGGCGATCGACCATTTTCTATGCGCGGCGTACGGCTGACGAAACGCGTGGTGCGCGGGTACCTTCGGTCGATGAAATCCAAACGGCAAAACCGAGCGCGAGCGCGAGCCCGATGATGTCGCCGGCGGCCGCGACCGGCGCACGGTGCATCAGTGCGACGAACTCTTGCGCGGCAACGACGAACGAGACGCTTCCGAGCGTCCCGCCGAACGGCACGAGCGTGCCGAGCGCGGCCGAGACGACCGACGCAACGATCAGAACGCGAGTCGCGCCGATCGCAACGGAGCCGCGAATGCGGGTGAGAGCCGGGCCGAGACCGATGCACAGCAGAAATGATGCGTCCGCATAGCGCCGTTCGCCGTAATTCAGCGCGCCGTAATCGTTGGTGAAGACGACGATCGTCGCAAGATAGACACCGGTCGCCGCGAGAATCGCAATTGCGAGGCGCTGCTCGTTCGGCCGACCGCGGAGCATCAGCGCGAACCCGTAGCCGCAGATCAGGACGAGCGGTGTATACGCGAGCAATCCTTTTGCGCCGACGAGCACGTACACCGCGTACGCCGCGTACTCACGGGGACCGGCAAACGCGAAGATCGACGGGTCGGCTTTGTGAAAGGGCGACGACGGATCGCTCCACGACGCCGCGTTGAGCGCCGGAGGAATGAGCGCGTCGGAAACGTGCAGATTGTATGCGAGTTGCAGCGCGACGATCGGGAGCGCCGCGGCGAGCGCAACGGCCCAACGTTGCGGTGCGGCGCCCCAGAGCAGAACGACGCCGGTGAGCGTGAGCGCGAACGCGCCCGCGTCGAAGGCGACCATCAGGGCCAGGAAGAGACCGCCGAACACCGCATGTCCGGCGCCTTCGCGAACACGCACGAGGTGGTAGCAGCCGGCGAGCGCCGCCGCACCCGCCGGAACGTGGTTGGAAAAGACGGTCGCGTAGGGCAGCGCCAGCGTTCCGAGGCCGGCCAGCGTGGCGGCCGCCGTCGCGGCTCGGACACCGACGTCCAGTCGCCGCGCCAGCGCAAACGTGTACGCGCATCCGAGCGCGAACCAGATGCCGACCGTCCCGAGCGTCACGACATAGATGGCCGTGCCGGGAGTGCGGGTAAACGTCACGCCGGCCGGTGCAACGATGCGGGCGATGCCCGCTCCGATCAGCGCGAGAGCCGGCGGCTTGTCCGAATACATATGACCACCGAAGGGGTATTTGTCCTCGATCGCCACGGCGAACCGCGACTGTTCGATAGCAAAGGTGCCGTCGGTCACGAGCGCGTCGACCGTCGCAAATCGCGAACCGTCATTCCACGAGAGAACGTGCGGTTTCGTCAGACATGCGTAGACCGCCAAGGCCACGAAAAAGATCACGATCGTGCGCCGGTCCACGGGTCCGGGTTGTCGCGTGCGCTGTGCCCGTTCCCGCTCGCCGGTTCTGCCCGCTACACGATCAGGTCGACGAGCTATCGACAGATCGACACGGCGAACCACAAAAATCGGCTTGAGTTCGAATCGGCGAAGGCGGGGCGGTCTCATGGGGCGCGCCGAATATCCAGCGGCGGTGACACGATGGTAGCACGGCCCAGCTGGGACGACTATTTTATGGAGATCGCGCGCACCGTGGCGACGCGCGCGACCTGTCCGCGCGCGTCCGTCGGCGCATTGCTCACGCGCGAGCATCGCATTCTCACGACCGGCTATAACGGCGCGCCGCGCGGCGTCGCGCACTGTACCGATGCGGGCTGCCTGCTCGTGCACGGGCATTGTCAGCGAGCCACCCACGCCGAGGCGAACGCGATCGTTCAAGGTGCGTTGCACGGTGTCGGCCTCGCCGGTGCGACGGCCTACTGCACGCACGAGCCGTGCGTGAACTGCACGAAACTTCTCATCAGCGCGGGCGTAGAGCGCATCGTCTATGAGACGGCCTATCCGGACGCCGTGGCGAGTGAGCTCCTCGCGGAGGCGGGCGTGAAGGTCGAACGCTTCAGCGGCGTCGGCGCCCTCGCATGACCCCGCTGACCCTGCTCCTGGTCCTCGCGGCCGTCGTGTTGCTCGCGGCGCTGACGGCAGCATTCGCGACGCCGCTCGTCCGCAAGCTCGCGACGCACGTCGGCATGGTCGACGAAATCGGCGAACGACGCATGCACGAGCAACCGAAGCCGCGCATCGGCGGAATAGCGGTCTTTCTCGGTTTCGCGTTCGCGCTCTTCTCGACGCTCGGCTATCTGATCGCCCGCAATCAGCTACACGACTTCGAGAAAATTCACGACGTGATCGGGCTGCTCTTCGGCGGCACGTTGATCCTGATGGTCGGCATCTGGGACGACATCATGGGCATGCGTCCGCGCAACAAATTCGTCGCGCAGATCGTCGTCGCGGGTATATCGCTGCTCTACGGATTCGTCATCAAGGACATCGAGAACCCGTTTCACCGCGGCGATTACATCCACTTCGCGGTGCCGTGGAACTACGCGATCTCGCTGATCTGGTACGTCGGCATGATGAACGCTATCAACTTCATCGACGGGCTCGACGGCTTGCTCTCGGGGCTCACCGCGATTTCGGGCACGTCGCTCGCGATCATCGCCGTCGGGCACGGCCATCCCGAACTCGCGCTCGTGCTCGCCGCATTGGTCGGCGGGACGCTCGGCTTTCTGCCGTTCAACTACAATCCGGCGACGATCATTCTCGGCGATTCGGGGGCGCTGTTCATCGGCTACGTGTTTGCGACCGTTTCGATCATCGGCACGTCCAAAACCGCGTTTACGATCTCGCTGCTGATTCCGCTCGTCGTTCTCGCGCTGCCCGTTCTCGACACCGTGTTCACGATCATTCGCCGTACGAGCAAGGGAAAAAAGATCACCGAAGGCGATCGGGGCCACTTTCATCACCAGCTCGTCTTTCGATTCGGCCTCAACGTACGCCAAGCGGTGCTGTTGATCTACGCATTGTGCGTCGTGCTCGGCGTCGTCGCATTTTTGCTCTCCGGCGGCATCGGCTCGCTCCGCCTCGCGCAAGCCGGAACCGCCATCATGGCGGGTACACCGCCGTAGTGAACGGACGCAACGGCAGCGGCGCGAACGAAGCGCCGCTAAAAGTCATGACGGTGATGGGCACGCGTCCCGACACGATCAAAATGGCACCGGTCGTTGCGGCCTTGCGTCGCGCCGGGCCGGCGATCGAACCGATCGTCTGCGTGACGGCGCAGCACCGCGAAATGCTCGACGAAGTGCTGCGGCTCTTTGCCGTCGTCCCCGACATCGATCTCGACATCATGACGAAGACGCAGTCGCTCACCGACGTGACGACGCGCGTGTTGATCGGGATGGAACGCGTGTTTGCCGAGCACCGGCCGGACGTCGTGCTCGTGCACGGCGATACGACGACGTCCACGGCGACGGCGCTCGCCGCATTCTATGCCGGCGTGCGGGTCGGCCACGTCGAGGCGGGCCTGCGCACGGCGACGATTCGCGAACCGTTTCCCGAAGAGCTCAACCGGCGCGTCACGAGCGCGATTGCGAGCTTCCATTTCGCGCCGACGCTGCGAGCGAAAGCGAATCTCGAGGCGGAGCGGACCGACGACGCGGCGATCGTGGTCACCGGGAATACGGTGATCGACGCGTTCCTTGCGGCGACCGAGCTGCTCGCCGGCCGGCCCGCGCCCGCGGTGGTGGCGGCGCTCGATCCCGCGCGTCCGTTGATCTTCGTGACCGCGCACCGCCGCGAGAATCACGCGGCGATGGCCGCCATCGCCGGGGCGATTCGTACGATCGCTGCGTTTCCCGAACGGCCGCAAATTCTCTGGCCGGTGCATCCTTCGCCGCAGGTCGGCCCGGTCGTGCACGCGGCCCTCGGCGGCGTCGCCGGGGTCACGCTGACCGACCCGCTCGACTACGCGGCCACGGTTGCCGCGGTCGGCGCGTCGCGGTTCGTGCTGACCGATTCCGGCGGTCTGCAAGAAGAAGCGCCGACGCTCGGCAAGCCGGTGCTCGTCATGCGCCGGGAAACCGAACGGCCGGAGGGCCTGGCCGCGGGCACACTGCGGCTGGTCGGAGCGGATCCCGTCGAGATCGCGGCCTGGAGCCGGCGCCTCCTCGACGACGACGCCGGCGTGTACACGGCCATGGCCCACGCATCCAATCCGTACGGGGACGGACGCGCCGCCGAACGGATCGTGGCGTGGCTTTTATGGCGGTTGCGACGAGGTCCCAAGCCGGATGAGTTTCTCGCCGCGGCGGCATGACGGATGCGTCAAATGTATTGGAGGTGAAGCCGAAAAGCGGCGACAATACGCAGGGCGCCGACACCGCGGCTGCATTAAGCGCGTATAACGCGCGAAAGCGGTCGGTCGGCTTTCAAGCTGTGTTATTGCTGCTCCCGATCGCCGTGATGATGGCGATTTGGTCTCCGGTGCTGGGTTTCGACCTGATCCTGGGGGGGTTCTGCGGCCTCGGCAATATGTGGCTGGTCATGCGCAACAACGAGCGTCTCCTCGACGGGCGGCGCTCGCCTGGTGTGTACGGCGCTACGAACCTGGCTCGGATCCTTGGTGTCGGTTTTGCTCCGGTGGTCTCTGCGATGACCGGCCCGTGGTGGTCGATGGGAATTGCGCTCGCCGGATTTTTTACGCCGCTCGTTCTGTATGCGTTTGCGCTGCGACGCGAGTTTTCAACGGGGTAAGTCGTGCACGAAAAAGTCGGAGATCATCCGCTCTGGAATTGGCCCCTCGTCGGACCGGTGCATGCGGATACCATTCTCACGACTTGGGTCGTCATGGTTCTCTCGCTCGCGTTCTTCTGGTATCTTGGCCAATCGTATCGCACGAACGTGGTCAACAAAACGCAAGCGACGTTCGAGGGCGTCATCAACTATCTCGCTGATCTCTCGTTAGGAACGCTCGGCCGCAAGGGCGAGGGTTTCGTACCGATTTTCGTCGGCATTTTCTTCTTCATCTGGATTCTCAACCAGTTCGGGCTCCTGCCGTTCAAGCAGCTCGGACTGCCGTTCGGCGGTTCGCCGACGGCCGACCTCAACACGACGGCGGCGCTTGCGCTCTTCGTGTTTTTCGGCATCCAGTTCGTCGCGATTCGTCAGAGTGGGCTCGGCGCATACAAGCATCTCGCGCAGCCGTTCGCAGCGCTTCTCCCGATCAACGTCATCGAAGAGATCGCGCGTCCGGTCGTGTTGGCGATGCGGCTCGCGTTCAACATTCTCGCCGGCGATCTGCTGTTATTCGTCGTCGCGACGATTATCGCGGCGCACGTCACGATCGGCCCCGTCAACCTATCGCTCGTCGCAACGGTCGTTCCGTTCGGCGTCGAGTTTTTCAATTTTTTCATCGGGACGATTCAAGCGTTCGTGTTCACGCTCTTGACGATCGTCTATCTCGCGCTTGCGACACAAGGCCACGACGACGAGTCGTACGCCGCGCCCGAAGCGCTCGCCCACTAACCGGTGTTTGAGACCTAGAAAGGTATCGTTGTGAGTTCTGAGAGCCTCCTCGTCGCAGTCCTGATTCTCGGCTTTTCGCTGATCGTTTTCGGCGTCGCCGTCGGATCGGCGATCGGTGACGGTATCGTAGCCTCGAAGGCGGTCGAATCGATCGCGCGCCAGCCTGAAGCGCGCGGCAACATCTTCACGTTCTTCTTCCTAGGCGTCGGTATTCTGGAAGCGTTCCCGATCATCGCGCTGGTGCTCGGATTCTATCTGTTCTTCGTTGTGGCCAACGTGCCGTCGCTCGTCGGCACCTTGCTCAAGAGCGTTCACTAGGCCGGAGCGCGCCGCATGCTGCTGAGCCTCGACGGGACGCTGGTCGTCCAACTCGTCAATTTCGTCATCTTCCTCGCGATCCTCAACGCGATCTTTTTGAAGCCGGTCGGTGCGGCGATCGCGAGGCGCCGCGCGTACATCGACGGCGTCGCGTCGGATATCGAGAAGTTTGAAGCGGAGCGCAAGACGCTCGGCGTGGAGGCCGATGAAAAGCGCGCGGCCGCTCGGCGCGCCGCGGACGCCACGATCGGCGCAGCGCGCGCAACGGGGCAAAACGAGGCGGCCGTCATCGTCGCAGATCACCAAGCGCAAGCGAATGCGATCGCCGCGGAGGCGCAAGCGACGGTCGCGCTCGAGATCGCGCAGGCGCGCATGACCGAACGCGACGTCGTCGAGTCGCTGGCGCAGACGATGCTCGAACGCGCCGTCGGTCCGGAGATGGCCGCGCGATGAACTACGACGTCATCGCGCAGTGGAGCGAAATCATCGGCGGCGTCGCATTCGTGGCCGTCGCGGTGTGGCTCTTTCGAAAGTATGCGCTGCCGGCGGTGCGCGCCGGAGAAGTTGCGCGTAATCGCGACCTCGTCAACGCGGAGCGCCGCCGTGACGATTTGCGGGCCGAACTCGACGCGGCCCGGGCTGCGCGCGATGCCGCCCTGCAAGAAGCGGAATCGATTGCCGCTCGTGCGCAAGGCGACGCGCAGCGCGAGCACGATAAGCTCGTTGCCGACGGCCGGCGCGAAGGTGCTCGCCTCGTCGTGAACGCGCAAGGCGAAATGGAGCGCGCACGCGTGACGGGACGCGACGCGTTACGCATCGAGTTCATCGAAAAAGCGCTGACGCGCGCTCGCGAACTCGCGTCGAGCCGGATCGATGATTCGATGAACGCGCGGCTCGTCGCGCGAACCGTAGACGACCTCTCTGCCGGAAAGGCGAACTGATGGCGAACGAAACGCTCGCGCGACGCTACGCGACCGCGGTATTCCAACTGGCGAGCGAAGCCGGCGCGGTGCCGCTGGTTTCGCACGACCTGCACACGTTCGTCGCCGCGCTCGACGCCGACCACGATGTGAACCGCTTCTTTCTCTCGCCCGTCGTCGATCGCCATGAGAAGTCGACGGTGATCGCGCAGGCGTTCGACCGGCTTCATGAGATTGCGCTCCACACGGTGCTCGTCCTGATAAACAAACGCCGCGAAGGACTCGCACCCGAGATCGTCGCGCAGTTCGATGTCCTCGAACGCGAAGCGCGCGGCGCACAAACGCTGCGGGTAACGACCGCTCGACCGCTCGGGCAAGCCGAAATCGACGCGATCGTCGCGAAACTTGGCGACGCGTTCAAAGCACCGCTCGACGTCACCCAGACGGTCGACCCCGACGTGATCGGCGGCGTGCGGCTCACCGTCGGTGACCAACGCATCGACGGCACGATCGCCGGCCGCCTCGACGACCTCGCCCGCATGCTGAGCACGAACTAAGAAAGACGACCATGATCAACGCAGATGAAATTGCCGGTATTATCAAGCAGCGGATCGCGACGTTCAAGACGGGCGCGGATCAGTCGGAAGTCGGCACCGTCATCGAAGTCGGCGATAATATCGCGCGCATTTATGGCCTCGAGGCTGCGCAAGCCTCGGAACTCGTGCAGTTCCCGAACGGCGTCGAAGGGATCGTGCTCAACCTCGAAGAGGACAACGTCGGCGTCGCGATCTTGGGCGACGATGAAGGCATCAAAGAGGGCGATCAGGTCAAGCGCACGGGCCGTATCGCCTCGGTGCCGGTCGGTGAGGCGTTGCTCGGACGCGTCGTCAACCCGCTCGGGATTCCCGTCGACGGCAAAGGCGACATCGCGTCCAAGAAGTATCGCACGATCGAGAATCGTGCACCGGGTGTCGTCGAACGGCAGTCGGTCAAACAACCGATGCAGACCGGTATCCGCGCGATCGACGCGTTGATCCCGATCGGCAAGGGTCAGCGCGAATTGATCATCGGCGACCGCGGTACCGGCAAAACGGCGATCGCGATCGATACGATCATCAATCAAAAAGGCAAGAACGTCTTCTGTATCTACGTCGCGATCGGGCAGAAAAACTCGACCGTCGCCGCGCTCACGCAGACGCTCGAAAAGAACGGCGCGCTCGAGTACACGACGATCGTCACGGTTTCATCGGCGGAGCCGGCGGCGCTGAAGTGGGTCGCACCGTTCGCCGGTTGCGCGATGGGCGAAGAGCTGATGTACGCGGGCAAAGACGTCCTGATCATCTACGACAACCTCACGCAGCACGCGCAAGCGTACCGCGAAGTCTCGCTCTTGCTGCGCCGGCCGCCGGGCCGCGAAGCCTACCCGGGCGACATCTTCTTCCTTCACTCGCGTTTGTTGGAACGCGCAGCGAAACTCTCCGATGAACTCGGCGGCGGCTCGCTTACCGCATTGCCGATCATCGAGACGCAGGCCGGCGACGTGTCCGCCTATATTCCGACCAATCTGATCTCGATTACCGACGGACAAATCTACTTGCAGAGTGCGCTGTTCTTCTCGGGCGTACGCCCGGCGGTCGACGTCGGCATCTCCGTATCGCGCGTCGGCGGCTCGGCGCAGATCAAAGCGATGCGCACGGTCGCCGGCCCGCTCAAATTGGACCTGGCCCAGTTCCGCGAGCTCGCCGCGTTTGCGAAGCTCGCCAGCGACCTCGACAAGAACACGCAAGCCCAGTTGACGCGCGGTGAAAAGATCACCGAGGTGCTCAAGCAGCCGCAGTTCCATCCGCAGTTGGTGGAAGAGCAAGTCGCGGTGATCTTCGCCGCGACGCGCGGCTACCTCGACGCGATTCCGACCAACCGGATCGCCGCCTGGGAGGGCTCGTTCGTGAGCGCCTTGCGTGAGAAGCATCCGGAAGTCCTCGAACAAATCGCGACGACCTCGCAGCTGAGCGATGACAACACGAAAGCGCTCGTGGGCGCAATCGAAGAATTCAACAAGAGCTTCTAATGAGGGAAGGCAACCGCTAGTGCCCCGTCTCGTAAATGGCGATACACCAAGCGACAGCGATTTTTCGTTGTCGCAAGGAGCGAAGAGCGTGGAAGGGCAGCGCCCTTCGAGCGATGAGCGACGCAGCGACGGCGGAAAAGCGCCGAGCGACTGTATCGGTATTTGCGAGACGGGGCACTAATGCCGAGCGTTCGCGATCTTCGCGACCGGATCCGGTCGATGAAGAACACCGAGCAGATCACCAAGGCGATGAAGCAGGTCGCCGCGGCGAAAATCCGCCGTGCCGACGCGCTGCAAAAGCAGTCGCGCCCGTACGCTGACGCGATCGCGAAGATGTTGCAAGATTTGCTGGCCGCGGTCGGTACGATCGATCATCCCTACATGCGTCCCGGCGTCGAAGGTGCGCCGGTCGGCGTCATCTTGATGACCGCCGACAAGGGTCTCGCGGGTTCGTTCAACGCGAACCTGATTCGTGTCGCGGAAACGATGATGCGGGAGAACCGCAACCTGCGCTTCTACACGGTCGGCAACAAAGCGCGCAACGCGGTGAAGCGGTTGGCGTTCGACGGCGACCGAGCGTGGAGTCTGCAGAGTCCCGACAAACTGAACGTTGCGCGCGAGGTTGCCGCTGCGGCGAGCGACGACTTCGTCAACGGCCGCGTCTCGAAGGTGCTGCTCGTCTCATCGAAACTCGTTTCAATGATGTCGCAACGCCCCGAAACGCGTCAGCTGCTGCCGGTCGCAGCCGACGAGCAGCCGAAGGCCGAAGGCCCGCGCAATGCGGTCGAATTCGAGCCGTCGGCGGAAGCCGTCCTCTCGCGCCTGCTGCCGAAGTACCTCGAATTCACGCTCTTCGCCGCAATGCTCGAAACCGACGCGTCGTTCTATGCCGCGCAGTTGATCGCGATGAACAACGCGAGCGATAATGCCAAGAAACTGATCGATCAGCTCACGGTCGCGATGAACAACGCTCGGCAAGCGTCGATTACGACGGAGATTCTCGAAATCGTCAGCGGCGCCGACGCGCTCGCCGGCTAGTCGAAG
This sequence comes from Candidatus Lustribacter sp., assembly GCA_965277075.1. Taxonomy (GTDB): domain Bacteria; phylum Vulcanimicrobiota; class Vulcanimicrobiia; order Vulcanimicrobiales; family Vulcanimicrobiaceae; genus Lustribacter. The sequence goes on from OZ255707.1 coordinate 2,492,618, forward strand.
CCGAAACGCGACAGATTCACGGAACGTGAATCCTCTCGACCCGCTCAGAATAGGAAGACCGCAATGACTGCCACCGCACAACCCGCCGCCGCAACCGCCACCGGCAAAGTCGTCCAGGTGCTCGGTAACGTCGTCGACGTCGAATTCACGCTCGACACGCTGCCGAACATCAATGAAGCGCTCAACGTGCACGTCGGCAACGCCGACGGGACCAGCAACGGCGTTTCGCACGGCTCCAATGACGGCATCGAACTGGGCGGCACCGCGATGCAGTCGCGCGATCTCGTGCTCGAGGTCCAATTCGAGATCGGCAACAACCAGGTGCGCTGCCTCGCGATGGGCTCGACGGACGGTCTGGTGCGCGGCGCGGCCGTGACGACGACCGGTGCGGCGATCACGGTGCCGGTCGGCGAAGGCACCCTCGGGCGCATCTTCAACGTGCTCGGCAAAACGATCGACAGCGACGATCCGATCACGGCGGCGGCGTACTGGCCGATTCACCGGCCGGCTCCGGAGTTCGCGGACCAAGACCCGACGCCCAAGATTTTCGAAACGGGCATCAAGGTCATCGACCTGATGGCGCCCTACACGCGCGGTGGCAAGGTCGGTCTCTTCGGCGGCGCGGGCGTCGGCAAGACAGTGCTCATCCAAGAGTTGATCCGCAATATCGCGTCCGTGCACAAGGGCTTCTCGGTGTTCACCGGCGTCGGCGAACGGACGCGGGAAGGCAACGATCTTTGGATGGAGATGAAAGAGTCGGGTGTGCTCGCACAGACGACGCTCGTCTTCGGGCAGATGGACGAACCGCCGGGCGTGCGGTTTCGCATCGCGCAAACCGGTGTCACGATGGCCGAATACTTCCGCGACGAGAAGGGCGCCGACGTCCTGCTCTTCGTCGATAATATTTTCCGCTACATGCAGGCCGGTTCGGAAGTCTCCGCACTACTCGGACGGATGCCCTCGGCCGTCGGCTATCAGCCCTCGCTCGGCACCGAGATGGGATTGCTCGAAGAGCGCATCACGTCGACGCGCAAGGGCTCGATCACGTCGGTGCAAGCAGTCTACGTGCCGGCGGACGATTACACCGACCCCGCGGTCGCGACGACGTTCGGTCATCTCGACGCGACGACCGCGCTCTCGCGCGCGATCTCGGAATTGGGCATCTATCCGGCCGTCGATCCGCTGGCGTCGTCGTCGCGCATCCTCGATCCGCAGATCGTCGGTGACGAACACTACCGCGTCGCGCGCGGCGTGCAAGAAACGTTGCAACGCTACAAAGACCTGCAAGACATTATCGCGATTCTCGGCGTCGAAGAACTCTCGGACGACGACAAAGCAACCGTCGGCCGGGCGCGCCGCCTGCAACGGTTGTTTTCCCAGCCGTTTTTCGTCGCCGAACAATTTACGGGCCGCTCCGGCAAATACGTGAAGATCGAAGACACGATCGCGTCGTTCGCGGAAGTGCTCGACGGCAAACTCGATCATTTGCCGGAACAGGCGTTCTACATGGCGGGCGGCATCGACGAAGTAAAGCAAAACGCAGACAAAATGGGGACGAAGGTATGACGGGTCTCGGCCCGATCGCGCCGTCCCGCGGAGGCGCCGCGCGCGGCGCTCGTGCCCACCTGAAGCGTCGCGTGCCGGCGGCGAAGGCCGCCGGCACGCCGTTTCGGCCGTGCCTCCGCGACCTTCCCGAGACCGCCTGATGGCCAATGCCGTTGCGTTCCAACTTATCACGCCGCGGGCCGTCGCGTTCGACGGCGAAGCGGAGCTGGTGATCGCCGTCGGCACGGAAGGCGAAGTCGGCATTCTGCCCTCGCACGCACCCTATCTCACGGCGCTGCGACCCGGCGTCTTGCGCGCGAACGTACGCGACGGCAGCGGCACGCGCCGCGTCGAGCTTGCGACGGGCGAGGGGTTCTTGCAGGCGCTGCCCGACAAAATCACCGTTCTCACCGACGCGGCGGTCGCGCAGAGCGATGTCGACGTCGACGCGGCGCGCGAAGAATTGCGTGCGGGAACCGAAGAACAAAAAGCGGCGGGGAACGATCTCGCGGCATGGCATCGCGCTCAATCGAAGATCGATTTCGCCACCGCGAAACTCAAAGTCGCGGGGGTCGCGCTCTAGATCCGGCCGTCAGTCGTCTTCCGCCGGACGTCCCTCGCGGTCGGCCGGCCCGACGGCCTTATCTCGATCCCAGTTTTCGATCGTGTCCTCTTGATCTTGAGCGAGCATATCGTCAAAGTCTGTTTCCGGCACTGCCGGTCGATCGTCGCGATTCATAGCGTTGCTCCCATGCGTGTGACTCCTACCCGTTGCGGGGACTATTCGTCCAGCAGCGATTCTGCGGAGGACGAACGATGGGTGAAGAACAGGAACCGGTCGGGCCGGAGGGCGGTTTGCACTTCGACGCGGGTCAATCGAACGCCGCGGCCGCAGGGCAGCAGCGGATACCGACGATTCGCGAAGAGACGCCCGGCGATCAAGCGCGCAACGGGATGATCGGTGCGAACGACCTCGAGTACGTTGATGGTGAGATGGTGCGGGAAACGTTGCATGTCGAACCGGTGATGACCGAAGTCGTGCCGGGTGCGGAAGCCGTACCGCACGGTGAGATGGGGACGATCCCCTCGGAGCGGCATTCGACGCAGGAAGACATCGCGACGCATCACGCCGAGGATGTCGCGATGCACGATGCCGAGGTGCGTTCGCAGAATCCGCCGATCATCGTCGAGTCCTAGTGCCCCGTCTCGCACGAAGCGCGCTCAGGGCGTCGCGAGCAACCGGCCCCAGCCGGGAATCGGGACGCGCACGCGTGCGGCGCGCAGCGTCGCCCACAACGTTGCTTGATTGCTCGTGACGACCGGTATGCCCAGATCGGCCTCGAGCGCATCGACGACGTCGTACGTCGCCATGTCGGTGCACGCCAGAAACAGCGCTTCCGTTCCGTCGACCACCGTCGCGCGTGCGTGCGCGTAGACCAGTGCGGGCGACACGGTTCGCAGGCGCACGAAGTCGTCCGGCCCATTCGCGCCGATGTCGAGTCCACGCGTCGCAACGACGCGAAAGTTGAGCCGGCGCAGAAACGCCGCTTCGCGTGCGATCATCACGTCGTGGTAGGGTGCGGCGATCGCAACGGTTTTCGCACCGAATGTCCGCAGCGCTTCGACCACCGCCGACGCGGTCGTGACGCCGGGCACGCCCGTCGCCAGTTTGATCAACCGCGGTAACCGTTCGAGCGGCGTCGTCATCGTGCCCGCGGTACACCCGTAGGCGATCGCGCCGACGCCCGCTTCCGCGACGTCACGCGCGGCGCGATTGAGATCGACGGCCAGCGGATCGTCATCTTCGACCGGCTCGTCGCCGTGCGCATGGAGTACCATCCGCGTCACGTGCAGGCTGACTCCGTCAGGTAACGCGCGGTGCCACTCGACTTCGTTCGCGATGTTGGTCGGCGGCACGATGAGGCCGAGTCGCGCGCGCCAACCGTAGACCGCATGGTCCGGCCAGGCGCGTGGTTCGCGAATCTCGGCCGGCGAGCCGGCCACGGAATCGAGCATCATTGTCGTCGTTCCCCATGCTTGGATGGCGAGCATGCTTCGATGCGCTACGCGGCCGGAACGTTGTGGCCCAATGCGCGATTGCGAGGTGAGGTCCGCATCGGCGGTACGCTGTTCACCGCGAGCGCGGCGACGATGAGCAGCATGCCGGCCGCTTCCGTGACGCTCGGACGTTCGTGTAACTGCGCCCACGCCGCGAGCACGCTGATGACCGGCGCGAGCAGCGACGCGATACCGGCGCTCGTGGCCGGAAGCCGTTCGAGGATGAAGAACCACAGCCAGAATGCGAGCGCCGTTCCGAGCAGCACGATATATGCAAACGCCGCGAAAAACGTTGTACTCGGGTGCAGGTAGGCACCCGGCACGACGAGCGCCAGCAACACCAACGGCAGCGCGCCGTATGCCATCTGCCAGGCCGTGAACGTGAGGACGTCGACGTCGTGCTTCGCGCGAAACCGTTTGGTGAGCACGGCGCCGAGCGCCCATGACAGCGCTGCTCCGAGCGCAAAGAGTACGCTGATCGGAGCATGCGTGACGTCGAGCGGATAGAGCACGAAGCCGAGCCCGGCCGCGGCGATCGCCGTAACGACGATGCGCTGACGCGTCAGCGGCTCGTGCAGCACCGTTGCGGAAAGCAACACGATCCAGAATGGAAACGTGTACACGAGCACCGTTGTTTTCCCCGCACCACCGTTCGCGAGCGCAAGCGTTTGCAGCGTCGTCATGATCGCGACTTGAAAGAGACCGATGAGGATCGTCCATCCGGGCGGCGGCGAGCGCAGCGGTTTGCCTGCGATCGCAACGATCGCGAAGAGCGCAATAGCGCCGAGCACCTGGCGCAGCGCAACGAGCACGAACGGCGACGCGCCGTTCGTGGCGACCTTGATGACGACCCAGTTGTAACCCCAGACGAAGCCCAACGCGAGCACTGCAACGACCGCGAGCCGATCCTTCACCGCAGCGCTGCCGCGACGAGCGTTGCGTACCGTTCGAACGCGGCCGTGTAGGCCGGCGCCGTCGTCCGGTCCGGCTCCAACGGCGGGTCGTAGCCGACGGCCTGGGCGGTCGCAACCGCGTCGTCGATGGCGCCGACGGCTTCTGCCGCGACGAGCGCCGCTGCAAGTGCAGCAGCTTCTTCCTCGTGCGGCGCAACGGCGGCAACCGCGAAAATGTCGGCGAGCAGTGCGCGGACGAGTGCGCCTTTCGTGAGTCCGCCGGATACGATGAGCCGCCGCGCGACGCCGAGCTGTTCGCGCACGATGGCGTAGACGGCGAACACGCCGAAGACGACGCCCTCGAACGCCGCGCGTAACACTGCGCGCCGATCGTGCGCGAGTTCGAGCCCGGCGATCGATCCGCGCAGCGATGCGTTCCAATACGGCGCGCGCTCGCCGGAGAGAAAGGGCAAGACGGTACAACCCGCCGCGCCCGCTTCACTCTGCGCCGCCAAGGCGATCGCGCACCCGAACCGCTCGGACTTCGGTACGTCCTCGAGGATGAGCGCGAAGAGCCAGTCGAGCGATGCGCCGGCACTGCTCGTGGGACCGCCGACGATGAATCGCCGGTCGTCCGCGCAATACGAAAAGGTGCGCGCGGTGCCGTCGAGCATCGGGGCGGCGGCGAGCACGCGGACGGCGCCGCTCGTCCCGAGCGTGACGGCGACGTCGTGCGCACCGGCACCGCTACCGATCGTCGCGAGCGCGCCGTCGCTTGACGCAAGGACCAGGACGGTCGCGGCGCCCATGCCGAGCGCCTCGCATATCTCCACGCGCAGCTTGACCGACGTAGTGGGCTTGGCCGGCGTCGAGAGATGCGCACCATCGATCCCCGCGAGCGCGAGCGCGCGCGCATCCCACTCGTGCGACGCGAACGCAAACATGCCGGTTGCCGCGGCGATTCCCCAATCGACGAGCCACTCGCCGGTCCAACGGTATACCAACAGCTCTTTGATACCGACGAAGCGATGCGTGCGTGCGACGAGTGCCGCATCGTTGTCGACGAGCCAGCGTAGTTTCGCGAGCGGCAACATCGGATGCATCGGCGCGCCGGTCCGGGTGTAGAGTTCGGCGGCGGTGCCGTCGGCGCGCCACGAGTCCGCGATTGTCGTGCTGCGCCGGTCCATCCAGGTGATTGCGCGCGAGAGCGGCAGACCGCGCTCGTCGACGCACACGACTCCGTGCATCGCGCTCGAGAAACCCACGCCGGCGATCTCGCCGCGCTCGCGCACACGGCCGATGACGTCGCTCACGACGCGTAACGTCGCAGCGTAGACGGACTCGACGTCTTGCTCGACCTGCAGCGGCGCGGGCGTCACGAGTCCGTACGATTCGGCCCCGAACGCCATGCGCATGCCGGCCGCCGTCACGGCGAGAACCTTCACCGCGCTCGTGCCGAGATCGACGCCGATGAAGATGCGTTCCACCGTCTACCCAGGCTCGGGAATCGGCTCGATGCGCCCCAGGACGAAGACGTAACTGCAGATGCCGACGGCGAGCACGATCGCGGCGACGACGAAGACGGTCGTGAAGCTTCCCGTCGCCGCGACGACGTAGCCCGCCGCGATCGGCGCGACGATCGCCATGATGTTGTTCGCAAAATTCATGATCGCGCCGACACTTCCGACCGCGCCGCGCGGTGCGATGAGCGCGGGAATCGACCAGCCTACCGGCGCGGAGAACGCGAGCCCCGAAAGCGCGATCGTGATCCACACGATCGCGACGTTGGGGTCGTGCGTCGTCGTCGCACCGATTACCGAGAGGCCGAGCAGCATGCCGGCGATCAGCACCGTTTTGCGCACGCGCGTCGCATCGTAGCCGCGCCGGATCAACGCGTCGACAAGAAATCCGCCGATGAGCAAGTCCGAGATCGCCGCGCACAGCCACGGAATCGCGCTGTAGTAGCCGCTGCGTAATACCGTCATGTGGAAGGTCTTCACCAGATAGCCGGGCAGCCACGTGAGCAGTAAATAAAACGAGTAGCCGTACGCCGCGAAACCGATGGTCAGCCCCCAGACTTTCGTTTGGCGCACGAGGTACAACAGCATCGAGCCGGCGCCGCTCGTCGCCGCGACGCCCTCGGCTTGGGCTCCGCCGTCGGTGATGTATTTGCGTTCGGCGAACGTCAGCCGCTTGTCGTCGCTCGGATTGCGATAGAAGATCGTGAACGCCGCGAAGTAGACGGCGCTCACGATGCCGGTAACGAGAAACGTCGCGCGCCACCCGTAAGCGACGAGGACGTACGCGACGATCGGCACGCCGACGGCGGTCGCGAGCTTCGCGGCCGAGTCGAAAATCGCGGTCGCGACGCCGCGCTCGTTGCGCGGGAACCAATATCCCGTTGCTTTCGCATTGATTGGAAACGCCGGCGACTCGGCGAGTCCCAAACCCAGCCGCGCGGCGAAGAGTAAACCGAAGCCGCTCACCGCGGCGGTGAGCAGCGAAAAGACGCTCCACAGCGCGCTCGAAATGCGACCGAGCCGCGTTACACCGAAACGATCGAGGACGAGTCCGACCGGAATCTGTGCGAGCGCGTACGTCCACGCGTAGCCGCTCAGGAGGTATCCGAACGCGATGTCGTCGAGCCCGAAATCACGCCGCAGGTCGGGGCCGGCGACCGTCAAGTTTACGCGATCGAAGTAATTGACGAGGATGCCGAAACCGAGCAAGACGGCGATTCCCCAGCGCAGGTTGGTTACGCGTTCCGCCGGCGCGATAATGCTTCGCTGCAATCAAAATCCTCCGTTTCGCTGCTCGGTGTCCCTCGGTACAGCGCACGTAAGAATTGTCCCGCGTCCGCGCGAAGGAGGCAAGAATGAAACGTGGTCCCGGAAGTTCGGCATGGTACCCACTCTTGGGCGTCGTCGTGCAGATGGCCGCACTCGGCCTGTGCTCGTGGGCGATGGCCTCGGCGCGTCATCGCGGTCGCGAACTCCCCGGCGGCACAGCGCCGGCCGCTCCTCCTATGCCGCCCGGTGCCCCTCCGTCGCCGCCCTTCCAAGCTGCGCAGCCCGCGTGGTCGCCCGGCGCCCCGCCGCCGCCGACGGGTACCGTTCCGCCGCCGCCCGCATCGTGAACGTCCTCGACCGGCTCGATACGACGCTGCGCTGCCGCGGCGGACTGCGCCTCGAAGGCAGTTTAGAAACGCACGGCGCGAAAAACGCCGCGTTGCCGATCATGGCGGCGACGATTCTCACCGGCGAGAAAGTAACGCTGCATCGCGTCCCCCGTATCACCGACGTTTCGGTGATGTGGTCGTTGCTCGAGTCGCTCGGCGCGCGCGTCTCGCTCGACGCGCCCAACACGATCACGATCGATGCGAGCAACGTCAATACGCACCGCGCACCGTACGCGCTCGTGCGCAAGCTCGCAGCGTCGTTCGACCTGTGCGGTCCACTACTCGGCCGGTTCGGGCGGGCCGAAGTTCCGTTGCCCGGCGGCTGTATCTTGGGAACGCGCGCAACCGACATGCACGAAGCGGCGTTTCGCGCGCTCGGGGCGAGCGTCACCGTATCGCACGGATTTCTGATCGCCGAAGCCGAGCAGGCGCGCCTCTCCGGCGGCGCGATGCTCTTCCGCACGCCGAGCGTTGGCGCGACGAAGAACGCGATGCTCGCCGCGGTGATGGCCGACGGCACGACGACCATCGGCAACGCGGCGATGGAACCGGAAGTCGTCGACCTCGCGAACTTCCTCGTCGCGATGGGCGCGAAGATCGCCGGGATGGGAACGGACACGATCGTGATCGACGGCGTGCGCACGATGCACGGCGGCGAATACGAGATCATCCCCGACCGGATCGCGACGGGAACGATTTTGCTCGCCGGTGCGATTACGCGCGGCGACGTCACCGTCAAACGGTGCCGTCCGACCGACCTTGCGGCGTTGCGCGTGAAGCTCGACGAATGCGGCGTCGTCGTAACGAGCGGCGACGACTGGATGCGCGTGCAAGCCGACGCGTGCAAGAGCGGAACGGACATCGTCACGGCCCCGCATCCCGGCTTCCCGACCGATTTACAGCCGCAGATGCTGACGTTTTTGTGCACGACGCCCGGCACGAGCGTGGTCGAGGAATCGATCTTCAACGCGCGTTTTTCGTACGTGAATGAACTCGTGCGCATGGGGGCCGACGTTCGCGTCGCGATGGACGGCAACACCGCCCTCGTCAAAGGCGGCGCGCAGCTCTCGGGTGCGCCGGTCGAAGCGCCCGATATTCGCGCCGGGGCCGCACTGGTGATCGCCGGCCTCGCCGCAACGGGCGAGACGGAGATCATCGGTCTCGAGTACATCGACCGCGGTTACGAGCGGCTCGAAGAGGCGCTCTCCGCGCTCGGCGCGCAGGTGCAACGCGCGAGCGGCATCATCCCCGCGATGGAGCCGCTCGGCACGTTCGAAACCAGCACCTACCCCGCGCTGCTGTAAACGCGCTACCGCGCTTCGACGGCGACCAGATCGACAGCCGGAAACGCCGTCTTCAGCGTGCCGTACTTGGCCGTGGCGTCGATGAGGGGCTGCATGAGCGAGGGGTCGAGTTTCTCACCGTACGTCGTTCGCTTCATCGTTGGTTCGACGACGATCTTGGTTGCCTTATTGAGAATGAGCGCGGACTGTGTCCGATTCTTGTTCGCCCACGTGGCCGTTGCGAGCATCGCCTTTTGGAAGCGTTTCACGACGTCCGGATGCGCCTTCGCCCACGCGCCGGTACAGAACCACGCGCCGATGAGAAACGTCGGCGCGATACCGTCGTAGGCGTTGCCGAGAACCCGGTTGCCGTGCGCGAGCGCATCGCTGAGCACGGGCTCGGCGATCAGCGCCGCGTCGACGCGGCCGGTGCCGAGCGCCGCGAGCATGTCCGGAAAGGGCATGTCGGTCCACTTGTAGGTCGCAACGTCGCCGCCGTTTTTGTCCAGCCACGCCTCCGGTCCGATTTGCGAGATATTCTGCAGCCCGTTACACGCGATGATCTTGCCGTTGAGGTCCTTCGCCGTTTTATACGACGACGTTTTCGACACGACGATCGCCGAAGTCGGTTCCTTGCTGGAATACACGCCGGCCGGCGCGATGACGACCACGTCCAGGCCCCGCTGGTGCGCGAGCGCGAGTGACACGACGTTCGACTGCGCGATGTCGATCGCGCCGCCGAGGACCGCCGACGTGATGGCCGCGCCGTTCGAAATGATCTGCGTGTCAGCCTCGAGGCCGGCGGCTTTGAAAAAGCCCTGGTCCGAGGCGTAAAACGGCTGCGCGCCGATGTCGGTCGGCGTCGTCGCCACCTTGATGCCGGTGAGGCTCTGCGCGAACACCGGTTGCGAAACAAACGGTACCGCTGCGGCAGATCCCAGCAGCGTAAGCAGACGGCTACGATTTATCAAGAGATGCTCCTTGTCAGCCAAAGCGTTGTCGCGTGCGTTCCATCAGGATTTCGTGCGCTCCGCCCGAACGAGATAGATAGCCGTCGCACTGCGGCAGCTTTGAGTTTTCAGTCGGGAGTCACGGCCATCGATATCGGAATCGACTTAGGAACCGCCAACGTTCTCGTCTACGTACGCGGGAAGGGAATCGTTCTGCGCGAGCCGTCCGTCGTCGCCAAAGACGTCCGCTCGAACAAGACGCTCGCAGTCGGTGAAGAGGCTCGTCAGATGCTCGGGCGCACGCCGAGCAATATCCAAGCGATCCGTCCGCTCCGCGACGGCGTCATCGCCGACTTCGAAGTGACCGAAGCGATGCTCAACTACTTCATCAAGAAGGTAACCAAGCAGCGTTCGTTTCTCTCGGCGTTGTTCCGCCCAAAGCCGTCGGTGATCATTTGCGTGCCGGCCGAGATCACGTCGGTGGAAGAGCGCGCGGTGCGCGATGCGGCAAAACTCGCCGGAGCGAAATCGGTCGAAATCATCGAGGAGCCGATGGCGGCGGCAATCGGAGCCGGTTTGCCGATCGATGGACCCTCCGGCAACATGGTCGTGGATATCGGCGGCGGGACGACCGATGTGGCGGTGATTTCGCTCGGCGGTATCGTCGTTTCGCAGTCGATTCGTGTTGCCGGCAACAAGCTCGATGAAGCGATCATCCGGCACATCCGACGGGTGTACAACCTGATGATCGGCGAGCGGACCGCCGAAGAGATCAAAGTGAAAATCGGTTCGGCGCACCGGCTCGAACAAGAGTTGGCGATGGAAATTCGTGGCCGCGACTTGATCAACGGTTTGCCGAAGACCGTGAAGATCACGAGCGAAGAAGTACGCGAAGCGCTCTCCGAGCCCGTCCAAGCCATCGTCGAAGCGGTCAAATCGGTGTTGGAGAAAACACCACCCGAGCTTGCCGCCGACATCATCGACCGCGGCGTGATCCTTACCGGCGGCGGCGCGCTACTGCGCGGGCTCGACGTATTGCTCGGCGAGGTCACGGGCATTCCGGTGATCGTCGCCGACGACCCGATGTCGTGCGTCGCGATCGGCACCGGCCAACGCGCGGGTTTTCACCACAACCATCATTTGAACGGCGCCGGCTAACGATGTGGCCACCGGCCGTCCGTTCGTGTCTGCTTGCGGCGGCACTTCTCGCGAGCGTTGCCGCGGCACCGATCGGGCCTGGATCGGGACTCGAGATGAACGGGTATCAAATCGTCACCGACCAAACGAATTGGAACCTGAACTCCGGCGATTTCGTGATGCCGAAAGAAGTCAAGGTGATCCGGCCCGGGAGCGACGCACGCGGCGATCACGCGAAGGGCAACACCAAGCTCGGCACGGCGACGTTGATCGGCAACGTCGTGATCCATGACGACGGCGGCGCACCGGAAGCGAAAGAAGCGGGCCAAGATTACAACGGCCCCTCGACGATCACGTGCGACAACTTGACACTCGATTCGAAGAGCAAAGCCTACGATGCGCAGGGCAACGTGCATTTCACGCAAGGTCAGCGAACCGCGACCGCCGAGCGCGGCGTTCTCAATCAAATCGCGCACACGCTGCACCTCGAAGGGAGCGTTCAACTCACCGAGGGCGGTTCGTCGATGAAGGCCAACGTCGTCGATTACAATTTGCAAACGCGCGACGTCGTCGCTTCGGGCGCACCGATGGTCATTCGGCAGCCGATTCCACCGCAAGCGCCGGCACCGGCCGCGTCGGCGAAGGCGAAAGCGAAAAACAAGAAATAGTGCTGGGGCTCTTCGAGTCCTCGGGCGGCGGTCAGGTGCGCGAACCGCTCGCGGCGCGAATGCGGCCGCGAACGCTCGACGAGTTCGTGGGTCAGGAGCAAATCGTCGGCCCGGGCCGCGCATTACGTCGCGCGATCGAAACGGATCAGCTGCCGTCGATGATCCTGTGGGGGCCGCCGGGGACGGGAAAAACGACCCTCGCGCAGGTGATCGCGCAAACGTCCGGCGCGAACTTCCAAGGTCTCTCGGCCGTGAGTGCGGGGGTCGCCGATCTGCGGCGCGTGGTGGCCGACGCTGCGAAACTCAAGCGCGTCGGTACGCGCACGGTGCTCTTCATCGACGAAATCCATCGCTTCAACAAAGCGCAACAGGACGCGGTGTTGCCGTACGTCGAGGACGGTACGGTCACCCTGATCGGCGCGACGACCGAAAATCCGTCCTTCGAGGTGAACTCGGCGCTGCTCTCGCGTTCGCGCGTTTTCGTCTTGCAAGCGCTGGGTGACGACGACATTCGCACGATTCTCGAGCGCGCGCTTCACGACGTCGAACGCGGTTTGGGTGCGGAGGGCGTCGAGATGTTACCGGCCGCGATGGACGCGTTGGTCAATCTCGCGAACGGCGATGCGCGCGTTGCGCTCGGTACGCTCGAGTTTGCGGCCGCGGCCGCACCGCGCGAAGGCGACGGTCATCCGCGGATCGATACGGCGACAATCGCCGATGCGTTGCAGAAGCGCGCACGCACGTACGACAAGGGCGGGGACGCGCACTACGATACGATCAGCGCGTTCATCAAAACCGTTCGCGGCAGCGATCCTGACGCGGCGATCTATTATCTCGCGCGCATGATCGAGAGCGGCGAGGATCCGCTCTTCATCGCGCGGCGGCTCGTCATCCTCGCGAGTGAGGACATCGGTTTGGCGGACCGGCACGCGCTGCCGCTGGCAATCGCAGCGCAGCAGAGCGTCCACTTCATCGGCATGCCCGAAGGCTTTTATCCGCTCGCCCACGCGACGCTCTATCTCGCGACGGCGCCGAAGAGCAATACGGTAGGCCGCGCTTACGGCGCGGCGTTCGCCGACGTCGAAGCGACGCGCAACGATCCGGTGCCGCTGCATCTGCGCAACGCGCCGACCAAGTTGATGAAGAACCTGGGCTTCGGGAGCGGTTACCGCTATGCACACGACGACTACGCGTCGATGGAAGCGACGGGCGACGGTCCCCCGCCGGTCATTTTGCAAACGAATCTGCCGGAGGCGCTCGCACAACGGGCATACTTCCAACCGACGCAACAGGGCGATGAGGAGCGACTGCGCGCGTGGATCGACGCGCGGCGCGGAGCACCCGAGGAGGATCCGTTCGGCACATGACGCCCCGCATCTATCTAGACTGGGCGGCGACGACGACGACCCGGCCGGAGGTCATCGAGGTGATGGTTCCGCTGCTCGCCGGCGGTTACAATCCGAGCTCGACGCATGCCGACGGCCGCGCCGCGCGCGCCGCCCTCGACGACGCGCGCGCGGCGGTGGCCGGTGTCCTGCGCGCGCACCCGCGTGAAGTCGTGTTCACCGGCGGCGGATCCGAGGCGGACGTCCTCGCGGTCGTCGGCGCAGCACGTGCGCGTGCAGCGGACGGCCGGCACGTCATCACGACCGTCGCCGAACATCACGCGGTGCTGCACGCGTTCGACGCGCTCGAAGCCGACGGCTGGAGCGTCACGCGGTTGCCGGTGACGACCGCCGGCACCGTCGAACCGGCGGCGGTCGCGGCGGCGATCCGGCCCGATACGACATTGATCTCGATCATGCTCGGCAACAACGAGATCGGCACGATTGCCCCGATTGCGACGATTGCCGAAATCGCGCGCGCTCGCGGCGTTCTCGTGCACACCGACGCCGTCCAGGCCGCGGGGTATCTCGACCTCGACGTCGGCCCGCTCGGTGTCGATCTGCTCTCGCTCTCGGCGCACAAGTTCGGCGGCCCGAAAGGCGTCGGCGTCCTCTTCGTTCGCCGCGGCACGCCGGTCGTGGCGCAGATCGTCGGCGGTGGTCAGGAGCACGGTCTGCGGTCGGGGACGGAAAACGTGGCGGGGATTGTGGGCCTTGCGCGCGCGCTCGAACTCGCCGAAAGCGAACGCGCGATCGTGGCGGCGCACGTAACGGCGCTGCGCGACCGCTTTGAAGCAGATGTGCGCAACGCCGTTCCGTCGGTACAAATTCTCGGCGACGGCGGACCGCGTTTACCGCACATCTCGAGCATCGCGCTGGCCGACGCACCCTCGGACGCAATGCTGATCGCGCTCGATCTGGAGGGCGTTTCCGCATCGGCGGGAAGCGCGTGCGCGGCCGGCTCTCTCGAGCCGAGTCACGTCGTTGCCGCGCTCGGAATATCGGAGGCGTATGTCAACGGCATGCTTCGATTTTCGCTCGGGCGGGGAACAACCGAAGCGGAGATGGAGCGGACGGCGGCAATCCTTGCGTCAGTCGTCGACCGAATGCACGCGGCCAAGCAACCGGTGTAGAGAACGACGTATGTGGGTATTGGCGCTGCGTGGCTCGAGCGAGCGTTCGGAGGTTTGGTGGTAACGTCGGAGGTCGATTGGCCGCATCTCGTCTTCAGTGTTGGAGCGGGTATTGGCGTGCTCCTGATCGGAATCGGCATCCTCGTCGTATGTTCGGCCATTGCGAATGTGTTGCGCCGCTTGAACGGGACGCTCGATGAGGTCGACAAGCAGATCGGCGCGCTCGGCGCGCCGGTTGCCGACACGCTGGGCCACGTCGGCGGAATTGCGGATACCGCCGATGCCGCCGTCGCGCGGCTCGGTGAACTCGTGGGCTCGCTTGAAGTCGTCGCCGCCCAGGTGGTGAAGACGTCCGACTTAGCCGGGCGTGCCGTCTCGCCGGCGATCGTGAACGTCGGAGCAACTCTCACCGGCGTCTCGGCCGGAATCCGGCGATTGATCACCGGCCGCCGTTCGAGCAACGGCATCGCTCCGCTGCGCGATGAGATTCACGCCGAAGCCGGAGGCCTCGGCGAGGAGGATCTGCTCTGATGGATCCGTCAAATGACGAATTGCGCGATGACGACGCCGCCGATGCCGCGGCGCACTCGCCGGCCGGTTTCATTACCGGCCTCTTTCTCGGCCTTTTGGGAGGCGTCGTGATTGCCATGGTCGCAGCGCCGCAATCCGGCGAAGAGACACGCGATCGCATACGCGCCAAAGCGCGCGAAGCCGCCGGCCGCACGCGCGAGAGTGCCGGTGAGATCGGCCAGACCGTTTCGGGAACCACCGATGATTTGATCGAGCGCGGACGCTCGATCGTCGAACAAGCGCGCGCTCGCGTCGACGCGTCGGTTGCCGAGGGTAAAGACGCGGCAGAATTTCACCGCACCGAACTCGACAAGCAGTTGTAGGAGATACGTTGGATATCAAAGTGAACGTGCGCGAATCCGAGGGGGATGCGTACGTTGTGGACCTCACCGGGGAGATCGACGTTTACACCTCGCCCAAGGTGAAAGATGCGATCACGGAGCTGATCGACCAAGAGCATTACAATCTCGTGATCAACTTGGAAAAGGTGCGCTACATCGATTCGACGGGGCTCGGCGTTCTTATCGGCGGGCTCAAGCGCGTCCGCGAGCACGGCGGGTCGGTCAATCTGGTGTGCACCAATCCGCAGATCAAGAAAATCTTCGACATCACGGGACTGGTCAAGATATTCGGCATCTTCGATGACGAGCAAAGCGCGATGAAAGCGCTCGCATGAATGCGATGACTGCGACGAATATGACCTCCGGTATCGTACGGCTGTCCATCCCGGCGCGGGCGGAATGGGTCGCCGTCGCCCGCTTGGCCATCGCCGCGGTTGCAAGCCGTCAGCGCTTTTCGGTGGACGAGATCGAAGATATCAAGTTGGCGATCGCGGAGTCGTGCACCAATGCGATTCAGCACGGCACGCCCGACGGGTCGATCGAGATCGAATGCGAGTTGCGTGACGAAGAGTTGGCCGTGCGGGTCCGTGACCGCGGCATCGGGCCGCCGCTGAGTACGGTCAATGAGGAGCGAATCGGTGAAACGGGCCGGACCGAGGAGCTCGGCGTGTTCCTCATTCGCGCCCTTATGGATACGGTGGAGTACACGAGCGACGTTCGAGACGGAACGCAACTCGTGATGATCAAACGCGTTTCCGGGTAGCGTGGGCTCCGTATCTCCGATCGACGCTGAACGTTGGGATCGTCAGCGAGCACGCACGGCGTTTGCACGGTTCGCTCACCTCAAAGCGCATCCGCAAGACGACGGCGGCCGCGACCATACCGGTGAGACCGAATTGGAACGTCTGCGCAACGAACTCGTCGTCGCGCACCTCAACCTCGTGCGCTATTTGGCAGTCAAATTTGCGAATCGCGGCGAAGCGCTCGACGATCTGATTCAGGTCGGCACGGTTGGGCTTCTCAAAGCGATCGACCGGTTCGATCTCGAACGCGGTGTCGAGTTCACGACGTATGCGACGCCGACGATCGTCGGCGAGATCAAGCGGTATTTTCGCGACAAAGGTTGGGCGGTCAAGGTTCCGCGCCGGCTCCAAGAACTCAACCTGGCCGTGAATCGAGCGCTGGAAAAGCTGACGGTCAAACTCGGGCATTCACCGACCGTCACGGAGCTCGCGCAGCACCTCGGCGCCTCCGAAGAAGACGTCCTTGAAGCACAAGAACTCGGGCAAGCCTATAATCTGCTTTCGCTCGATACCGAACTGAACGGCGACGGCGACAAAAAGTCGCAAACGCTCGCGGACTACGTCGGTCAAAACGATGCCGCGCTCGATCTGCTCGAAGACCGCGCCAACCTCGAACGCGCTTTCGAAATCCTGAGCGGTCGCGAACGCGTGATCCTGTACTTGCGATTCTACGAAAGCGTCTCGCAAACGGAGATCGCCAAGCGCCTCAACGTCTCGCAGATGCACGTCTCGCGCTTACAGCAGAAGGCGCTCGAAAAGCTTCGCAACTTTCTCAAAGAAGCATGAGGTCGGACGAGCTTCGCGATCGTTTCGTCGAGTTTTTCGTTCGCAACGGTCACGCGCATCTTCCGTCGGCATCGCTGATTCCCGACGCGATGAGCACGACGCTCTTCACCATTGCGGGGATGGAACAGTTCGTACCGGTATTTCTCGGCGAAGAGCCGCCGCCGGCGCCGCGCGCGGTGACGGTGCAACGGTGTCTGCGGGTCGCCGGCGCGAAGAGCGATATCGAGAACGTCGGGCGCACGGGACGGCACGGCACGTTCCTCGAGATGCTCGGCAATTTCTCATTCGGCGACTACTACAAGCGCGAAGCGATCCGCTTCGCGTGGCAACTCGCGGTCGACGAGTGGAAACTGGACCCGGCGAAGATTCACGTGACCGTCCATACGTCCGACGACGAAGCGCAAGCGATCTGGGAACGTGAGATCGGATTACCGCCGTCGCGCATCACGCGCTGGGACGAGGATAACTTTTGGACGATGGGCGCGACCGGCCCGTGCGGGCCGTGCAGCGAGTTATTCTACGATACCGGCGTCGCGAACGGTCTCGGCCCGGATGACGACGCGCCGAACAAAGGCAATCGCTTTGTCGAATTCTGGAACGTCGTGTTCCAGCAGTACAATCGTGACGCCGACGGTGCGCTCTCCGATTTGCCGCGCACGGCGATCGATACCGGCATGGGTTTCGAACGGGTTCTCGCGCTCGTCAACGGTAAGGCGTCGATGTACGAGACGGATCTGTTCACCGATCTGATCGCGGCCCAGCCGAGCGTCGGCACGACGTCGCTCGACGCGGCCGAGCAACTCGTGCGACGCCGCATCCTCGCGGATCATGCACGCGCGACGACGTTTTTGATCGCCGACGGGGTGTATCCGTCGAACACCGACCGCGGCTATGTCTTGCGGTTCCTGATTCGGCGCGCCATTCGTCAGGGACGTTTGCTCGGCTACCCGCGCGCGTTTATGCTCGAACTCGCGGAGGCGGTCGTCGCGTCGCTCGAGCCGGGCTATCCCGAGTTACCGGCACGTCTCGACGACGTCCAACGGACGTTGCGCGCGGAGGAGACGACCTTCGGCCGGACACTCGACCGTGGGAGCGAGATGCTCGACGGTCTGATCGCGGAAGCGGCCGCGGACGGCACGATGTTGCTCACCGGCGACGATGTCTTCACGCTGCACGACACCTACGGTTTTCCGGTCGAGCTCACGCGCGAGATCGCGAGCGAACGCGGCGTTGGGGTTGACGGCGCCGGTTTCGAAGCGAAGATGGGCGCCCAGCGCATTCGCGCGCGGGCCGACGCGGCCGCGAAACGTGCGACGATCACGGTCAGCGATCTGCCGGCCGTGCGCAGTGAATTCGCCGGCTACGACGGACTCACGAGCGCCGGTACCGTTGTAGCGATTCTCGTCGACGGTGCGTCGGTCGAACATACCGATGCCGGCGCGAACGCACAATTGATCCTTGACCGCACGGCGTTCTACGCTGAAAAGGGCGGACAGATCGGCGATCGCGGGTCGATCACGTCGGTCGACGCTTCGTTCGACGTCATCGACACGCAATTGGCCGGCGACGCTGTCGTGCACCACGGCGTCGTGCGCGAGGGCTCGTTCGCGATCGGCGACGCCGTCGAAACGACCGTGTTCGCCGACTGGCGCGCGGAGATACGCCGGCACCATACCTCCGCGCACTTACTTCAGCGTGCGCTGCGCGACGTGCTGGGCGACGATGTCGTGCAAGCCGGATCGTGGGTCGGCATCGACCGTATGCGCTTTGACTTTCGCAGCCCCGGCGGCGCGCTCACGCTCGAGCAGCGGCGACGTGTCGTACAGCGCGTGAACGCGTTGATTCGTGACGACTTTCATCTCGAGACGCGTGAGCTGCCGATTGACGAAGCGCTGCGCACCGGCGCGATTACGATGGCCGGGGAGAAGTACGGCGACGTCGTGCGCGTCGTGCAAGCCGGGCCGTCGGTTGAATTCTGCGGTGGAACGCACGCGCATTCGACGGGCGAACTCGGCATGTTCGTCTTGATTGCCGAGTCGTCGATCGGCTCCGGGGTGCGCCGGATCGAAGCCGCCGTTTCGCGCGCGGCAGAAGCGATCGTCGAACGCACGAGCGACACCGTCGCGCATCTGGCCGAAACGCTCGCTGCCAAGCCGGACGATCTGCTCGAGCGCGTGACGCGTCTACAGGGTGAGGTCCGGGACGCGCAGCGGGCGCTCGGTGAGGCAAAGGCGCGTCTGGCGGCCGCCGACGCCGACGAATACGTCGAACGAGCCGAGACGCTCGGCGACCGGCCCGTCGTCGCGGCAATCGTACCGCAAGCCGATGCGACCTCGCTGCGCTCGCTCGCGAACGCGATTCGCGCCAAGCTGCCGCGCGGCGTCATCGCGTTGGTCGGCACCGGTACGGACGGCGTCGCGCTCTTCGCAAGCGCGAGTGATGACGCGGTGAAAGCCGGCGTCAACGCGGGAAATCTGGTCCGCGCCGCCGCTCCGCACGTCGGCGGGAAGGGCGGCGGCGCACCGGCGCAAGCCCAGGGCGGCGGCCGCGACGTCGAGGGAGCCGAAGCGGCGTTGGCCGCGATGCGCGGCGCGCTAGTGTCGTGAACCGGAAGTTCCGTGCAAAAGGACAAGTGAGATTTTGTGCGCGAACTTTCGGTTCACGACACTAGGTTGACCGGATGGATACTCGCGGCGGCGTTTGCACTTGTGCAAGCGGTTCCGCCGACGGCGCCCCCTGATGTGCCGCCGCTGCGCAACCGCCTTGCGCCGACGGGCGTTCTCGCGCGTTACGCGATCGCACTCGCGAGGCAACCGGCACCGCAGGTCATCTCATTCGAATACGTCGTCGAACAAACCGGCGCGCGAGATCTGCTACAGGTACACCGCGTCTTTCGCAGCGGAACCAACCAGCGGGACGAGATTCTCTCGGTCGACGGTCGCCGGCTCGATCCGCCGGCGATTCGCGTCCGTCATGGGCGCCGTGACCGATACGCCGTCGCCGCACTTGCGCCGAAGATCGACGCGTATGACTTCCGATTCGTCGGCGCGATGCGCGTCGCGCGCCATGAAGATTACGTCTTCGCGACGACGCCGCACACGGCCGGCGCATATCGCGTCACGCGCGTGACGATCGACGGCGCAAGTTTTCTTCCGATCGCGATTGCGTTCGTGACGGACGCGCACGGCGGCAGCGGGTCCGTCACGTTCGTTCGCGTCGACAAATACTGGGTGCCGGCGGTGGCGACCGCACGCGCGACGTACGCGAAGCTCGCGGCGCGCGAGAAGATATCGTTCATGACGTACCGCTTCCCCGAGTCGTTGCCGCCGGGAACGTTTGCGCAGCCGCAGCGTGGGGACGTCCCCGTTTCGCGCTGAATACCGACGTCCCGAATTGAAGCGGAGAACGAAGATGTCCTCGATGCCCGAAGAGTTCGTCTATAATGCGTGGTACGTTGCCGCCTGGGGTGAGGAAATCACCCGTACCCCGATGCGCCGCGTGCTGCTCGACGAACCGGGTTCCGATTCGATAACGGTGGTGCGTGTACGGCGGTCCCGGGACAAGGGTCGGTGCCGAAGAGCGCGCGCGTGCGCAGCTACCCGCTTGTTGAGAGCGGACCGTTTGTCTGGATTTGGGCAACGCCGATGTCGCGCATCCGTCGTCGATTCCCGACCATCGCTTCGCGCTCGATCCGCACTGGCATTTTCTCAAAGATATGCGGACGCTGCGCGCGCGTACGCGCTCGTGCTCGACAACCTGATGGATCTCTCGCACGAGACTTTCATCCATGCGGATACGATCGGCAGCCCCGACGTTGCGGAAACGCCGATTCGCACGAAGGTCGACGGCACGATGGTACGCTGCTTCCGGCATATGGAAAACGCGCCCGTGCCGCCGTTCTACGCGCAGAGTACGGGCATCACGTCATCGATCGACCGCTGGCAAGACATCGAATACGACGTGCCGGCGTTTTATACACTGCACGTGCGCGTCGCTGAGGCCGGCGCGCCCGACGAGCGCGCCTTCTTCAGCAAGGTGATGTACGCACTCACGCCCGAGACAAAGAACAGCACGCACGATTTCTGGGTGATCAGCCGCAAGTCGGGTGCGCCTCCGGCGTGGATCGACCGTGTCGCGGTCGCGTTTCAGAATTCGGTGCTCAGCGAGGATCTTGAAGCGCTTGAAGCGCTCGAAGTGAACCTGCCCGCCGGCGGTTGGCAGGAGCTGAGCATCAGCAACGACCGGGGCGGCTTGCAGTGGCGGCGCGTCTTTCGCGAGCGCGCCGTACTCGACGCCATCCGACCGTTATCATCAGTTTAAATTTAGTCTCATAACTTTTTCATAATTGAATCGTCCGTGAAGCTGTGCGATGATCCCGCCGAGCGGCGCGATCATCTCGGATGAGCGCCGTGCTTTCGATTTGCTTATCGTTTCATTAAGGACGGTTCATGAAGATCTTCGGTGTTCGAACGTTCGGCCGCGCTCTGGCACTTTGCTCGTCGCTCCTCGTGGTCGCGGCATGTAGCGGCGGAATTGCCGCACCGAAAGCGCCCGCCGCTCTCACGTCGCCTCCGATCAAGCACGTGTTCACGATCATTCTCGAGAACCAGGCGTACAACAACACGTTCGGAGCCCAGATGCCGACACCGTATCTCACGCAAACCGTGGAAGCACAGGGCGCGCTGCTCCAAAATTATTACGGTACGAGCCATTTCAGCCTCGGCAACTACCTCTCGCTCGTCAGCGGTGAAGCCGTAACGACCGATAATCAAGACGATTGCACGAATCTTGCGCCGGGCGTGGGTTCGAATTACATCGACATCAATCAGACGTCATTGCAAGCGTACGGTCAGGTCCAAGGGACCGGCTGCGTGTATCCTGCTGCCACGCTAACGATCGTCGACCAACTCTCGGCCAAGGGACTCACCTGGAAAGGCTACATGGAGGACATGGGCAACGACACGACGCGCGAAACGGCGACGTGCGGTCAGCCCATCGGTGGAATCGGGACGCCCGACAACACCGCGTCGGCGCAGGTGCCGCCGGCCTACAATAAAGGCGGTAAGCAAGCCGTGACCGATCAGTATGCGACCCGCCACAATCCGTTTGCGTACTTTCACTCACTGCTCGATTCCGGTGCGTGTACGGCCCACGTCGTTCCGCTGAACAACTCGACGCTCACGGCCGATCTCGCGTCGATAGCGACGACGCCGAACTATGTGTTCATCACGCCGAATCTCTGTAACGACGGCCACGACGTTCCATGCAAAACGCCGGGCAGTCCGCCGACGTACGTCAATCAGAACAATTTTCTCAAGACCTGGGTCCCGCTCATCGTTCACTCGCCGGCGTTTCAGCAAGACGGTCTCTTGATGATTACGTTCGACGAATCGTCGCCTAGTCCGAATGCCGTCGACGGCTCGTACACCGTTTTCGACGGGACCTCGTGCTGTAATGAACCAAGCGGTCCGAATACGATGCTTCCGGGCGTTCCGGATGCCGCCAAAGTTTTTGGTCTGACGATCACCGGCACCGTCGGCAACTCGGGCGGCGGTCAGACCGGCACGGTCCTGCTTTCACCGTTCATCAAACCCGGCACCGTTTCGACCGTCGGTTACAATCATTACTTCACGCTGCACTCGATTGAAGATTACTTCGGCCTCCCGTATCTCGGTTTCGCCGGCTATCCCGGCACGGCCGACTTCGGCCCCGAAATTTTCGGTGCGCCGATCCGCACGTACACGGTGAACCTCTGACGATCCGCGTTTGCGTTGCCGTTGCAATCACGGCGGTCAGCCTTCTTCCGTTCGGGCCGGCGCGAGCGGGAGAAGCCGCGCCGACTCGCGGCCGGCAAGAAGCGACTTTCTTGCGGACCGTCGATCCGAAAAACACGGCGAACGTCGTGACGGGCGACCTGACGACGTCGGTCGGAACCCATGTCGCCTATGCGTGCGAGGTCGACTCGATCGTTCGGCCAGGCGTGATCCTCGGACAGTGCGGCGGCGAAGCCGAGCCGACGGATCTCTTCATCAAGCTTTCGACGGAACATCTGCGCGTCGGGGACCGTCTGCGCGTCCTCGGTATTCTGGAACGGCCGGCTTCGTGGTCGGACATCACCGGCCACACCGTATACTACGCGTTCCTGCGAGCGGTCTACGTCGACCACATCAAATAGAGCTTCGGTGAAACCGCTAGAGCGCTTGAGTTTCGGTCGCCGCCCGCAGGTTCGCGAGATGTCCGTTGGCGTTCTCTTCGAGTAGCGTCCACGTGCTGCCGTGCGCCTCGACGACGGCGTAGGCCGCGTTCTCGACCCGAATCGTCCAAAAGTCTTCGAGCGGCCGTTGCGTGATGTCGAGCAACGCAACGCGCACTACGGCATCGTGCGTCACGAGCAACGTCGGCGCTTCCACGGAAAACGTCGCGCGGAACCGTCGCCAACGCGCGCACACGTCGAGCAACGATTCGCCGTTTTCAAACGCGACCGCAGCCGGTTCACGGCGCCACAGGTGATAGCGCTCCGGATCGTTCGTCGCGATCTCGTCGCGCAGACGACCCTCCCAGGTGCCGTGTGCAATCTCGATGATGGCATCGTCCGTGCGCAGCGGCACGTTGAGGCGGTCGGCGACAAAGGCGGCCGTCGCACGCGTCCGATGCATGGGGCTGCTGATGATCGTCACGACGGGCGGCTCGATGCGCGCGATTGCATCGGCCAGCAGTTGCCCTTGCTGCATCCCGCGCGCGGACAGCGCGGATTCGCGGCGGCCTTGATAACGGCCGGCCAGATTCCAGGTTGTTTCGCCGTGGCGGACGATGTAGAGCCGCATCGAAATTAGAGCATGAGCGAACGAACCGACGCGATGCCCGGGACGGCGCGCAACGTATTGAGCGTGGCGTCATCGGCGGGACGATCGACGCCGAGCATCATGATCGCGTTGCCGCCGATCGCGTTACGTGATACTTGCATCGTCGAAATGTTGATGCCGGCGTCGCCGAGCAAGGTGCCGACGCGTCCGATCATGCCGGGAACATCGTGGTGTTGCGTGACGATCATCGGCCCGCGCGGCACGGCGTCGATCTGGAATCCGCCGGCTTCGACGATGCGCGGCTCATTGTTGACCGACGTACCGGTCAGCGTCATCGAGCCGCCGATTACACGCAGTGCCGACGCGTACGCACTCGGGCTCGAATCGCCGCGCACTTCGACCCGCACGCCGAGTTCCGCAGCGACGTGTTCGGCGTTCACGATCGACACGCGTCGATCGGTCGTCGTTTGCAAGAGTCCCGAGAGAAAAGCGCGCACGAACGCGTCGGGCAGCACTTCGGCGAGTTCGCCTTGCAATAGCATCGCGTAGGCACCGCGTGCATCGCCACTGCCGAACTGCGGGAAAAATCGGCCCATGCGGTACGCGACGTCGAGGAACGGAATCAGCCGATCGGCTTCGGGACCGTCGGGGATCGGCGCGTTGACCGCGCCGATCCCGGGCGCACCGATCAGCACGCGCGCAACGTCTTCGGCCAGCTCGTTTGCGATGCGCGCGAGCGCTTCGTGTGTCGAGCCGCCGAGATGCGGCGTCGGAACGACCTTCGGGTGCTTGTGGAGTTTCGCGCCGCTGCCGTCGGCCGGCGGCGGCTCGACGGTGACCACGTCGATCGCTGCACCGGCGAGTGCGTCTTCGTCGAGTGCGGCGAGCAGATCATCCTCGACGATGATGCCGCCGCGCGCGCAATTGATGATGAGCGCGTGCTTCTGGAGCAGACGCAGCTTCGCGAGATCGATCATCCCGCGCGTTTCGTTGTTGAGCGGCACGTGCAGTGTAACGATATCGGACGTCTGCAAGAGCGTGTCGAGATCGATGAGCTTCGCGTCGAAGGCATCGGCGCGGGCCGCCGTGATGTACGGATCGTAGGTCTGGACGTTCATCGCGAATGCGCGCGCGCGCGTCGCCACGTTGCCGCCGATGCGCCCGAGACCCACGATGCCGAGCGTCTTGCCCGCGAGTTCGGTGCCGACGAGTTTGAGCCGGTCCCAGCGGCCCTCGCGCAGCGACTGCACGGCCTGCGGCGTTTTGCGTGCCAACGAGAGCATCAGCGAAAACGTTTGCTCCGTTGCGGAGAGCGTGTTCGCCGCCGGGGTGTTGAGCACGATGACGCCGGCAGCGGTCGCGGCATCGACGTCGATCGCGTCGACACCGACACCGGCGCGCGCAACGACCGTCAAATTCGGGCCTGACGCGAGCAGATCGCGGTCGACGCGCGTTTCGGATCGAACGATCAAACCGTCGGCGTTATGCAACGCTGCTTTGAGTTCGTCGCGCGATTTACCGACGAGCGAATCGACGGTAATTCCCGCCTCGCGTAAAATCGTCAGCCCGCGTTCGGCGAACGATTCCGCAACGACAACGCGCTTGGAGGGGCTACCATTCATCGTCGGGCGTAGTTTACCGGGAATGAGTCCTCGCCTGCGTTCGACCAGCGCGATTGTCGTCGCGTTCGCGATACCGCTCGGCGTCTATGCAGCGTCGCTTCGCGGAGACGTCTCTTTTTGGGACACGGGCGATTTACAAACCGTTCCGTACATCCTCGGTATCGCATATCCGACGGGCTTTCCCGGCTTCGTGCTCGCCGGCTGGGTGTGGACGCACCTCGAGCCGTTCGGCACGGTCGCCTGGCGAATGAATCTGCTGACCGGCATCGCATCGGCCGGCACGGTCGCGGCACTCGTCGCGGCGCTCGTCACCGCCGGTGCCGGTGAAGCGGTCGCACTCTGCGCCGCGGCCCTCTTTGCGTTCGGCAACGTGCCGTGGAATCACGCAACGTACGTCGATGTGCACCCGGTGAGCTTTTGTGCGGTTGCGTGGGCCGTGGTCTTCGCGCTCTGCTGGCACCGCGACGGCGGCCGGCGGTGGGCGTTGGCCCTCGCGGCGACGGTGACCCTTGCGCTGGCGTTCGACAACACGACGGTGCTTGCGCTGCCGGGCCTTGCCGTCATAGCGCTGGTGCGCCGTCCGCCGCTCGTGCCGGCGCTGCAGGCGGCCGGCGTCGCCGTGCTCACGCTGGCCGCCGCCTACGCGTATCTGCCGATCCGCAGCGCGCTTGTGACGGCGTGGGCCCTCGACCCGACGCGCTCGCTCGGCATCGCACCGGGACGCCCGTTTTGGGACGACGGTCACCCGTCCACCGTCGGCGGCTTCATCCACGTCGTCGCCGGCTCGCAGTTCGCGCCCCACCGCGCGGCTTTCGCGATGTTGGGGCCGGTGCCGTTTCACCGGATCGTCAGCGATTTCGCGCCGGTCGCCCGCAATGACCTGAGCGATCCGGTCCTCTGGCTCGCGCTCTTCGGGGCGGCGCTGTGGTGGTGGCGCGCGCCGCTCATCATGTGCGGACTGCTCGTACTCGGCGCGGTCCCCTTGTTGTTCATCTTCGCCTATCCGTCGGAGTCCGACACGTCGCGTTACTTCCTCGGGGCGTCCTTCGTTCTCGTCGCATTCGCGGCGTACGGTGCGCAGGCGCTCGGTGCGTTGCCGCGTGCGCCCCGTGCGGCGGCCGCGCTCGCCGGGGCGATCGTCGTTCTCGCCGTGCTATACGCCGACGAACGGCAAAACGCGAAGCTTTTCGCGCAGCCGAGCGACGCGGGTGCGAGCATGTGGATCGATCGCGTGAAGTTGCTCACGCCGAGAAACGCGATCGTCGTCGCGCCGTGGTTGTACGCGACGCCGCTAGGCTACGGTGCCTACGTTGAACATCGGCTCGACGAGCGCATCGTGCTCACCGCCGACCCGAAAGAATACATCGGCCGGTACCGCGGCTGGCTCCGCTCACGGCCGGTCGTCGTCATCTCCGACGACGATCAGCAGTTTGCGGGATTTCATGCGCGTACGCTCGACGAGGGATCGCCGCATCTCTATGCGCTTCGCTAGCATCGCGGGGCTCGTCGCGTTCGCGGTCGCGGCGCTCTCCGCGCACGGGCGCTCGTCGCCGTACGACAACTACGTGTTGCTCGCGAACGCGATGCTGCACGGACACACGGCGATCGACTGGCCGGGCCCCTACATCGACGCGTTGCCGTACAACGGCGCGCACTACGTGATCGAAGCGCCGCTTCCGGCGATCCTGCTGCTGCCGTTCGTCGCGCTCTTCCACAGCGTGAATCAAACCATGCTCGCGCTGGTCCTGTGCGGCATCGCGGTCGGTGCCTGCACTCTGGTCTGCGAGCATGTCGGCGTCGAGCGGCGCGCCGCGATCTGGATCGTCGCGTTTCTCTTCGCGGGCACGACGCTTTGGTGGTGCGCGATGCTCGGCGACGTCTGGTTCCTCGCGCACGTCGCGTCGGTCGCGTGCACGTTCGTCGCGCTGGCGGAAGTGACGGGCAAGCGGCGCGGCTGGCTCGTCGCGCTCGCCGCGACGGGTGCCCTGTTTTCGCGCTTTTCGCTCGTGCTCGCGGTCCCGGTATATGCGTGGCTCGTGCTGCGCGAGCGCGACGCGGCGCAACGGCGAGGGGCGGCACTCGGCTTCGCCCTCGTCATCGTGTGCGGCGCGGCAGTGTGGATCGCGTATAACGAGGCGCGCTGGGGCGTTTGGTACGACATCGGTTACACCGCGTGGTACCACCAAGACAGCGCGGGCGAACCGGACGGCTCACCCTTTGCGCTGCGCTATCTGCCGTACCAACTCTGGTCGTTTTTCGTGCAGGGCCCCGACATCCGGCCCTCCTGGCCGTTCGTCGTCCCGGGCTACGGCGGCGTCGCGCTGACCTGGACGAGCCCGGCGTTGTTGATCGCGTTTTTCGCCCGCCGTCCGCGCGCGCTCGTCGGCGCGATGTGGGTCGCGACCGCACTCGTTGCCGGGCCGTCGTTCGTCTATTACGTCAACGGCTACGCGCAATTCGGCATGCGGCACGTGCTCGACTTTGCGCCGTTTCTCGTCGTGTTGATGGCCCTTGCGGTGCGCGACGGCGTGCCGGCCGGCGGTCGTCTCGCGATCGGTTACTCGTGCGCGGTCGGCGCATGGGGTGTTTGGTTCTGGAACGTCTTCTATCGCCCGTACTAACGCGATTGTCGCGCAGCGACGGCTTGCTCCGTTGTCCAGGGCCGGTGGCTGCCCGACGAAAATGGTGACGAATGCCCGCGTCTTCACGAACCGCGCGAATAGTTGGGCGAACCGAGGAGCTCAATTTCTTCGAGGCACGCGTCGACGATTTGTTGCGTCACGACGGCTCGGTCATTCTTCTTTCCGGCGATGCGGGAACGGGGAAAACGCGACTCCTCCGTGAGTGGGTCGCGGTCGCTCAGCGCCGTGGTTGCTCCACCTTCCTCACGACGAGTCATGCTTCGGAACAACGAGCTTTCGGCTGCATCGCCGAGATCTGCCGAGCGTGCGCGGCACACCAACCGCGTGCGCGTCCGCGCGTCGATCCCGCGCGACGCCTCTTTACCCGCTTCTTGAACTTCGATGAAGCAGCGGTAGAGCCGGACGACGAGCCGTGGATCAAGCGGCAACTCTTCGTGATCATTCGCGAGTTTTTCGAGCGCTGTAGCACGATCGCGCCGATCGTTCTCGGGTTTGACGATGCGCAGTGGATGGATTCGGAGTCCCTCGAATTCGTTCGCTATCTTGCGGCAAACGTCAACCGCTCGCGCCTGGCCCTCGTCTTGTCTGCTCGAAGCGCATTGTCCGCGGCGGACCCGTACCGTTCGTACCTGCCGTCTCTTCAGGCCCTCGTAAACGCGTACCGATGCCAACTTATCGGACTCGGCGAAACCGAAGCGCGCGAGCTCATTTTTCACCTCGTGCCGGCCGGCGAGCGACTGAGCCATAAGACCGTTGACGAAATCATCCGTCGTAGCGGCGGGAATGCGCTCTTCATCGAGCACTTGGTAAGTGCCGCACGCCGCGCCTCGCGGGAATTTCCGCTAACCGTTGAGGCGTCCGTTGAGGCGCAGTTGCGAACGCTGCCCGCCAGCACCGTCACGTATCTACAAACCGCGGCGGCACTTAGCACCTCGATCGATTCGGTTTTCCTCCGATCGCTCTTGTCATTAACGGCCCTCGAAGAAAGCGCAGCGCTTGAAGCGGCGCATTCCTGCGATCTCCTTGACGGTGATGCGCCCGATGCGGTCGAGCGCTTTCGCCACGAACTCATCCGCGAAGCGATCTATCGCCGGTTGCGTCCGAACGAGCGACGCGTACTGCACGAACGTATTGCGGAGCAACTCGAAAGACAGCGACCCGACGCGTCTCCCTCCATGCTCGCGAATCATTGGAAGGCTGCGGGACGCGCCGAGTTGATGCTGCCTCACGCGGAACGCGCCGGTGATATCGCGTATTCACAGTACGGTTTCGCTACCGCGCGGGACTGCTTCATGTTGGCGCTGACGGCAACGAGCGTAAGCCCCCAGCAAGCAGCACGCATAAACGAAAAACTTGGTGAAGCGTTCGATAAGCTAGGATCGGCTCAAGAATCCTACGATTGCTTCGTTCAGTCCGTACAGCATGCAAAATCGCGTGCCGACCGGCACGCGATCGCGCGTTTATCGATGCGCTTAGCGAATGCCGCTTACCGCATGTCCGATGAATCGTCCGCGCTGGGACACTGCGCGGACGTGATCGAGGGAACGGCAGAGAACGATCGGGAGCGCTTCGCCGCCTATGTGCTTCTGGCGACGTTGCATGCGTGCCGCGCGGCGGTTGAGGAAGCCCATCGATACCTTCGCCTTGCCGACCGCTTCGCAGGCGAGCGAGATCCCGTCGATGTGATTCGGCGCGACTTCGCGGAGGCGACGCTTGAAAACTCAAACGGTAATCTCAAAAGATCCGTTGACGCATCGATTTCTGCGGTGAACGGCGCCGAGCGGTACGGCGATCCCGTCATTCTCGCAAACTGTCTGATGAATGCTTCCGTGCTGATACGGACGACCGGGGATTATCAAAATGCGGAGCGGGTATCGGCGCGCGCGACGGCTATCTCCGACGCCAACGCGTTGAGCTACTCAGCAGCGTACAGCCGCTTAAACTCAGCCGACCTGTTCTTCTCGATCGGTAGCCTCGCGCGGGCGCACGAGACCCTGCGGGCGGCGTGCGCGCTGCCGGTCGAGAGCCTGCTGGAACGCGCATTGGCTTGCGGTTACGGCTTGCCGATCGCGATGGCCGTGGACGACGTCCAGTTGGTGGAACGGCTCGGCGATACGCGAGACGTCGGCACGATCTTGGAGAAGGCGCCGGCGCATTTTGCTGCGCTCGTCGCTTCCGCGCATGTGGAGCTGGCAGCTGCGCGCCGCATGGGCGAATTTGCCAGCGAGATGGTTACGAAAGCACTATCACGACTCGAGACCCCGGTTTACGCGGAGCAGGCACTTTTACGCTTCGCCCGCTTTAGCCCGGCCGCTCAGCTAGCTGACGTTTTTCGCTTAGCCCGCCGGGCGCGCGAACGAGAGGATCCTGACGCGCAGGCTTCCCTGCTGCTTGTCGGGGCATGTGAAGCCGCGCGCGCTCAAGAGCTCGGATTTCGGGACGAGTTAGCCGCGCGGGCATTGGAGATCGCCAACCGATTCTGTCTCAAGATGATCGCTGCAGCCGCACACGAGATTCGCGGTGAGACGGCTGCGGCGATCGCTATTTACGGGTCGGCCGGTTGCGTGCGCGATGTTCGCCGGCTCTCCGGCATTTTGACGGTTCGCACCACCGAGGCTTCGGCAAACCTGACAAAGCGGGAACGCGAGATCGCGCGTTTCGTCGCCGACGGTCAATCGAATCGCCGCATCGCCGCATCGCTTTCCCTGAGCGAGCGGACCGTAGAACACCACATTGCATCGGTGTTTTCCAAGTTAAATCTTCATTCTCGTACGGAGCTTACTGCGCTGATCCTCCGCGGAAACGCTACGGGCTAGGCCCTTGCGTTATAGCCGGGGTGCCTGTACGTACCTGGCCGTTCGGCATTCGTACCGTTACCGTCACCGCTGCGTTTTCGAAACTCAATGATTTGAGTTGCGTTCCGGGCCGTACAGTTATCGTCAACGAGTGTGCGTGAATGTTAGAGAGATGAACGCCAAGCGGGTCTTGCGACAAGCACGGCCGCGGGCAATTTTCCTTAAGCTGGCTCAGATCTGGTGGCGGAGTTGTCGTATCAGCTGAGGCCCGATCTTGGAAGCCGAATGCGGCGTACGCCGTGACAATACTCAGTGCAAAGAATTTCACGTTCATGTTACTATTCTCTCCTCCGGCGGTGGCTGAGGGACTTCATTCTACGACAAGCATCTGACGGCGATCAACGGTCGAGCGGCCAGCGTTCCCAACGCGGTCGATTGTATCGCGGGCGCTTGACTCACGCATTGGTAGAAATACGTAAGTGCACCAAACGTTCGCGGTTATCGGACCTGAAAGCCCGGCGGCGATTACGTAGTTCTACCGATGACGTCGTACCGGGCCGATAGGCACCATGGACGTGTCGCAGCGCCTCTTCGCTGATCGACAGATTGCGAAGGAGCATCCATGGACCAGCCTAGGTCGGCAGACACCGGAATCCGCTATCGACGGCCAACCGTTGCGGTAGCCCTTCAGTTCTTCTCTCGCTTGTTCGCGCGCCTCAAACAGACATTCGCACCGCGGTCGGTCGAACCACCATACGGGGAGGACGTCGCCTTTAGCGACGCGTTCGAGCGTGAGATGATCGCTCGCGAACTTCACACGGAGCAATGGTGATCGCGTGCTGCAGCGCGGAGGGTATGCGCTCGTTGTCACCGGGCTCGCAGCAGTGGTCACGAACCTCGATATATCCGTCGCCAATGCAGCGCTTCCAACAATTGCACGTCATCTGCACACGACGGCGTCGGAATCGATCTGGATCATTAACGCCTTCCAGTTTGCAGCCGTTATTGCGATCGTGCCGGCCGCAGCATACGCAAAGATTGTTGGCGAAACGGCTTTGTTCAGAGCGGGCCTCGCGCTCTCTCTCTTATCAGCGATTGCCGCCGCGGCCGCGAGCAGTCTCGCCCTATTCGTTCTTTGCCGCGCGCTGCAAGGATTCGCTACAGCCTGTATCTGGGCCAGCTACGACGCTATCACACGTCGATCGGTATGCCCGGAGCATTTCGGACGGTCGATGGGCTGGATTTCAACCTCGACCTCAAGCGGCTTACTTTTTGGTCCGATCTTCGCCGGACTGCTGATCGCCGCCGCATCGTGGCACTGCGTGTTTCTCGTGCCGGTCCCGTTCGTGATCGTCGCGCTTTTGCTATCCACGTTCGTGCTGCCCGCAATGCCCGGTCAGCGTGGACCCTTCGATTGGACGGGCGCCGGCCTATGCGTCCTCACCTTCGGCGCCGTTGTCGCGGTTCTTGAGACGGTCGGCCATAAGGAGAGTTATGCTTTTCCGATATGTTTTTCGATCGTCGCCGCGGTCGCCGGTGCGGTGTTCATCCGGCTTCAGATCGCGTCTCCCGCAAAATGCTTCGCCGTCGACCTCTTTCTGCTGCCCGTATTCAGCTTGTCGATTGCATCATTCGTAGGGGAAATGCTTGCTTTCATTTCGCTCCCATTTCTTTTCCAGCACATATTCGGCTTTTCACTTCTCACGTCGGGTTTGCTCATCGCGCCTTGGCTCGCGGGCTCGGTCCTGTTGAGTCCGTTTTCCGGCCGACTCGCGGACAAATTCAACTCGAGTGTGCTCGGTGCGGCCGGGCTCACGCTGTCCGCCCTTGGACTCGCACTCCTGATCGTCGCACCCGCACACAGTTCCGCCTTCCAACTCGCGATGTGCACGGCACTTTGCGGCGTCGGCTTCAGCTTCTTTCAGGCACCGAATAATCGAACAATCATCGACAGCACACCGCGCGATCGCACCTCGGCAGCGTCGGGGATTCGCGGAACGGCGCGACTCCTCGGCCAGACGTGCGGCGCGTCCATCGCCGCCCTTGTCTTTGCCGGCGGCGCTGCCGACGTTCAGTTCATCAGCCGCTCGGCCGTCGCAACAAACCTGTGTGTCGCGAGCGCGGTTCTCCTCGGCGGCGCATGTTTGAGTGCCGCACGGATTCGCATTGCAAAGCAGCCCGCTCGAACAACCGTAATGGACTTTCTTCCCGCCAAGTGATCTGCCGCTCCGCGGCGGTGTTCGACGGTTCTGATCTTGCGTGACGACCAGATAACCCTCGATGAAAAGGTTTACCCTCTTGCACCGCGGGTACATCTCCTACCGGCAAGATCCGTGGAGGGCTCATGGAAGAACGAAATGTCGTCGTCCGCGACAGCGGAGGTAATGTTGCCGCGGTAAGTTTGGTTGCGATCATCGTGATCGCCGCCCTTGTCGCACTCTTCATCTGGCAGCCGTGGGCGACAACGCAACGTAGTACAACGACCACGACGCAAGGAACGTCCGGTACGTCGAACACGGGCGGCTCCAATACTTCCGGCGGCACGGGTGGTTCGAACGGCTCCGGCACGAGCGGCGATTCGAGCAACTCCGGCACCGCGCACTAGGAGATACATATGAACAACGATACACGCGATCCGCTCGGAACGGTCAAAGGTGACGTTCACGATGGCGTCGACGAAGCGAAACAGCGTGCGCAGGCGACGGGCGAACGGCTCTCGCGCGACGTGCAGGGTGACGACATGCCGCTCGGCGACCGCATCGCATCGAACGTGAAAGAAGCCGGCCACAATATCGCCGCGGCATTCGACAAGACGAAGCGCGACGTCCGGCATGCCGACGACGGCACGATCGAAAAGTAGTCCGGCCTCGGATCTGCTGGCGGAATACGCGCGCAAGCGCGATTTCGCGGTGACGCCGGAACCCAAGGGAACAAAACGCAGCGCAAAATCAACGCTGCGTTTTGTCGTGCAGAAGCACCGCGCGACCCGCCTTCACTACGACTTTCGATTGGAAGCCGGCGGCGTGCTCGCTTCGTGGGCGATTCCCAAAGGGCCGTCGCTCGACACGCACGAGCGCCGTCTCGCGATGCACGTCGAAGACCATCCCTTCGACTATCGCACGTTCGAAGGCATCATTCCGGGCGGCAATTACGGCGCCGGCGAAGTGATCGTTTGGGACGAAGGCACCTACCTGCTCGCCGAAGGCACCGATCCGGTTGCCGAAATCGCCGCCGGCAAGATCAAGTTCGTTCTCTCCGGCACCAAGCTGCACGGCATGTTCACGCTGGTCAAGATCAAGAACCGCGGCGGCGAGCGCGGCGAGCCGTGGCTGCTGATCAAGGACCACGACGAATTTGTCGATCCGTCGTACGACGTCGACGATCATCCCGAAAGCGCGGTGACCGGCAAAACGCTGGCGGATATCGCAAAGAATCCGAAAGCCAAAACGTGGCAGAGCGATCGTCCTGCCGCGAAACCGGCTCGCAAGACGCGGGTGGTGAAAAGCGATCCGGTGCCGCACGACGTCAGGCCGATGCTCGCGACACTCGTCGACAAACCGTTCGACGACCCGGCGTGGGTGTTCGAAGTGAAGTGGGACGGGTACCGCGCGATCGCCTCGATCGACGCCGCCGGTAGCGTCACGCTGATGTCGCGCAACGGCCTCGATCTGCTCGCGCGCTTTCCCGATCTAGCAGAAATCGGTACCGCATTTCGTTCGTTGCCCGTCGTCGTCGATGGGGAGATTTGCGTACTCGACGAAGGCGGACGCTCGTCGTTTCAAGCGTTGCAGAGCTATATGAAGGCGGTGCGCGGGAAGAAACCGCCGCTGACCTACGTCGCGTTCGATCTGCTCTACGCCGCTGGTCGCGATCTGCGTGCGTTGCCGCTCGACGATCGAAAGAGGAAGCTCGAAGCATTGATCGTTCCCCAGCGCGGCGTCATGTTTTCTCAAGATATCGCGAAAACCGGAACGGCGTTCTACGAACTGGCCCAGCGCGAAGGGCTCGAGGGCATCATCGGCAAGAAGCGCGATGCCCCGTATCGCGCGACGCGTTCGCGCGAATGGGTGAAGATCAAAGCCAAGCACGAAGAAGAATTCGTGATCGGCGGTTGGACCGAGCCGAAGGGCAGTCGCGCCGCCTTCGGCGCGTTGCTGCTCGGCGTCTACGAGGGCGACGCGCTCGTCTACACCGGTAACGTCGGTACGGGCTTCGACGCGAAACTGCTGCACGACATCGGCACCGAGCTGGAAGCGCGCGCCGTCAAAGCGTCGCCCTTCGCCGTACTGCCGCGGCTGCGGCCGGCGCCGCACTTCGTGCGGCCCGAACTCGTCGCACAGATTGCGTTCGCCGAATGGACGGACGACGGACTCTTACGTCAGCCGGTCTTTCTCGGCTTACGTATCGACAAAGCGCCGCGTGACGTCGTGCGAGAGCGCGCGGATGCCTAAACCCGTTACGGCGCTGGTCGAGGTCGACGGGCATGCGATGCAATTTTCGAATCCCGATAAAATCTTGTGGCCGCGTGATGGCTATACCAAAGGCGACCTCATCGCGTATTATCGCGCGGTCGCGCCGTACGCGCTACCGCACCTCACGGGTCGCCCGCTCACGCTCGAACGGTATCCCAACGGCATCGACGGCGAAGGTTGGTGGGAGAAACAGGTGCCGCGCGGCGTTCCCGATTGGGTGCACACCGTCGGCACCGACGCGAGTACGCGGCGCGCAGAATTGCGCTTCATCGTTTGCGACGAGGAAGCGACGCTCGCATACGTTGCCAACCTCGCATCGATCGTGCTGCACGTCTGGTATTCGCGGACGCCGACGCTCGACGTCCCCGACTTCATCCTGATCGACCTCGATCCGTGGGAAGGCTGCACGCTCGCGACCCTCGCGCGCGTTGCGCTTGCCGTTCGCGAACAACTCGCTGCCATCGGCGTCGCGCCGCTCGTGAAGACGACGGGCGGCTCGGGGCTGCACGTCGTCGTGCCGCTCGAACCGCACTACGATTGGGAGACGGCCAAGGGTTTCTCGGAATTGATCGCGCGTCGCATTCACGGCGTTCTCCCCGAGTGCACGACGCTCGAACGCATGACCGCGAAGCGGCCCGCCGGAACGGTCTATCTGGATTACGTGCAGGTCGGTAAAGGAAAAACCTACGTGGCACCCTTCAGTGTCCGTGCCCGCGACGGTGCGCCGGTATCGATGCCGATCGCGTGGTCGGACGTTGAAGCGATGCGGCGGAAGCGCGCCAAAGAAACGATGCCCGAGATGACCCGCTGGACGATCGCCAACGTCCCCGGGCTTCTCGGTAAACACGGCGACCCGTGGGCCGAGGGCTGGACGGGCCATCACCTCGAAACCGCAATCACGAACGCTCGCTCGCTCTGGGAAGACGGAGGTTGATTCAATCGATGGCACATGCGATTTGGTCGGGGGCGATCAACTTCGGCCTCGTTACTATCCCGGTGAAGCTCTACACCGCCGTGCGCGGCAACGACATCCGTTTCAACTTTCTCCACAAGAAAGATGACGGACGCATCTTCAACGAACGGCACTGCACCGTCTGTGACGAGAAGGTCGAATACGCCGACCTCGTGCGTGGTTACGAGTATGAGAAGGGTCGCTACGTCGTTCTCAGCGACGAGGATCTCAAATCGGTCAATCCGGAAGCGACGCAATCGGTCGACATCGTCGAATTCGTCGATCTCGATCAGATCGATCCGATGTTCTTCGACACGCCCTACTACCTCGAACCGGAGAAGAAAGGCCGTCATGCTTACGCGCTCCTTCGAGAGTCGCTGCGCGACGCGAGAAAAGTCGGCATCGCGCGCGTCGTGATCCGTTCGCGCGAGCATCTTGCGGCGCTCAAGCCGAACGGCGAGGCACTCATGCTCGAGCTCATGCATTATACCGACGAACTCGTCGAGCAATCGACCTTCGATTTCCCCGAACTCAAAGAGAGCGTCGCGCCGGCCGAGATGAAGGTCGCGAAGATGTTGATCGACTCGATGTCGTCCGAACGGTTCGAACCGGAGAAATTCCACGATCAATATCGCGAGGAAGTCATGGCGATGATCGAGGCTCGCGCCGCTGGGAAGACCGTCGAGGGGCCGGCGGCAAAACGGCCGGCCGCCACGAACGTCGTGAACCTCATGGACGTTTTGCAACGAAGTCTCGAACAGTCGCGCGATGGCGGTGCGGCGCCCAAAGCCGCTCCGAAAAAGTCAGCGGCAAACGCGTCCAAGCCCAAGCGTAAGAAGAGCGCGGCGTAAGCGGAAATGCGTTTTGCTCGAACGATTGCGGCCGTCACGGCCGCATTTCTTTGCGCGTGGCCCATCGCCGGCGGCGTCAACGCGCAGAGCACCGCCGACTACGTTTGGGTGCAGTACGAAGCTGACGGACTTCCGCACGTACGCGCAATCGTTGCCGGTGGTTCGTGTCCGACATTGAGCGTCGGCACCGTCGCGACGCCGCTCGTCATGCGTGCGCCGCCGGCGCCGGGTTTCGTTGACGCGGTGTGCGATCTCGTCTTGCCGGCTAGCGCCAGGGGCGCGCATGTCGGCGGGGCAACGTTGCCGGTCGTTCCGCGCGCACCGACGACGATCGCGCTCTTCGCCGATACCGGCTGCCGGCTGAAAGGCGAAGAAGTGCAGGCCTGCAACGATCCGAAAGCGTGGCCGTTTCCGACCATCGCCAAAGACGTCGCCGCCGAACATCCCGATCTGGTCATCCACGTCGGCGATTACTACTATCGCGAGACGCCGTGTCCGAGCACGGTCAACTGTGCGAACTCTCCGCACGGTGACATCTCCGATTCGTGGATCGCCGACTACTTTTCACCGATGGCGCCGGTGTTCGCCGCCGCTCCCATCGTCAACGTGCGCGGTAATCACGAGGATTGCAAACGCAGTCCGCTCGGCTGGGCCCGCTACCTCTCGGGCATCGCGCAGGTGCAATGCACGGCGCACGAACCGGTGGTGTTCGCCGCGTTCGACAATCTCATCGTCGGCAACGTCGACGATGCGAGCGAAGTGACCGAGGCGAATCCGGTTCCGCCGGTGTTTGCCGCCGACGAAGCGCTGGTCGACGCGCGCGCCGTCGCGGCACAGCGCGAAACGTGGCTCCTCGCGCACCGGCCGCCGGTTCTCTACGAAGCGACGCATCAAGACACGGAGAAGACCGGAACGCACATCGCCGCGTTCATTTCCGGACACATTCACACGTTCGCGGCCTTTACTCCGCCGGGCGAGACTCCGCAGGTTCTCGTCGGCATGGGCGGTGACAATCTCGCACCCGACGCTGAGGTCAACACGCTCGCGGTATTCAACGGAATCGTCGATCGTCGCTTCGGTTACGCGATCTTCCATCGGCACGGACTCGGTTGGGACATCATCGTCCACGACGTCGACACGACGGTCCATCGTCACTGCCGACTCGAGGCGCGCGCCGTTCACTGCGGGCCGGCCCTGACGGGAACCTAGTGGTTCGTCGGGCTTACCCGACGAACCACGAAGCGGCGGCTTCGGCCAAGCCGAAACGCGACAGATTCACGGAACGTGAATCCTTTAGGCTGGTGAGATCAACGAGCGCAGCGCGAAGAGGACGTTCTCTCGCCGTTCGGTCACGCGGCGGCGAAAATATCTCGCCCAATGCGTCCCGAACGGAACGTAGGTGCGAACGCGATACCCGTCGCGCACCAGTGCGCGCTGCAGATCGGGCCGCACCCCGTAGAGGAGCTGGAATTCGAACATCGCCGGCGCGATGCCCCGTTGCCGCGCGACCACTTTGACGGCCGCGATCAGCAGCGGGTCGTGCGTAGCGATCCCCGGATACGCGCCGCGCGTCAACAGTTGCGTTGCGAGCGCAAGGAATTCGACGCGAATCTGGTCCGCTGCTTGCATAGCTACCGCCGCCGGCTCGCGGTACGCGCCTTTGCACAAGCGCACGCGCGCGCCGATGGCGATCATCCGCGCGACGTCCTCTCGCGTGCGATACAAATAGGCTTGCAGGACCGGACCCGTATTTCCGTATTGAGCGAACGCGGAGATGACGACGTCGAGCGTCGAGACGACGAGCGCCGAACCTTCCATGTCGACGCGCACGAATGGATCGCGCAGCGTTGCCTTCGCTGCGGTCAATACAGCGCCGAAGCGCGAGAGCGTCGCGATCGGTTCGAACCGCAGTCCGAGTGCGCTGAGCTTCAAGGAAAGATTTGCGTCGACCGATTCGTGTTCGAGCCGGTCGACGAGCGCGAGGTACCCGTCGCGTACGCGGTCGGCTGCGGCACCGGTGTTAACGTCTTCACCGAGCAGGTCGATCGTCGCCGCGAGGCCGTCCGCGTTGAGCCGGCGCACCGCTTCGATCGCGTCGTCGACCGATTCACCGGCGACAAAGCGGCGTGCGAGCGGAAACGCAAAGGACTGCACGGACACGCCGATTCGTTTGGGACCTAGGCCGCACGACCTTCCTTATTCGATCGCCGTCGCCGATTCGGCCGGCACGCCCGTTGCCGGCGGCTTGCGTAAGAGCAGAATCATCGGCAGCGATGCGACGAACACGAGCGCGCACAGTCGGAACACGTCGTTGTACGCGACGGCTCGCGCGTTTGCGACGACGAGTTCGGAGATCGTGTTGAGCATTTGGCTTTGGTTCGCTGCGCTGTGCATCATGTTCGCGATCGTCGTGTTCGCGCCGTTGACGCCCATCGCCAGCGACGCGTACGCCGAGTCTTCCCGCCGCGTCTCGTAAAACTGCAAGATCGCGATGCCGAGGCTGCCGCCGAGCTGCCGGATCAGCGTGTACACGCCGGTCGCACTCGACATCTTCTCCCGTGCGATGTCGCCGAGCGTCAGCGTCGTGAGCGGGACGAAGATGAAGCCGAGCGCAAAGCCCTGCGTCATACGCGGTCCGAGCGTATCGTAGAAGCCGGCTTGTCCGTTGAGCGCGCCCATCGTCCAGCAACCGATCGCGAAGAGTGCGAGGCCAACCGCAATGGTGACGCGCGAATCGACGAATTTGCTGAAAATGTTGGCAAGCGGCATGCTGATGGCCGTCGCGATCGCGCCCGGCAGCAGCGCGAAGCCGGTCGTCGTTGCGTCGAACCCGAGCACTTCTTGAAAGTACAGCGGCATCATCAGCGCCGTTCCGTAGAGGCCGAAGCCGGTAACGATTCCGATCAGTGAGCCTGCGGTGAATGCGCGTGAACGAAAGACGCTCAAGTCGACGAGCGGCCGCGGATCGCGCAGTTCGCGGACGATGAACGCGATGATCGCAACGACGGCAACGACCGCCGCAACGTCGATCGTCTGCGAGGAAAACCAGTCCTCACGCTGTCCCCGTTCGAGCACGAATTGCAGCGAGGAGACGCCGGCGGTCAGCAACCCCAGTCCGATGAAATCGATCGGGGAACGATCGCGTTTGACGTAGGTTTGGTCTTTGATGAACGCCATCGTCATGATGAATGCGACGATGCCGATCGGAATGTTGATATAGAAGATCAACGGCCACGAGTAGTTGTCGACGATCACACCGCCGAGCGTCGGACCGATCGCCGGGCCGACCATCGCGCCGAGGCCGAAGATCGCCATCGCGCCACTGCGTTTCTCGGGCGGAAACGATTCGAAGAGAATCGCTTGAGCGGTCGGCTGTAACGCGCCGCCGCCCAGACCCTGGATGACGCGGTACGCGACGAGTTGCCAAATCGACGTTGCGGTACCACACAAGAACGACGACACCGTGAAGATGACGATGCAGGCGGCGTAAAAATTGCGTCGGCCGAAGCGCGCGGTGAGCCAACCGTTGAGCGGCATGACGATGACATTGGCAAGAATGTAGCCCGTCGCGACCCAGCCGACTTCATCGATCGACGCGCCGAGGGTGCCGCCGATGTCGTTGAGCGCCACGTTCACGATCGACGTGTCGATGATCGCCATGATGAGCCCGAGCATCGTCGTGAGCGTGATCAGGGCGACCGGGACGCCGCCGGTCGCGGGCGCCGTGGCCCAGGCGGCCGAGCGAGGCGCTACGAGGGACGCGATGACAGGGCCCCCAGGGTCCGATCATTTGTAGGTAAAAACAACATGACTCCGAAGTCATTTTACCACATATGGCATATGAGGTCACCAAGGTCGTTCGCGGTCGTCCGTATCGGTATCGCGTGCAGTCCGAGCGGGACGAGACGACGGGCAGCTTTCGCAATCGCTGGACGTATCTCGGCCGCGGCGATACCGCCACGGATCGGCCCGCGGCGCGGCCGCGGCGAAACGCGCGCGAGGCGCTGCTCGATGCGCTCGAACGGCTTTTGGAACGCGAGGAGCCCGATGCGGTGACCGCGGCCGGCATCAGTGCCGAAGCCGGTCTCGCGCACGGGACGTTTTACCGCTACTTCACCAACAAGCGTGCCGCGATCGATGCGTTGTTCGGGCGGGTGCGCAGCGAACGCGCGAGCACGTTTTCCCCGCTCGAACAAGCTCCGGCCGATGCCGCCGGAGCACGGCAGGCCGTTCGCGATTTCAGCGACGCGCTGTTGCGTTCACCCATTCGGCATCGGGGCGCGATTCGTGCGTTGTACGCGCTCACCGCCCGCGATCCGGCACTGCGGGCACTCAAGCGCGAACGACGCGAATTCTTCGTGCAGCAGCTCACCGCGTATCTCGCAATGCTCGGCAAACGGGGATACGCGCCGATCATCGATGCGGCCGGTACGGCGTCGGCGCTCGTCGCGATGATCGACGGTATGTTTCGCGAGGCGATCGTCGTTGCGCCGCTTGATGAAGCGCAGATCGCGGCCGCGGTCGCGGTGATCGAACGCGCGGTGTTCGGCCGGCTGGACGTCTAGTTCGCTTCGACCGCGACGTTCGCTCGCGAAACCGGTGGACGCCGCACCGTTTGCGCAATGCCGAGCGCGAGCGCGAAACCGGTGAACGCGAACGGTATCGCCGATGCGGGTAACACGCCGCCGACCTGCAGCACGTACGTCGTGACGACCGGCATGAAGACGCCGGCGATGCTCTCGAGCGACGATGCAACACCGAGGACCGTACCGCGTAGCTGGTCGGGCGCAAGGCGTGAGAGCTGCGCGGGAATCGACGCGTTGGCAAGCGCGAGTCCAAGCGAAAAACAGACGATCATGATGCCCGCGGCCCAGAGGGTGCGCGCGAACGGAACGATCGCAAACGAGACCATCAACAAGATGTAGCCAAGGTTCGCGCTGCGACGATCGCCCGTGTTCTCCGAGATCCGGCCGACCGCACCTAACTGCGCGATGACGCTCGCCACGCCGAACAAACAGAAGAAGTAGCTCGTCCCCGACGCCGTGAAACCGAATTGTCGTTGCAGCACCAGCGTGAACGCGCCGAACCAGCCGTAGATGCCGAGTGAGAACACGAGTTTTTGCCACAGCACGGGCGCGACGCCGTTCGTCATGAACGCACGTGGAATGTCGCGGAACGTTGCCGGCGTTGCCTCCGGGTCGTGCGTGCGTGATTCGGGCAGTACCAGAATCGTCAGCACGAGCGTCACGACTTGCAAACCGGCTGCCAGGAGAAACGGTACGGAAAATCCGTAGCGCTCGACGAGAT
The DNA here is from genome assembly GCA_965277075.1 of Candidatus Lustribacter sp. Classification (GTDB taxonomy): domain Bacteria; phylum Vulcanimicrobiota; class Vulcanimicrobiia; order Vulcanimicrobiales; family Vulcanimicrobiaceae; genus Lustribacter. The sequence goes on from OZ255707.1 coordinate 2,534,792, forward strand.
AGCCGCCCGACATCGGCCCGAAGATCAGGCCCGCGCTGAACGCCGCGCCGACGTAGCCGAACGCGCGCGTGCGTTTCTCCGGCTCGACGAGATCCGACACGTACGCTTGCGTGACGCTGAGGTTTCCACCCGAGAACCCCTCGATCACGCGCGCGACGAACACCCACGCGATCGTCGGCGAGAACGCAAGCATCGTCCAGCCGATCGTCGCGCCGATTTGCGAGACGATCAACACGCGCTTGCGCCCAATGCGATCGCTGATATTTCCCCAGAACGGTCCACCGATCAGCTGACACAACGCGAACACGCCGAAGAGCGCGCCGACGACGACGTCGGGCGCGCCGAAGTGCTTCACGAAGTATGGCATCAACGGGATGAGGATGCTGAACCCCAAGATGTCGATGAACGTGATGCCGAGGATCGGCAGCAATCTGACGATCATGGGGTGACGCGTAGGCCGCGAATGAGAATATCGATCAACTCCTCGCCCGGTTCGGTGATGCTGCCGTCGAACGGGTACTTCGGGCAGGTGAGTTTGAGTGCAGCGATCCCATGCAGCGACGACCACAAGAGCGATGCGATCGTTTGCGCGTCGAGCGGTCGAAAGATGCCGCTGTCGATCAATTCCGTGACGGTGTCGAACAGGAAACCGAACGCCGTGCTGCCCGTATCGTCGTCCGACTCACCGAGCTGCGTGAGGATCGGTGACGCGAAGCGCTCGTCTTCCATCATGATCAGGCGGTACGTCTCTTTTTCGGTCTGCGCGAAGTCGAGGTACGCATGGCCGATCGCTGCGATGCGACGCAGCGGATCGGGCTCGGCGGCGGCGGGTGCGAGATGGCGAATCAGCGCGTCGAACCCCTCGCGTACGAGTTGGACGGCGATGTCGTCGCGGCTCGCAAAGTGAAGGTAGATCGTCGCGGGCGAATACTCGATGGCATCGGCGATCTTTCGCATCGTCAACGCGTCGAAGCCCTCGTCCGTGATGATGCGCGCCGCAGCCGCCAAAATCTGATCGCGAAGTTCGGCTTTTTGGCGCTCGCGCCGTTCGGTGATGCCCATGGTCCGCCGTCATCCTAGACTGCCACTCGGTGAATGTCAATGATTTTATGACATAGTGTTGACTTTGTGAACGACGTTCAGTAAATTGGCGCCATGAATATCGCGCTTTTCGGCGCCGCCGGCTCCATTGGCCGGGTCGCTGCCCCAGAATTGGTTCGCCGCGGTCACGCGGTCCGTGTCGTCGGCCGGAACGCTGCGCGCTTACAAGCAGAATTTGCCGGCTGTGAGGTCGTCGAGGCCGATCTGGCCGATGGGGCGCAGGCGCGTAGGGCCGCCGACGGCATGGACGCCGTACTCTACGCGGTCGGGCTCCCCTACCCCGACTTCGCGCGCTACGAACCGCTGATGCGAACCGCGGTCGACGCCGCGCGCGACGCGGGCGTTCGGCAGTTTTTGCTGATCAGCACGATCTATCAATACGGTCGAGCCGGTGCCCGTATCGACGAAACACATGCGCGCGAACCGCATACGCGCAAAGGCATTGCGCGCAAAGCGCAGACCGACGTCGTGCTCGCCGCACACAACCCGGCGGGGATGTGCACCGGCGCGCTCGTGTTGCCGGATTTCTACGGCCCGGCGCTCGAAAACACGTACACCACCGCGGTGTTCGAAGGCGCGGTGAGCGGCGCTCGCGCGTCCGTCATCGGTCCGATCGACCGTCCCCACGAATTCGTCTACGCGCCGGACGTCGCAGCGGTTGTCGCCGATCTGTTCGCATATCCCGATGCGTTCGATGGAAGCATCTACTTCTTCGGCGGCGCCGGCACGATCGCACCGCGCGAGATGTTCGCGCGGGCATATCGTCTCGCCGGGCGCGAGCCGAAGTTGCTCGTCGTCGGCGTTGCATTGCAGCGTCTGCTCGGTGTGTTCGAACCGTTCTTGCGGGAGATGGTCGAGATGAACTATCTCTGGACGGACCCGATTGCGCTCGACGACCAGAAGCTCGAACGCGTTATCGGCCCACTGCACAAGACATCGTACGCAGACGGCATTCGCGCGAGCGTTGATGCCGTGCGTGCGAAAACCGCGAGAGCGGCATGAGCCGCCCGGTTGCAATGATCACGGGCGCGTCGGCCGGCATCGGTGCCGAATTTGGGCGCCGGTTAGCGGCGAATGGCTACGACCTCGTCCTCGTCGCCCGTCGCCGCGAGCGTCTCGATGCGCTCGTCACCAAGCTGCAAGCGGCACATCCCGGACTTCGCGCGGTAGCGCTCGCGTTCGATCTCGCTGCGCCGGAGTCGGTGGGCGCGATCGTCGCCGAACTGGCACGGCAAAACATCGCCGTCGACCTGCTGGTGAACAACGCGGGATTCGGCGCGCACGGCGTTTTCGCGCGACAAGATGCCGGCAATGCCGCCGCACAGATTGCGGTGAATGTCAACGCGCTCGTCGCGCTCACGCATGCGTTCGTTCCCGCGATGGTGGAACGGCGGCGCGGCGGCGTGATCAACCTCGCGTCGACCGCGAGCTTTCAACCCGTTCCGAATATGGCCGTGTACGGAGCGACGAAGGCGTTTGTGCTCTCGTTTACCGAGGCGCTGCACGAAGAGCTGCGTGATAGCGGCGTACGCGTCGTCGCCCTATGTCCGGGTGCGACGGCTACCGAATTCTTCGGCATCGCCGGTGAACGTGCGGCGCTCGGACCGAAGCGCGACGTACGCGACGTCGTACGGACCGGTCTGCGCGCATTCGATCGGAACCGCGCCGTTGCCGTCGACGGTATCTTGAATGCTGCATTAGCCGAGAGCATCCGCTTCGCGCCTCGCGGGCTCGTCGCGCGCATCGGCGGCATGATGATGGGCTTGCGCCGCTAGCGAGCGGTGGTCGATCGCGGCATTGCCAGCTGCGCGTATAGTTGATATATGATATACTTGTAGCATGTTAGTCGATAAAACGACTATTGCCGATCAAATTCGCACATCTCGGCTGGACAAGCAGCTGAGCCAAGTGGAGCTTGCCCAGAAGCTTGGCGTCACCCAAGGCACGATCTCCCGGGCAGAGCAGGGACAGGGCGATTTGCGGGTCGGTACCCTGCTTGAAATCGCGCGCGCGCTCGACCTCGAACTGGTGCTCGCGCCCCGACGCCTTCGAGCCACGATCGACCAACTCATCGATCGCGACGAGCGGCCCGCCCAACCGTCGGTCTACACCGGCGGCGGGGAAGAGCCGTACACGGAGAGCGACGACGTCGTCCCCGGCGACATCGACCGGCGCATGACGGCTGACATCGGGACACGCGCCGGCAAGCGTCAGCGATGAGCGGCGAGCTCAGCGTGCTCTTGCACGACCGTCTCGTCGCCACGATTACCAACACGCCCGGCGACATCAATTTCGTTAACATCGATCGCGACTTCGCCAATGACCCGAACGCCCCGACTCTCAGCTTTAACGCTTTCCGCGATCCGCTCACGCACGCATATCGCGAGACGATCCGACCGACGAAAACCGTCGCGCATCCCTACTTCTCAAACCTGCTGCCGGAAGGTCCACTTCGCAAATACCTCGCGGCGCACGCGCACGTCAAAGCCGTGCGAGACTTCCCGCTCCTATGGCTGCTCGGCAACGATCTTCCGGGTGCGCTCGTTATGCGCGATTCCGACGGCGCGGAGATCCCGCCGCATGAAGAACAAGTCGAGGCGACCGGGTCCGAGGACGTCGATCCGAATATGCTCCGCTTTTCGCTCGCCGGCGTCCAACTCAAAGTTTCCGCTGGCGGCGACCCTGAGCGTGGACTCACGATCCCGGTCAAGGGGATGGGCGGACGCTGGATCGTGAAGCTACCGGATCAACGATACGCGGGCGTGCCGGAAAACGAATTCTCGATGATGACGTTCGCCAAAGCCGTCGGAATCGACGTGCCCCGCATCGGCCTCGCTTCACGCAGCGAGATCGGCGGCGTGCCGAGCGATGTCCGCTTCGACGGGCAGGCCTACTACATCGAACGCTTCGATCGGACGGACGACGACGGTCGAATCCAGACCGAGGATTTCGCGCAAGCGAACACGCTCTTTCCAGCGCAAAAGTATACGGGCTTTAACTTCGAGCGCCTTACCACGCAAGTCGCCGACCTGATGGGTAGCGACGTCGCAATGGAGCTACTCGGCCGCATCGTTTTCAATATCGGCATCGGCAATGGCGACATGCACGCAAAGAACTGGTCTGTAATCTATTACGATGGCCGCACGCCGTCGCTCGCACCCGCTTACGACTATCTTTCGACGCTCATGTATGTCGAAGCAGAAAACCTCGGGATGAACCTCGCCGGTACGAAAAAGTTTCACGAGGTCGACATGGATCGCATCCTGCACCTCGCTGCCACCGCCCGGCTCTCGACCAAGATCGTTGAGAGCACCGTGCGACGGATGGTCGTGCGGATGCGCGACGTGTGGCCGGCGATCAAGGACGCGCTGCCGCTTGACGACAAGCTGCGCGAGGCGATCACGGCGCATATGGGGACGATCCCGCTTTTCACGGGCGCGCCTGCCGGTCGAACGACGGCGTTGCTCAAACGAGCTTCGCGCACCGTGGCGGCACGAGGACGAGTTCGGCGAAAGATGCGATGATCGGCTTTACAAGACGCCCGATATCAGTGCCCCGTCTCTTCGAAGTCGCCCTCGATCATCCCGTAGTGCTCGCGTGCGGCGGCGTGCGAAACATAGCCGTTGCGCACGTCGGAGGCGACGTGGCTACGGGGCCGTTCGCGCGGATCACCATAGCCGCCGCCACCACCGCTCTCGACCACCATCACGTCGCCCGGGGCGAGTTGGCGCCCCTCGATTTTGCCGTTACCGCTATGAAATTCCGTGCCGTCCGCGAATTGCAGATGCATACGGTTGGGCAGTGCGTCAGCGCCCCCCGCGAGTCCCCACGGTGCGCACTTCGTGCGCTCCGCATGGACGTTGACGCGGAGGGTCGCGGCGGCACGCACGCGCATCTCGATTCCGAGACCGCCGCGATGACGGCCGGCTCCGCCTGAGTCTTCGCGCAACGCGTACCGCTCGATGACGATCGGAATCTTGGCTTCGAGCGATTCGATGACCGCGTTGTGCGTATCGCCGTCGTTGATGCACACGACCGCGCTCATACCGTCCGCGTCATGCTTCGCGCCCCAGCCGCCGCCCGGCGGGCTCGTCGACGACACGTAGAATCGGCCGGTGCGCGGGTTCACCCCGAACACCGTTGCGACACACAAGTCGGCGTGATGCGCCGCGGCGACACGTTCGGGAATGGCCGGCGCTAGCGCGCGAAAGATCGTGTCGACAACGGTCATCGGAATCGTCATCCACCAGCGCATGGCCGCCGGTTTCGTCGCGCTGATCACACGTCCGGGCGGCAGAATGATCGTCAGCGGTTCGAATGAGCCGTCGTTGATCGGGTAGTGCGTCGGTGTCGTGACGCATTTGAAGGCGACTTGCGCAGCGGACCGTCCGGCGGTCGCTCCGGAGTTGAAGTAGCCCGCTACCTGCGGACTCACGTCGGTGAGATCGATCGTCATGGCGTCGCCCGCAACGACGACCTTCACCTTGATCGGAATCGGCGCCGTCGTAATGCCGTCGTCGTCCATGAACGACTCGGCCTCGTACGTGCCGTCGGGGATCGACGCGACGGCCGAACGCGCGAGCCGCGCGCTGTGCGCGTAGATGCCCGAGATGCTCGCGTCGACGGCGGTTCGCCCGTACTTGCGTACGAGCGCGCCATAACGTGCTTCGCCCGTGCGAATCGCCGCGATCTGGGCGCGGAAGTCACCCATGGCAAGTTCGGGCAGGCGCACGTTCGCGCGGATGATGCGCGTGAGTTCGTCATCTTGAACGCCGCGCTTGAAGATCTTGACGATCGGCAGCTGCAGGCCTTCGGAATAGATGTCTTGCGTGCGCGCGCCGAGCGTTCCGCCGACGTCGATCCAGTGCGCCATCGACGAAGCAAAGCCGATGATCTGCGCTTCGTGAAAAATCGGCAGCGTGAAGATCAGATGATTCAGATGGCTCCCCATGATGTACGCATCGTTGGTGAGCAGGATGTCGCCCGGCTCGATGCCGTCGCGTCCGTAGAATGCGAGCTTCGCCTTGATCGCATCCGAGAGTCCGCGAATGAACATCGGAAGGCCCAAGCCGATCGACACCGTGTCGCCGTCTGCATCGAAGAGGCCGACGGTGTAATCGAGCGCCTCGTAGATGATCGGGTTGTAGGCGGTGCGCATCAAATTCGTTTTCATCTCGTCCGTGATGGCGATCAGCGCATTGCGGATGATCTCCGCGGTGATCGGATCGTGCTCGACATGCTCGGCTCCGTTCATACGTCCATCACCGTGAGAATGAGGTGACCCGAGGGATGAACGACGGCGCGCACCCCCGGCGGCACGCACGTTGCGGAGCCGTCTTCTTGTACGATCGCGGGTCCGGCAATCGCATTGCCGGCGAGTAAGGCATGACGATCGAAAATCGTTGCCTCGACCGCCTCTCCGGCGAAGAGTACGCGGCGTGAACCCGACACCGTCGTCGACGGAGGCATGGCCGTGCCGGACGCGATTGTGCTCAACGCGGGTTTGCTCAGTCGTCCCACGATCGAGGTCCGCACGCCGATCACTTCAGCCGCTTCTTCGGGTGCGTTGTGGCTGTAGCGCAACAAGTGCGCGGCGTCGAACGCGCGCTTGACCGAATCGTACGCGGCATCCGTGCCGATCGCAATGGAGACCGAGTAGTTCTGGCCGACATAGCGCACGTCGAGTCCGCGTTCGAGGGTGACGTCCTCGTTCGGAATGCCGGCGGATGCGAGCCACGCGGATGCTTCACGTTCCAGCGCTTCGAACTCCGCCGTCGTGCCGAATAAACCGTCCGGTGTGAGCGGCGTTCGATAGGTGCGCGCGTACTCGCGGCGGAGGTCGGCCGCAAGCATACCGAAGGCGGAAAACGTACCCGGCGCTTGGGGAACGACGACCGTTGCAATCGCGAGCTCGCGCGCGACGTCGACGGCGTGCAACGGTCCCGCGCCGCCGTACGCGATTAGCGCGAAATCGCGCGGGTCGAGGCCACGCTCGGTCGATACGGCGCGCACGGCGTTCGCCATCGCCGCGGTCGCGATCGCGATGATACCGCGAGCAGCGGAGTCGACGTCGAGGCCGAGCGGCCGCGCAATCCCTTCCGCGATCGCGCGCTGGGCCGCCGGGACATCGAGCTGCATGCGTCCGCCGAGAAATCGATCGGCGGCAAGGTGCCCGAGGACCAGGTGCGCGTCCGTCACCGTCGGCAGCGTGCCGCCGTTGCCGTAGCACGCCGGACCCGGACTGGCGCCGGCGCTCTCCGGTCCGACGTGCAATCCACCGGCTTCGTCGATCCAAGCGATGCTGCCGCCGCCCGTGCCGATTTCCTTGATGTCGAGCACCGGGATGCGGATGGCCAACCCTTCGTTGTAACCGCCGACGAAATAGTCCGATGAAAGTGACGCGACGCCGCCCTGCAGCACGCACGCTTTCGCCGTCGTTCCACCCATGTCGAAACAGATCAGATCGGGAGTCGCCAGCGAGGCGCTCATCGCACTCGACGCAACAACACCCGCAGCCGGGCCCGATTCCAGCATTTGAATACATTGCTCGCGCGCGGTCGCGACGTCGCAGAGGCCGCCGCTCGACTGCATGATCAACAGGTTCCCGCCGAAGCCGTCGTGCTCCAAGCGCGTTTCCAGCCGTTCCAAATACCGGCTGACGCGCGGGCCGACGTAGGCGTTTGCCGCGACGGTCGACGTTCGTTCATACTCGCGCTGTTCGCGCGAAACGTGGTGCGATGCGGTAACATACGCGCCGGGCAACGCATCGCGCAGTATCTCGACCATACGCCGCTCGTGTTCGACGTTCGTATACGAATGCAAGAACATCACCGCAACCGATTCGACATCACGTGCACCGATCTCGCGCGCGATCGAACGCGCGGCGTCGTGGTCGAGCGCGACGAGTACCGAACCGTCATACGCAAGGCGCTCGTCGACCTCGAAACGCAGATCACGCGCGACCAACGGCACGTGCTTTTTGAAAAATAGGTTGAACGAGTCAGGGCGGTTCACGCGACCGATTTCATAGACATCACGGAATCCGGCCGTCGTAACGAGCGCGGTCCGCGCACCTTTGCGTTCGAGGATAGCGTTGATGGCCACCGTCGAGCCGTGGATGATGAATTCGGCATCCGCCGGCGCTGCGCCGGTGACCGCGATTGCATCCATGATACCGCGGACGAGATCGTCGGGCGTGGAAAGCGACTTACCGAAGGTGACCGAACCGTCCGCCGCATCCATCACGGTGACGTCCGTGAACGTGCCGCCAATATCGACACCGATTCGAAGCATCAAGCGCCCCAGTTACAAGCCGTGCAAGTATTTTCCGCTTCCTCGTCACAATAGCGTGAGGCATGAATCGGAGCTCCGCTCTTGTCGTCATAGCGGCGGCCGGAAGTGCCGCGACGCTCGCGCGCCGGCCGGCCCGTGCGCAGTCCGGTTTGACCAAGGTTCGCACATTCGCGTTGGCGGTCGATCCCTGTGGCGCGTTGTTCTACGCAAAGGAACGGGGCACGTTCGAGGCCGCCGGTCTCGACGTCGATATTTCGCTGCCGACCGACTACGGTGCGGTTATCCCCGGTTTGGTTTCGGGGTCGGCGGACATTGCGTACGGCATCATCCTTCAGATCGAGCAGGCCTACAAAAAAGATATTCCGGTGCGGATTATCGCGCCCGCCGCAATGAACGATGCGCGGCACCCGACAAACTTTTTGCTCGTTGCGAAGGATTCACCGATCAAAACACCGCGTGATCTCAACGGGAAAACGTTGGGATCGAGTCCGCTCAAGAGCATCGGAACATACGCGACCGAAGCATGGATCAACCAGAACGGTGGTGATGCGAGCACGGTAAAGTGGATCGACATTCCATTCCCGCTCTGCGGTGAAGCGATCGCGCGCGGACGCATCGACGGCGCATTCGTCGTCGAACCGTTCGCGACGGCTGCGCGTTCGCAGACCAAACTTCTTGGGCGGCCCTACGAATCGATCTCGCCGTACTTCCTGGGTGCAGCGTACTTTACGACGCCGGCGTACGCGACGGCGCATCCGGATATCGTGCGCAAGTTCGCCGGTGCAATTCACGATGCGTCGGTTTGGGCCAATCGCAATCCGGCGAAGAGCGCGCCGATCCTCGAAAAATATTCAAAGGTCGATGCCGCGACCCTGGCTGCGATGTCGCGCGCCGTCTATGCGGAAATATTGACGCCCGAGATCATTCAACCGTCGATCGATTTCGGCGCAAAATACAAGATGCTCGATTCAGCGTTTCCCGCCATCGATATTCTCTATCGCGCCCCGGCGTGATCGTACGGCACACTAGGTACAGCGGTGCGATGCGAGAAACTCGCGCAACCACGCGCGCCACGTCTGTTCGATCGCATCGATCGCGCCCTCACCGGCAGGCGCGACGATGCGCAAGTCGGCATCCGCGAGATGCGGATCGGGCGCTGTTTTTGTGACCATCACGAGCGTACCGCCTTCGGTGAGCCGAGCCAATCCGGTCGCGAGAGCCGGCCCGTCGAGCGACGCGGCCGTGGCATGCTGCAATTCCGTCACGAACAACGCCCCTGCTCCGGACCCGGCGAACGCGCGCAGGATTGTCGCGTGCAATTGGTCCTCGACACGCGACGGATTCACCGGCGGTGAATCCACTATGCCGGAACCGGTGATGCCGACGGAATGATCGTGCGTCGCACGAGTTCGTTCTTGCGCAAGAGCGTGACGCTCGTGCGGTCGACGTCGCCGTCGGTTAGGAGCCGATGCAGGCCGTCCATACCGTCGACGTGCGTGTCGCCGAGCCCGATGATCACGTCGCCTTCCTCGATTCCGGCGCGCGATGCCGGGCTTTTGTCCTCGACACCGTGCACGAGAATGCCCTTGGCTTGTTCGAGTTTGAGCAGCCGCTGCACGTAGCGCGGAATCGCGACGTCCGCACCGGCGACGCCGATGTAGCCGCGACGGATACTGCCGTCGCGAATGAGCAGGCCGGCGACGCGCTGTGCGGTATTCGCGGCGATGGCGAACCCGAGACCACCACCGCCCCCGGCGACGATCGCCGTGTTCACGCCGATCACGGCGCCGCGCGCGTCGACGAGCGGACCGCCGCTGTTGCCGGGGTTGAGTGCGGCATCCGTCTGGATGATGTCGTCCATCAGCCGGCCGTTGCGCGAACGCAGCGACCGTCCGAGCGCCGAGACGACCCCCGCGGTGACGGTACACTCGAGCCCGAACGGATTTCCGAGCGCGATCGCGAGTTGGCCCGGCACGATCGAGCGCGCGTCGCCGAACGTCACCGGAATGAGATCGCTGCCCGCGATGCGCACCACGGCGAGATCCGTATCCGGATCGTCGCCGGTCAGTACGCCGCGAAAGCGGCGCCCGTCGAGCAACGCGACGTCGATCTCCTCCGCGCCGTGTACGACGTGCGAGTTCGTGAACACGAACCCGTCGGGCGTCGCGATAAAACCGGAACCGCTCCCCGCCCGGCGGCCGTCGCGACGAACGTCGATCCCGACGACGGAGGGGCTCGCGCGGCGTACGGCCTCGGTTACGACGCGCGAGTAGCCGTCCAGTTCGAAGTCCTCGGCGATCGAGAGAAGCTGCATCGACATAGTGTCGACCTCAGACAGCGCAACCAACGTCGAAGGTTGCGAGATAGTCGTCGATGGTGACTTCCACGCGATGGTTTCGGACGGCGGCGGCGATCTTCTATGTCGCCTTGTGGGGCTCGGCATTTGTGCCCAGCAAACTCGGCGTACTGAAATCCTCGCCGCTGTGGTTTCTGGTCGTGCGGTTCGCGGTTTCGGGAGTCGTCGCGCTGGCGATTGCGCTTGTCGCGGGTTCGCGGTTGCCGCGCGAACGCAACGCGTGGGTCGCCGTCGTGCTCCTCGGCGTTCTCGCGAACGCCGTCTACCTCGGGACCGTGTATGAGGCGCTGCGTCATCTCTCGGCCGGCGTCGGCTCGGTGCTCGTGAGCACGAATCCGCTCGTGCTTGCACTCGTTGCGCCGTGGGCGCTGCACGAATCGTTGACCCGGCGTAAGCTGCTCGGGTTTGCGCTCGGCTTCGCCGGTGTCGTTGCGATCATGATCGCGCGCACCGGGACCGGAACGGCTGAACCGCGCGATGTCGTACTTGTGCTCGCCGGCGTGCTCGGCAGCGTCGCGAGCACGATCGTGTTCAAGCGGCTGCTCGTGCAACTCGACCTGCGTATGACGACGGCGTTGCAGTTCTTCGCCGCTTCGCTCGCGTTGTTGCCGATCGCGATCATCGCGGAAGGCGCGCCGCATGCGACGTGGAGCGTATCGCTCATCGTCGCTTTCGTGTATTTGGTCCTCGTGATGAGCGTCGGCGGATCGCTGCTGTGGTTCTGGCTGCTCGAGCAGGGTGAAGCGAGTCGCGTCACCGCGTTCTACTTTCTCGCGCCGGTGTTCGGTCTGCTGATCGCGAGCGTGTTCGGCGAAGCGCTCTCGATTCGCGATCTCGGCGGATTGATCGCGATCGCGGTCGGTATCGCGATCGTCCAGCGAGCATGACGGGAAAGTACCGCGTTCTCGGACTCATGACGACGGCGCAAGCCGGTGCGTCGGTGATGCAACAATCCCTCGGGGTGCTCGCGCCGTTTCTGATTGCCGACTTTGCGCTGAGCAAAGCGGCGTTCGGCGCGCTCTTCACCGCGATGTTCCTCGGCGCGACGTGCTTCACCGCGTTCAGCGGCGCGTTGACCGATCACATCGGCGAGCGGCGGATGGTGCTCTACAGCGGCCTTGTGATGTCGGTTGCGCTCCTCGCGGCGGCCGCGCTGCACAACTACGCGTGGCTCACGGGGTGGATGGTGATCTTCGGCGCGGGCTACGCGGCAGCGACGCCCGCGGGCGGCCGCGCGATCCTCTCGTGGTTCGATCGGGATCGCGGCTTCGCGATGGGAATTCGGCAAACCGGCGTGCCGCTCGGCGGACTGACGGGAGCGCTCGTCTTGCCGTTCGTCGCGCAGCGCTTTGGCGGGTATCGCGCCGGTTTCGTCGTCGCCGCGGCGTTGGTCATCATTCCGACGCTCGTGTGCTACGTGGGTTATCGAGAATCGCGCGCGGATCGCCCGCCGCCGGCGCGCAAACGCGACATCGCGCGCGGGATGGTCGAACTCGCACGGGACCCGCGACTCGTCGCGGTAACGATCCCGTGCATGGTGCTCGTGAACGTGCAACTCGCGATGAACGGCTTTCTGACGATCACCGGAATCCAGAAGATCGGTATTTCTCCCGGCGAAGCGTCGCTAACGTTCGCGTTCGCGTTCGGTGCTGCGACGGTCGCGCGACTGGTGTGGGGCTGGGTCAGCGACCGGTTCATGCGCGACAAAGTGTTGCTGCTCGAGTTGTTGTGCATCGTCGCATCGCTCGCGACGTTCGCGATCGCGTCGTTGCGGCCGGGCAGCGCTGCGTTCTTCGTGCCGGCGGCGCTCGTTCTCGGATTCTCGGGAGCCGGATGGAACGGCGTGATGGCCGCGGCGCTCGCCGAGATCGGCGGGGCGGCGCGCGCGGGAAGTGCGCTCGGCCTGACGCTGACCGCCGTCTTCGCAACATCGGCCGTCGGGCCGCTCGTCTTCGGTGCAATCGCCGACCGAACGTCGCTCGACGTCGCCTGGATCGTCACCGCGATCGTCACGCTTGCCGGCATTCTGCCGGCCGTGTGGCTACGGGTGCGTGCGCAACAGCCGACGCGCGTGTAGGCGACGCGAACAGGCCCAGCGGGCGCCGTTACGGAATCGTGGGCGGCTGCGCCCAGGTGGCGGAATTGGTAGACGCGCTGGTTTCAGGTACCAGTGGCCGCAAGGCCGTGGGGGTTCGAGTCCCTTCTTGGGCATGTCGAGGCGATGTGGTTTACGCGTCGCCGCGCGCCGACAACAGCTGGTCCAAATCGGCGACGCGCACCACGTGGGCCTGCATCGGAAACACTTTGCCGATGAGGAACTCGTGCACGTCCGGTTCGCGGTCGGCGCTCGGTAGCAGCGTCACGATTCCGCGTACTTTCAGCTGCCGGTCGAGATCGGTGGTTGAGAACGCGCCGACGCGCGTCTTGCGCACGACGATGTCGCCGGGCTGGGGCGCGACGTCGCCGTGCACCGCAGTACCGGGTGAATCGCTATGGAATGCGCTGCCGACGGCTTTCAGAAGCGGCGCGAACCGGCTGTGCGGCGGTACCGCATCGTAATCGGCGTCGTCGAATGCGACACGCACGTGCCCGATGTGCGCACCGTGGTCGCGTGCAATATGAATCGCCTCACCGGCGCGGGCAAGAAGCGATTCCGAATCGCCGAGCATCCCGAGGATGGCGGCCTGGTAATCCATTACCAGCAGAGCGGTCGTTTTCGGATCGATCGCCGGAAGTGTCTCGTTCATGGGTTCTCCTTAAGAAGCGGCTTGCGGCGCTGCAGCGCCCTTGGGGGCGGGTGATGACGTACCGTGCAGGCCGCGGTCGGCGAGAGTGATCGCAAGGGCGACGGCGCTGACCACGGTCATGATCGCGCCGATGACGTGCAGGCCGCCGTCGCTCACGCCGCCGTGGAAAACGACGCCGATCATCGCCGATGACGCGATCGAACCGACGTAGCCGAAGGTGCGGAACAACCCGGATGCGGTGCCGAACTCCGCGGCCGTCGTGCTCTCGTAGAGGGCGAGCTGATTGCTATTCGACCCCGTCCCGAGCGTGATCCCGAAGACGAGCGTGATCGCGATGACCCAGGCGATCGCACTGTCCGTCCCGAGCAGCAGCATCCCGATCGAGCCGAGCAGCGATGTTGCAGCGGCCACGATCAGCGGCCCCCGCACGAGATTCCGTTGTGACAACGGCCCCGTGATGAGGGCGGAGAGGACACTCATCGGGAGCAGCAGCAAGCCCGTCTCGCGAGAAGACACGCCGCGCGCGGCCTGCAGCCACTGCGTCAGACCGTAGAGCACCGTATACACGCAGAGCGTCAGCAACCCGAAACGCAGATAGGTGCGGCTGAGCGCGCCGTTTGCCGCCAGCAGACGGACGTCGAAGAACGGCCGACGCGCACGCACTTCCCACATGAAGAGGCCCGCGCTCAGGATGATTCCGGCCGCAAGCACAAGCCAATTCGGGTGCGGCAATGAGAACAGGAAGCCGATCAACGCGCTCGCGGCCGCGGCGAAAGCGACGATTCCGACGAGATCGATGCGTTCGGCAATCTCGCGCGCGGGCCGCCCCGCGACAAGCGGCGCATCGCGCGGAACCCACAACAGCGCCATCACCAAGGCGACGAGCGCGAACGGGATGTTCACGAGGAACGTCGTGCGCCAGCCCCACGCGTCCACCAAGACGCCGCCGATCGGCAAGCCGAGGGCTGCCGTCACCGTTCCCGCGATCTGCAGCCCGCCGATCACCCCGCCCGGCGGACGCGTGAGGCCGGCGGCCTCGGCCCTCCGGCGAATGAGTAGCATGGCCGACGGATAGCCGGCTGAGGTCCCGATGCCGATCAGAACGCGCGAGCCGACGAGCGTCGCGAGGTCGTTCCCGAGACCGCCCAGCACACCGCCGATACCGACCAGCACGATGCCGGCCAGAAAAACGCGGCGCGGTCCAAACTCTTCGGCGAGTTTACCGGCCGTCGGCTGCGCGATCGCGCTCGCGAGATAGAGCGAGGTGACTAACATCGCGGTCGTTCCGACGGGGATATGGAGACCGACGGCGATCGGGACGAGAGCCGTCGCGAGCAACGAGCTGTTGATCGGATTGAGCGTCGAGCCCATGTAGAGCGGTGTCAGATAACGCCACGAATAGACGGCGCGGTTGCCGCTCACAGCGCCTGCGCCAAACGTTCGATCAAGGCCGCCGCGGTGCGCAGCTGCTCGAGTTCGCCCGCGGTGAAATTGGTCGCGAGCGAGCGGGACATCACTTCCGTCGACGCATCGCGCCGGCGAAGCACGACGTCGCGTCCCGCGCGCGTCAGCGACATCACGGCACGGCGGCCATCCTCCGGGTCGGAACGCCGCTCGACGAGTCCTCGAGACTCCAGCGCCGACAAGGTGACGCCCAGCGATTGCGGCGTGATTTGTTCGCGCTTCGCCAGAGCGCTGCACGTCGTCGGACCTTCCCGTTCGAGTCGCGCGAGGGCTGCCGCCTCCGGCATCGATAGGCCGCCCTCGGGGTGCACTTGGCGCAGGCGCCGCACGAGCAGGCCGATGCCCACCCGTAGTGCCCCTGCGACCTCGTCGGCCTCACGCTTCACGACCACATAGTAAGTCTATACTTATCAGTTTGACTTAGCAATAGCGCTGACGCGAACGTAACGCACGACGCCTCGCTTCGGCGAGGTGCAATGTGGTCACACTGCGTGTTGACTTCGAACGTACGCTAAACGGTCCGGCGAACGTACCGGAGTTCGGCAGCGTTGCGACGGCCGATGGGTTTCACAACTTGCTCGCCATGAGCGCGTACGATCATGTGATGCCGGGGACGCGTTATCCGGCCGTTCTGTTGACCACCGGGCTGAACGACCCGCGCGTTGCCCGGTGAAGTCGCGAAGATGGCCGCCAGGCTACAAGGGGGGCGACAAAGAGCGGAAAGCCCGTGCTGCTGCGCGTTGACGAGCAAGCCGGTCATGGCCTATCCGAGGGCGTTTCGACGATCGTCAATGAATACACCGACATCTACACGTTTCTGCTTTGGCAACTCGGCGAACCCGTTTTCCAACCAAGCCCACAACGGCCGCTTTGAGGCACGGCTCATTTCGCACGACCGCGCCGCGAGCATCGTGTAGCCGCGGTACGGACTACGGGGTGACGACGTCGGCGGATTCTGTCGTTGTGTCGTAGCGTCGCTGCATCTCGTCGGAATCGACGTGCTCGATACTGCTTCCGAGCAACCATTCGTGGCCGAACGGGTCGCGCAGCGTGCCGCTGCGTTCGCCGTAGAATTGGTCGGCCGGCGGACGCACGGACGTTGCTCCCGCGGCGATCGCTCGCGCGAACGCTGCATCGACGTCATCGAGATGAAGGTGCAACGCAAACGTCGTGCCGCCGAGAGTCGCCGGGCTGACGATCCCGTGCTCGGGAAATTCCTCGGAGAGCATCAGCACGCTCGGTCCGAGCTGTAATTCGCAGTGGCCGATTCGGCCCGTGCCGGGTTCGGTAAGGCGAAACTTTTCGACCGCCCCGAAGGCAAGTGTATAGAAGTCGATTGCAGCGCGCGCGTCGCGAACGCGAAGGTACGGATAAAACTCGTGAATCACTGGCGGTGCCTGCGCGATGGCTTCCGATGGTTGCGTCATGAAAGCGTACCTCCGGGTGAAGATGTAGCCCTGTCATACCGACGAATGGCCGGAACGGATTGTAAGAAAGTTACGCGAGCGAATGGTGAAGCGGGCTCTGGGCGTCCGCGACACGGTATGCGCTGGGGACGATTCCGGCAAGCTCTCGGAAATCTCGCACGAGATGCGAGTGATCGGTGAAGCCGCAGTTCGCGGCAACTGCGGTGATCGACGCGCCGTTACGCTCGAGCATCGCTTGCACCGTTCGGTGGAAGCGCCGCACGCGGAAATAGCGAACCGGCGTCAAGCCCGTATCATCGCGAAAACGCGCGATGATCGTCTTACGGCTCAAGCCCGCCTCGCGCAGCGATGCGCCGACCGCCACGCCTGCGGCTTTGCGATCGGTTCGATAGTACGCGTTCTGACTACCGTGAAGAACGCCACGCGACCAGGCGCCGCCGGCTCCGTCCGAATGCGTCCAGGTGAACGGGGTATCGTGGAGCGCGACGACCAGTTGTGCGCGGGCGCTCGGGAGTTGATGCTCGCCCGCGAGTGCGGGAGCGTCACCCCGGTTCCACCACAGCGCTTCGATGACCGCGTCGAGCGGCGGCGCCGGCCGCACTCGGATCAAGCGCCGACCCGCAGATTGAGCGTGCTCACCGTTCGGAATTTCGCTTCTTTGCGGAACCGTGCCTATACGAAGTACGTCACCCGTCACGTGAAGAGACCGATCGGAGCGCGGGGGGCCGTCGCCGGCTCGGTCGCGGTGCTCGCGCTGGTGCCGCTGCCCTCGGATGCGCACGAGAAGTGGTTTCTCGACGCGCATCAGTACTCGTTGCGCTGGGACCTGTTCGTCAGCGGAGGTGGGCTTGTCGCGGCCGCGCTTGTCGCGTGCGTCGTCGTCACGCTCGCATTCGTGTGGCGCAAACGCGGCCGGCGCGATTTCATTCCCCCGCCGGAACGATTTGGCGCCACAGCCGAAGGCCGGCGTACGATCTACGCGCTCCTCCCGCTGATCATCGGCGTGCATGCCGCCGTCCCGCTCTTCTACGACGGCTCGCACGGCATACTGTTTTCGCAGAATAACCAGCTCGCGGGCGCACCGGCGTACGTATGCGGCATTATCGAGATTTGGATCGGGCTCTCGTTTTTGTACGGCGGCCTCACACGGCTGGCGGCGATCGCACTCGCCGTGTTGTGGGTTGCCGGAATTCCGCTCGTCGGGTTGCAGAGTATGCTCGACAACATCTTGTTCCTCGGAATCGCCGCGTTCTTCTTCATGGCCGGGCGCGGTCCGATCGCGGTCGACCGCTTCATGTTTCCGGCGCTCGAGCCTTCGCCAAATCTCGCGCGGCATGCCGTGCTCGCGCTGCGGCTTGGTATCGGGGCAAGCTTTACGATCGTTGCGTTTACCGAGAAGTTCGCGAATCTTCCGTTCGCGCTCGCATTCTTACAGCGCTACCCGCTAAATTTTACGAGCTTCTTCCACGTGCCGATGTCGGATGCGACGTTCATCCTCTGCGCTGCATCGGTCGAGCTGCTGATCGGTCTTTCGCTTTTCTTCGGAATCTTTGCGCGCGAAATCATCATCGTCGCGTGGCTACCGATTAACCTAACGTTGACGTATTTCAACGCCGTCGAACTGATCGGTCATTTGCCGATCTACGGCATCATGGCGCTCTTACTCATTTGGATCCCGGGGCGCGTAAACCGCGATGAGTGGGTCGCGGCGCTTGCGCTCGGTCGCGTTAAAGCGCCGCTGACGAAGGCATTGCAACACTCATGAGGCGTGCGCCATTCGGCGTCCCGAGGCCGGTACAGGCGTCCCAGCCGGCGCGCGCAGCGTACGCGCCGTTGGTGCCCGTTGTGATATCGCGCATCGCTGAGGGGTTGGCGTAGAGCAGCGGGTTGAGGAAGCCGAGCGGTTTCGCCGCGCGTCCGTTGAGCCGAGCGATCAGCGCGGCCCAGAGCGGTGCAACCGCGCTGGTCCCGCCGACGACCGTGTCGGTGCCGTCGATGCGTACTCGGTAGCCGGTGGCCGGATCGGCATCACCGGCGACATCGGGTACACCGCGCCCGACGCGTGCACCCGCGTTTGCGGACGGCGGAACCTGCGCGTTCGCCTGCCACGACGGCAGCGGAAAAACGTCGCTGATGCCGCCCCCCGTCGCGCCCCCCGCCGGATTGTTCCATACCGTCTCAGATGCGATCGTCGTCGCGTCCGCGTGCAACGACGTGCCGCCGCACGCGAGCACGTGCGGGCTCGATGCGGGAAAGTCGACGTGCGCGAGACCGTCGGCCACCCCGTCGGCCGAACCGTTGTCGCCCGCCGCGCAGCATACCGTGATACCGGCCAGCGCCGCATCGGCGAACGCCGCGTCGAAGTTCGTGAACGCCTGCTGCGTCCACGCTGATTCGGCCGAACCCCAGCTAATTGAAATGATGTCGGGTTTATACATCGTGTCGTGGATCGCCGTCGTTACCGCATCGAGAAATCCACGGTCGGTGTTGGGCGCGAAGTAGACGACGATCGTCGCGCCCGGTGCAATGGTGCCCGCGACTTGGATGTCGAGTTCGACTTCACCGTCCGCCGAAGTCGCGTTGCCGGTCGGAGTATTCGATGCCCCGTCGACGGCAACCGCGACGACGTTCGGCGCGGTGACCCCGAGCGACGCGAAGTAGGTCGTGAGATCGGCGGCTGTGTAGCCGCCGCCGAGCTCGATCAGCGCGATCGTTTGTCCCGAGCCATCGGTGTCGGTCGGGAACGCGTAAAGTGAGGCAAGTTGCGGCGGCGTGAACGCGGCGCTGACCGCGCGCGGATATGCGATGCGAAATTGTGCGCGAGCCTGCGGGCGAACGTCGAGCCCGAACACGCCGGTGACGATTCCGTCGAGGGAAGCGGGGACGGAGATGCTGCCGCGACGCATGCGAAACGTTTCCTCGCCGACGCGTGCGGCGAGCAAATCGACGCGAAACGCGACCGCCAACTGCGCGGCGGTGCCTTCTACGACGACACTTCGCCGGGCCGGATTCGCCTCGGTCACGACAAGAGACGCTGCGACCGCGAAGCGTTCGACGGCGAGCATGTCGTCGGGACGCGCGCCGCGTTGTGCGGCAAGCTCGTCACGCGTCAGGTACGTGCGTTCGGCGAGATCGGTCCTCATCGCCGTTGCGGCGGTCGAGCCGCCGTCCGCGCTGCGCAGCACGATCGTCACCGCAATGCGCTCGGTTCCGTCCGCCGGACCGGATTCCGTAACCTCGGCGGGGACGCTCCGCTCGCTGCCGGGAATGGAGACGTAACGCTCGTCGTTCATCCCTCTCGACCATACCCATCACGGAGTCCGTATGCGCACCGTTACGATGGTATTCGCGCTCGTCATCTGCTCCATTGGTTGGGCCGGCGCGCAGTCGGCGCCGACGTTCGTTCCGCTCGGGCCGGCCGATGCCGCGCTCTATAAACCGGATACCGGCCCTGCCCCGCACGTCGGGCTGCTCGTCATCCATCGCACGGCGAATTATCTGCACCACCCCGCGTGCACCCAACTCTCGCAGCGCGGCTTCATGGTGCTGTGCATCAACACGCGCTTCACCGGCAACGAAGAGATCGTGCGATTCGAGGACGTTGCGCTCGACGTAAAAGCCGGCATGACGTACCTGCGCGCCCAGCCCGGGATTACCAAAGTTCTGCTGTTCGGACATAGCGGCGGTGGTCCGACGGTGAGTTTTTATCAAGCCGTGGCGCAAAACGGCATCGCCTATTGCACCAACGCAAAACGCCTGGTGAAATGCACCGAGGCGCTGGCAAATCTTCCGGCCGCCGACGGGATCGTGTTCGCCGACTCGCATCCGGGCAACCCGGTGAACGTTTTGCGCGGGCTCAATCCGGCGGTGCTGAATGAAAACGATCCGCCCGATACGGCCGTCGATCCTTCGCTCGACGCGTTCGATCCGAAGAACGGTTATAACCCAAGCGGTGCGTCGCACTATTCGACGGAGTTTCAGCAGCGCTATTTCGCCGCGCAATCGCGGCGCATGAACGCGCTGATCGATCGATCGCTCGCGAAGGTCCAGGCGATGGCGAACGGGACGTACGCGTACCCCGACGACGATATCATTGTGATACCGCGTGGCGGCAATCCCGGTTCGGGCCCCGGCGCCGCCGCAGCGCTCTTCACGCTCGATCCCTCCATCGTCGGCGTCATGAGCACCGTGCGCGCGGAGAAACTGCTGCGAAACGACGGGTCGATCGTGCGCCAAACGATTCACAGCGTCTTCGTGCCCGACCTGAAGCTCAAGCAGTTACACCTCGCCTTCGACACGGGAACGAAGATCCTCAGCGTGCGCTCCTTCCTCAGCGCGAACGCGGTTCGTTCGACGAACGCGCTCGACGGTATTGACGATTGCACGAGCAACAATTCGACGACGTGCGCCGTGCAGTCGATCGCCGTTCCGGAACTGTTCGTTGCGATGGGCGCGCATTATTTCGTCCGCGACGTCGAACACGAGTACGATGTTGCCCGGAGTAAGGACAAAGATTTCATCGTGATCGAGGGTGCGACGCACACCTTCACGCCGTGTACGGCGTGCGCGACTTCGCCGGGCCAATACGCGAACACGATGCGGAATTTCTTCGACTACGTGCGTGACTGGATCGACAAACGATATTAGTGCCCGCTCTCGGGCACTAATGCGCGGTCATCTTGTCCAATGCGGCAATATGTGCGCGCGATGTCGTCACGATGCTCGACTCGATCGCCCGATAGCGTCGAAGCACCTCGATGCCTGCGCGAGTCAGGCTCGCGCCACCGCCCTTCGAGCCGCCCGGACGCGCCTCGACCAGCGGGGCCGCGAACATCTCGTTGAGCTCACTCACGAGATTCCAAGCGCGGCGATATGACATCTTCATTTCGCGTCCGGCGGCTGAGATCGAACCAGTTTGATCGACGAGTTCGAGCAGCCGAATCTTACCGGGGCCGAGAGCCCGATCGCTCGCAAAGGCCAATCGCAGCGAGACGCGCACCATGAACCTCTCTTACGGCAAGGCGCATACCGATCATGCTCGAAATCGCGCGATGCGCTGGTGGTTAATGGTGCTCATCCTTCCGCTGGTCGCCGCCTGTACGCACGTTGATCCGGCGCAACCCGGCGGGCGTCATCCCTGGACCACGCCGAACGTCCTGCGCATCGCCGACATCAGCGACCCGGAAGGCTTCAACCCACTGCTCTCCACGATGGATCTGGTCGAAGATCTCTCGTCGCTGATCTTTTCGTACTTGATCGTCTCCGACGGCAATGGGAAGCTGATCGGCGATCTCGCAACCGCTGTTCCGAGCCTTGCAAACGGCGGCATATCTGCCGACGGCAAAACGTACACCTATCATCTCCGCAGCGGCGTGCAGTGGCATGACGGTGTTCCCCTCACGTCGCGCGACGTCGCGTTCACCTGGCGCGCGGTCATGCGTCCCGCAAACAACGTCTTTCACCGCGAAGGGTACGAAGACGTCGCGCGTATCGACACACCGGACCCGCAGACGCTCGTCGTTCACTTGAAGCGACGATTCCCGCCGTTCATCACGGAGTTCTTCACGCCGCTCCAAGAAGGCGCGAAAGTCATTCTGCCCGAGCATCTGCTCGCCAAGCTGCCCAACATCAACCACGCTGCATTCAACGCGGCTCCGGTCGGTTCCGGACCATTCAAATTTGAGTCGTGGGACCGCGGTCGTCGTATCGAACTCGTCCGCAACGATGGATACTTCAAAGGGAAGCCGCCGATTGAACGGATCGACTACCACATTATCCCGTCGGATGCAACGATTCTCAACGAGGTGCGCGAGCACAACGTCGATCTCGTGGTGAGCGTCCCATCGTCGTTGTTTCGCGACTTTCGTGCGATCGCGGGAGTGAAAGCCAAGTTGTATCCGTGGAACGGGATGACGGTCTTGATCGTGAACAATGGAAAGCCGGGTCTGCGCCACGTCGAAGTGCGCAACGCGATCGCACGTGCGATCGATTACAACGGTCTGATTGCCAAGGTTTCCCACGGCCTGGGAATACCGGCGCACGACATCGTCCCGCCGTTCGCAATTGGATATACGAACAACGTACCGTATCACTACGATCCAGCCGCCGCCCGCGCGCTCCTCGATCGCGCGGGTTGGAAAATCGGCGCAGACGGTATCCGCTACAAAGGTGCCGAGCGGCTCGATTTTGTCGTTACCTACTCGGTGGGCGCGGCGAGCGCAACGAGCATTGCCGTGCAACTGCAGCGCGAACTGCACGATGTCGGGATCGGCTTGGCGCTCAAGACGTCGCCGTACAACGTGATCTTCTCGTATGCCGGCCCGATCCAGTCGCGGTCGTACGATCTTGCGATGTATAGCTATACGATGCCGTGGGATCCGGACAACTCGACGTACCTCGATTGCGATCAGTTCGCACCGCGAGGAGAAAACGTGTACGCCTACTGCGATCCGATCGTCGATACGGGCGAGCACGACGGTCTATCGACCGACGACCCCATCAAGCGCGCCGCGTTCTACCATCCGCTCGAGCGCTACATTCACGCGAGCGTTCCGTACATTCCGTTGTACGTATTGCGACGTCCGACGGCGACCAACGACGATCTAAAGCAGTACGACCCGGCGCCCGGGATCGCGAGCTGGTGGAACGCATGGCAGTGGTCGATCTAAGCGAATCCAACGGCCAGTAACGCGCCGCGGAGCCCCCGCGGCATCGCCACCCCGCACCGCCAATATCATGCTGCACCGCATTGCCACCCCGAGCCGCATTGTCACCCCGAGCCGCATTGTCACCCTGAGCTTGTCGAAGGGCGGCGCGCGTCTTAGGAACAGCGATCCCGCGTCGCCGGCCTCAGTGCAACACCGTTAGACAGACTTCGCTTACGCAAGCGGCCGTGTTAGCTCAGACATGCCCTTCGACAAGCTCAGGGTGACAAAAGCTGCTCGGGGTGACGAGGCTGCTCAGGTGAGAAAGCTCCTTAGGTTGACGAGGCGGCTCAGGGTGACAAAAGCTGCTCTGGGCGACGAGGCGGCTCAGGTTGACGTGGCGGCTCAGGTTTGACGCGGCGGCTCAGGTTGACAGCGCGGCTCGGGGTGATAAGGGTGCACGGGGCGACGTTTCGTTTGCGTTCGGCGCGCCGCAGTGTTCAGCGTACGTTGTGCGGCGTGCAGAAGCTGACGACGCTGCGGCGACCGTCCTTGTCGATGGCACGTACGCCGAAGGCGTAGCGGTCGCGGTTGTATCCCGGGATCGTCGCCGTCGCAACGTTACCGACGGCGCGTGCTCCGGTCCAGAGAATGTCGGTCGTTTTTCGCCACACAATCTCATACCCGACGGCGCCCGGGACCGTGCCCCACTGCAAGGTCGCATCGTACGCAAGCTGCGCGCCGATCGGCTCGAGCGCGTTCTCCGGTCGCGCCGGTCCGAGCGCCGCCTCCGCAAGCGTTCCGATCAGCCCGCGCGTGACGCGCGCAAGATAGTCGAAATCTTCGTACTGTACGAGATCGCCGAACTGATGACCGTTCTCGACGCGGACGTCTTGATGCTGGTGATCGTAGTCTTCGCTTGCTTCGACAAAGCGAATCGCGGGGAAGGCGTGGTGTTGAAACGAGAGTTGGTCGCCGCCGCGCGAAATGCGATCGGCGCGCGCGATCAGATCGACGTGGAAGCCCGGCACGTACCGTTCGACCTGCTGTTTCGCAAAACGCGCGAGCTCGGCGCTCGGCGCATCCTCATCCGTGCCCAGCAGGGGAGCGTAAACGCGGACGTCATCGGGATGCGGAACACCGTCATGACCGCGCGACGCACCGATGATATCGCTGTTGAGATCGCCGGCGACCGGAATCGCGTTTGCCTGCAAGACGGCCGCGTGGTGTTCGGAGCCCCACAGGCCTTGTTCTTCGCCGTCGTACGTCGCAAAGAGAATCGTCGCCCCGAAGTGATGCGCGGCCATGACGCGCGCGGCTTCGAGCACCGCCGAAACCGCGGACGCGTTATCGTCGGCTCCGGGAGCATCCCGTGTCGCGTCGTTGCCGTCCGAGTTTCGGCTGTCGTAATGGCTCGAAATGACGTAGGTCCGACCGCTCGGGTCGTCGCCACGCAACGTCGCGACGACCGACGCTAGCTCGACGGCCCGCGGCGTGCGCGCCGTTTTCGGTTGCAGATATTCATCGAGGGCGACGGTCATGCGTCCCGAGCTGCTCCGCGCGATCGCGCGAAATTGTGCGGCGATCCAATCGCGCGCGACGAATACGCCGCGCGTTGTGCTGCGATCCGTCGCGAAGGTGTTGCGCGTTCCGAATGCGACGAGCCGCTCGTCGGTCGCGCGCAATCGCGCCGCCGAGACCGCCGCCGCGAGTTGCGCGACCGCCGGATCGGGCGGCGCGGCCGGCGCTACCTCGTCGGCCGGAGCAGCACCGGGTGCAAGCAGTTGGACGGCGACGAGCGCAATCGCGAGAGCGTTGCGCATGGCTCAGCGGTGCGTTTCTTGTCGCGCGTCTGCAATCCCGCGCGGCGCCTCGTCAACGTCGAAGAGCATCATGCCGACGCCGGTCGCCCACGGCACGACCTCTTCGTAAGCGAGGACGCGGCCCGTGGCACCGCGCAGCGCGCCTTGCAACGCGATCCACGCGAGCAACTCGAACGCGCCGGCGCCCGCGTCGGCGAACTCGCGGCGCGTGTAGGTGCGCAATGCCGCTTCGTCGCCGCGCGCCATGCGGTCGAGAAAGACGTCGTCAAACGCACGATCGATGATGCCGTGATTGCGCTCGCCGGGATCGTGCGAGAGGCCGCCCGTCGCTAGAATACCGACTCGGCGGCGGGACCGCCGCGCGACGTCGCCGATGATGCGGCCGAAGGCAAAACAGCGATCGGCACTCGGCTGCGGGGCCGCCAGCGTGTTGAAGATGACGGGAACCACCGGGATCGTGTGTTCCGGCAAGATGAGGTGCAACGGGATCATCGTGCCGTGATCGAATTGCAGTTCGTGCGCGAAGCTGGGCTCGACGCCGTTGTCGTAGGCGGCGTCGATCAGGCTTGTCGCGAGCTCCGCGTCGCCCGGGATCTCCACCGTATCGATGCGCAGAAACGGTTCGATCGGTCCGTGATACTGCTCGGCGCGTCCGACGCAGAACGCGCCGATGTGATCGAGAAAGAAGTTCGCCCAATGTTCCGACGTCAGAACGATCAGACTGTCGAGCTGCGCGGCTGCGCACGCGCGCCGCATCTCGTCGAACGCGCCGAACACCGTCGCGCGTTGCGCCTCGGGCGCGGCTTCGGTCCAGGCGGTGATGCCCGGCGCGTGGCTGGTCGCCGCCGCGAAGACGATCGGCATCAGCGCTCTCCGCGAATCGCGCGCAAGTAATCGGGTTCGGGCATCCGATGGATGATCGTGAACGGTCGCAGCAACAAGCCGTGAACGCCCATCGCATAGAGCCTCCCGACGTCGAACGCGAGCACCGCGCGCCGCTCGTCGTCGCTGAGCGGATAGGATTCGACGAACGCCTCCTTCGAGGCGAAGTAGGCGTCGCGCCGCGCGGGAACGCGATTGACGTCACGAATCATTTTTTGCAATTGATAGACGCTCATGCGTGTGCGACTCTCGTCCGGCAGGCCGATTTTTCCTCGAAACCCAAAACTTATAGTAGCGAAATGAACAATTGCGGAGTGAGTACGTGCTCGATTCACTGGTGAAGGTAACCCTCCCGGAGATGGGGGAGTCGGTAACCGAAGGCTCGATCGTCGAGTGGCGGAAAAAGGTCGGGCAGTGGGTCGATGAAGGCGAGACGCTCGTCGACGTGACGACGGACAAAGTGGACGTCGAAGTGCCGTCTACTGCAGCGGGAGTGATCGCCGCGATCCACGGCGGCGAGGGTGATACGATCGCTGTCGGAGCCGTTCTCGTTGAGATCGACACGAGCGCCGCGAAGCCCGACGGTGCCGCCCCGGCCCCCGCGCCGCCTGCAAAACCGGCCGCCGGCACCGAACCGACCCTCGTCACGCCGGCCGGTTACGGCTCGGCCGGCAACGGAACGGCTCCGGCCGAGAAACACGGCAACGGCTCAGGGGCACTCGCCGGTGTCGTCTCGCACCACGCGCAGCGGCTCGTCGACCGGCTGCACCTCGACCCGTCGTCGCTCAAGGGCACCGGCCCGAACGGCCTGATCCTGCGCGAAGACGTCGAAGCGGCGCTCGCCGGCGGCAAGATCGCTCCGGCTCCTGACGGCACGTCCAAGGTCGCCAACGGCGCGGTGAACGGTGGCGCGCCGCCCGTCCAGTATCCGCCCGTATCCGCACAAACAACCGTCGTCGACATCAAAGGCTCGGCGGCGACGCTGGCCACTTACATGGACCAGTCGACGTCGATCCCGACGGCGACGTCATTCCGGACGATCTCTGTCGGTACGCTCGAATCGCGCCGGGCCGAACTCAACGCCGGTATCAAGGGCGCCGGTCGCAGCGAGAAGATCTCGTTCACGCACATCATCGCGTTTGCGCTCGCGCAAGCCGCTCGCGAGCAGCCCGGCATGACCGCGGCGTTCCGCCGCGAGGGTACGAAGCCGCAGCGGGTCGAGGCCGGCATCCACCTCGGTTTGGCCGTCGACTCGACGCGGAAAGACGGTTCGCGCGCGCTCGTCGTGCCGGTGATCAAGAATGCCGGTTCACTCGACTTCGTCGGGTTTCGACTCGCCTACGACGATCTCGTCGTCAAAGCGCGCGACGCGAAACTCTCGGTCGAAGAACAGACCGGTGCAACGTTCACGTTGACGAATCCGGGCGGCATCGGCACGATCGCCTCGGTACCGCGTTTGATGGTCGGGCAAGGGACGATCATCGCCGCCGGCGCGATTGCCTTTCCGCCGGGTTTCGCGCACGCGCCCGACTCGACGCTCAAGTCACTCGGGATCGAGAAAGTCATGACGATGACGTCGACGTACGATCATCGCATCATCCAAGGCGCGCAGTCGGGCGAATTCCTCAAGCGCGTCGATGAATTGCTCAACGGTGCCGACGGCTTCTACGAAAACATGTTCGGCGCGTTCAACCTCAGCGCGGCCGTTCGCGGTGAAGGCGTGAAGTCGAGTACGATCGTGCCGTCGTTCGCACCGCCGGCTCGTCCGATCCCCGCGTCGGGCGAAAGCTCCGCAACGCCGTCGGACGAGATGCTGCGCGGTATCGCGGGCGGTTCGGCGCTCGTCTCCGCGTATCGACGTCACGGACACCTCGCCGCGGCCCTCGATCCGCTGGAAACGACGCCGCCCAGCGATCCGTCGCTGGAACCTGCGACGTACAACCTCACCGCGTCCATGATGAATTCGGTCCCGGCATCGGTGCTGCGCGTCAAAGTGCCCGGCACGACGCTGGCCGAGGTACTGCCGAACCTGCGCAACGTCTACAGCGGCACGATCGCCTACGAAATCGAGCACATCTCGAACGTCGAACAGCGCGAGTGGCTGCGCGAGTACATCGAAGGTTCGATGCACCGCCGCGAACTCACGCCGCAGCGCAAAGTCGAAGTGCTGCAACGTCTCACCAAGGTCGAGACGATGGAGCGCTACTTCCGCAAACAGTTCATGTCGCAGAAGACCTTCTCGATCGAAGGCCTCGACGTGATGGTGCCGATGCTCGAAGAAACGATCTCGATGCTGGCGGAAGACGGCACGCAGACCGCCGTCATCGGCATGGCGCATCGCGGACGCCTCTCGACGATCGCGCACGTCGTCAATCGTCCGTACGAAGAGTTGCTCGCCGAATTCGAAGCGGGCGCGATGAAGACGGCCGAGCCCGATTTTGACGAAGCCGACGTCACCGGGGACGTGAAGTATCATCACGGTGCGCAGGGCACCTACATCACGCCGATCGGCACGAAGATCACGATCGAACTGGCGAACAATCCCTCCCATCTCGAGGCCGTTGACGGCGTCGTCGAAGGTATGACGCGTTGTCTGCAAACCGATCAAACGACCAACCCGCCGACGTTCGATCCACAGATCGCGGCGCCGATCCTCATTCACGGCGATGCGGCGTTTGCGGCGCAAGGCGTCGTCGCGGAAGTCCTCAACCTTCAAGCGATTGCGGGCTATCAAACCGGCGGCACGATTCACATCATCTCGAACAATCAGGTCGGGTTCACGACCGATCCGATGGAAGGCCGCTCGACGCGCTACGCATCGGATTTGGCGAAGGGCTACGATCTGCCGATCGTGCACGTCAACGCCGACGACGTCGAAGCGTGTATCGCGGCCGTGCATCTCTCGATCGATTATCGTCGCAAATTCGGGCGCGATGTGCTTATCGATCTGATCGGCTATCGACGGTTTGGTCACAACGAACAGGACGAACCGGCGTACACGCAACCGAAGATGTACGAAACCATCAAGTCGCATCCGACCGTGCGCGAACTCTTTGCCGCGCGGCTTGTCGCACAGGGCGTGCTGACCACCGAACAGGTGACCGCGATGCAAGACGCCGCGACGGCGCGGATGGTCGAAGCGCATCGCAACGTCAAGGAACAGGGCGCACCGAAGCTGATCTCGCTCAAATCGAAGAGCGGTTCGGTCGAAGTCAACGCGCAGACCGGCGTCGAGAAGGCCAAGCTATTGCGGTGGTCCGACGCGCTGATTGCAACGCCCGACGGCTTCACGCCGAACAAGAAGCTGGCGGCGCAATTTGCGAAGCGCAAGGCGGCGCTCCAACTCGAAGGCGAGATCGATTGGGCGCTCGCCGAGGGGCTCGCCTTCGCGTCGTTGCTCAGCGAAGGCACGCCCGTGCGCTTCACCGGTCAAGACACCGAGCGCGGCACGTTTAGCCATCGGCACGCCGTGCTGCACGATGCGAACACGAACCAGAAGTACGTTCCGCTCCAGCATCTCGACGGCGCGAAAGCATCGTTCGAAATTCACAACTCGCCGCTCTCGGAATACGCCTGCTTGGGCTTCGAGTACGGATACTCGAGCGAAAATCCCGACGCGATGGTGCTTTGGGAAGCGCAATTCGGCGACTTCAACAACGGCGCGCAGATCATCATCGATCAGTTCATCTCCGCCGGCGCGGCGAAGTGGGGCCAAGCCACGCGTCTGACGATGCTCCTGCCGCATGGGTACGAGGGTGCGGGCCCGGAACATTCGAGTGCGCGGCTCGAGCGTTTTCTCTCGCTCTCGGCCGAGGGGAACATTCGTATCGCAAACTGCTCAACCGCCACGCAGTATTTCCACCTCTTGCGCGCACAGGCGAAAGCCGAGCAGG
Source organism: Candidatus Lustribacter sp. (assembly GCA_965277075.1). Taxonomy (GTDB): domain Bacteria; phylum Vulcanimicrobiota; class Vulcanimicrobiia; order Vulcanimicrobiales; family Vulcanimicrobiaceae; genus Lustribacter. Next base: position 2,564,422 of record OZ255707.1, read on the forward strand.
CATTCCCGCTGGTAATTATGACGCCGAAGTCGTTGTTGCGTAATCGTGCGGCGTACGGGACGCTCGACGCGCTGACGACCGGCACGTTCCGCGACGTCATCGACGATGCACGGCACGCTGCCGGCGTCGACCGCGACAACGTCGAGCGCCTGTTGCTCTGCAGCGGCAAGATGTTTTACGATCTCACGCTCAGCCCGGTGTACGCGCAAGCGAACAAGACGGCGGTCGCGCGTGTCGAGCTGCTTTCACCGCTACCGGCCGAAGCGATCCTCGACCTGATCGCCGGCTATCCGAACCTCAAGCACGTCGTGTGGGTGCAAGAAGAGCCGATGAACATGGGCGCGCGGGCCCATGTGCGGCGCCGGCTGACGCGGCTCTTGCCGAAGCATCTCGACGACATCGAGTACATCGGCCGTTCGTATCGTGCGAGCCCGTCCGAAGGCTACCCGGGCGCGCATGTCGTCGAGCAGGAGCGCATCGTGCGCGAGGCGCTCGCCGAAAGCTAGAAGGTCGGTCCTAGTAGGATTTGGGGCTGCCGCTCGGACTGGGCCCGGGGCTCGCGCTCGATCCGGTGAGCGGGACTTGCGTATCGGAACCGGTCGGACCGGTTGTCGTGCCGTTCGGCGGCTGACCGGCGCTCGGCATCTGGCCGCTTCCTGTTGTCGGTGCGTTCCCGCCGGAAGAACCCGGGGTGCTCGACCCGGTGCGAGGTGACGTCGGGCCGGTGCTACCCGGGGCGCCGGCACTGCCCGGGCTGGTTTGCGCGCTGGCGAGGCCGGCGGCTCCAACCGAGAGTACGGCTGTCGCCAAAGCGACTTTGATCATATTTGTCATGCATGTACGTTCGCCGCTCGCGAGAGAGGATAAACCTGCACGCTTCCTAGGCAGTAAGGGCGGCGTTGACCGTTTGCAGCAACTTCTCCGGCGTGAACGGCTTCGTTACGTAGCCGCGGGCGCCGAGTTTGAGCAAGTTCACGACGATGTGCGTGTCGCTCGTCGAGGAACAGACGACGACGCGAGCGTTGGGGTCGATTTGCAGGATGCCGCGGATGGCCGTGGTCCCGTCGATGCCATCCATCGTGAGGTCCATGATGACGATGTCCGGGCGGATTTTGAAGTAGCTTTGGATCGCTTCAGCCCCGTTGCTGGCTTCGATGACGTCAAAGCTGGCTTCGCGCATGATGCGGCTGACGATCATTCGCATGATCGACGTGTCGTCGACAACGAGCGCGCGTCGCTCCCCTTCCGCCACATCTACCTTTCACGCGGATGTACGGCCAGCGTAGCGAGGATCTCATCGACGGACGCTACAACCCGTACAATTTTGCGATTGTCCTCGCTGATAAACCCTGCGCTTACGCCCCGGTCGAACATGGCGACAAGAGGGTCGTAGTACCCACTGAGATTTGCAAGAAGGCAAGGCTTCTGCTGAATGCCGAGTTGCACCCACGTGACGACCTCGCAAAATTCCTCGAACGTTCCGAATCCGCCCGGCAGCGCGATGAAGCCGTCCGAGAGTTCCGCCATCAAGGCTTTGCGTTCGTGCATCGACTCGACGACGCGCAGCTCCGTGATTCGCGCATTGGCGACCTCGCGCGCCGCGAGCGCCCGCGGTATGACGCCGATCACCTTGCCGCCCCCAGCCATGACCGCGTCGGCGAGGGCGCCCATCAATCCGACGCGGCCGCCGCCGTAGACCAGGTCGACGTCGTGCTCCGCGAACGCGCGTCCAAGTGCGGTCGCGGCCGCGACGTAGTGAGCGCCGAAGCCCGGAGACGAGCCGCAAAAGACGCACCAGCGCACGGGTTACACCAAGCGGCAGCGGTGCCCGATCCGCTCCTTCGCCAGCGGGCGAATGCCGTTGACCCCGAGTCGCGTAAAGTGCTCCTCGGCGTAATGCGTTTCGAGCGCTGCTTGATCGCGCCACACTTCGTGAAGAACGAATACCGCCGGATCGTCGATGCCGCGCGCGACGTCGTAGCTGACGCAGCCGGGTTCGGCGCGTGAGCGGTCGCGCAACTCGACCAGAAGCTTCTCCGCTTCGTCGGCGCGCTCGATCGGAAACGTATAGACGACTTCGTTAAGCAACATGGGCAAGTGCGTCGGCAATCATGCGTTCCTGCAGTTCCGGCACGCTCCAACGCCGTTGCATCTCGGGCGGGAGCGTGTCGATCGGATCGAAATAGAGAAAATGCTCGCCGGGTTTGACGCTCGGTGCGGTCCACACCGAGACGCCGGTCGCGCGATCGTAGTATTCGGCAGAGTGCACGTCACGTTTGCCGCCGCCGCCCGGCGCGTCGCAGATGAACGTCGGCGTGTTGTACCCCGACGTCGCTCCGCGCACGGCCTTCTCGATGTCGATCGCCGTCTGCACCGTCGTGCGCAAATCTTCAACGCCGCGCACGAGGTCGTGCATGTAGACGTAATACGGATGAATGTTGACGTACTCCAGCCGTTTGACCAGCCGGATCATCGTCGCAGAGTCGTCGTTGACGCCGCGCATCAAGACGGTTTGGTTCCGCACATAGACACCGCGTTCGAAGAGGATGTCCATCGCGCGGCGAGTGATCGCTGTGATCTCGTTCGGATGGTTGACGTGCGTGTGGATCACGACTTCTTTGCCGAGTGAGCGTCCGCGCTGAACGACGCCGACGAGTGCGTCGGTCCACGCCGGATCGGTGATGATCTTCATCGGCATCACTGCGAGGCCTTTGGTCGCGAAACGCATGCGGCGCACGTGTGGGATGGCGAGCAACGACTCGCCGATCAACGTGATGTTCTTCGCCGAGAGTTGATACGTGTCGCCGCCCGAGATAACGACGTCTTCGATCTCGGGCCGCGAAGCGATATATGCGAAGACCGCATTCCAATCGTTCGGCGTCTTTCCAAGCGTCAATTTATCGATCGTCGTATCCGGACCGATCGCGTATGAACGCGTGCAGAAGCGGCAGTAGACCGGACATGTTTGCGTCGGCAGAAAGAGCGCTTTGTCGGCGTATCGGTGGATCAAGCCGGGAACGGGTGAGTCTTCCTGTTCGTGCAGCGAGTCGAGGGTGAGCTGCGGATGGTCGGGCAGCGCATGCGAACGAACGGGGATGAATTGCCGTCGAATCGGGTCGGTATACGGCTCCGACCAGTCGATGGATGCGATCAGGTACGGTGAGACGCGCACCGCCATCGGGGCATGCGCGAAGCCGGCGCGCGCGTCGCCGATGAACGATGGGTCGACGATGCCGTGAATCGTCTCGAATAGTTCATCGGGCGTCTTGATCGAGTTGCGCGCTTGCCACAGATGGTCGAGAAACGTCGCTTCATCGATCTGCGCATAGCTCGGCACAGCGCGCCAGAATTCACCGTCCCGCAACCTCCTGTGATCGAGCGACGCCGGGGAGGCCGACGGTTTACGGGAAGGTGTGGGTGTAGCTAATGCGCTCATTTGGACCGAAACCTTGGAACCGCCGGCCCGGGCGTACCGTTGCGGCCGGGTTCGTTTTCTCACTCGTTCTCGCAACCGCAGCGTGCTCGCGCAGCTCAACGGCCCCGGTCGGCCGGGCGCCGACGACCGTCCGCTTCGCGATCGCTGCCGATCCGCAAACGCTCGATCCGCTCTTCGCGCACGCCGACGCCAACAGCGTCGAGCAACAACTCGCACGGCTCGCATTCGAGCCGTTCATCGACGTCGACGAGCGCGGCCGGCCGGTGCCGGTGCTGCTCGACCGCATCCCGACGGTCGCCAACGGCGGCCTCTCGCGCGACGGCCGAACGATCGTTTACCATCTCCGGCGCGGCGTTCGCTGGCAAGACGGCGTGCCCGTCACCGTGCGCGACGTCCTCTTCACATTGCACGCAATCCTCGACGATCGCAATCCAGTACGTTCGCGCGAGGGCTACGATCGCGTTGCTTACGCCGAACGCGTCGACGACTACACCGTGCGGATGGTGTTGCGGTCGGCGTGGGCGCCCGCCGTAGCGACGATCTTCAGTTACGGCGCGGCACCGCAATACGTGCTGCCCGCGCACCTGTTGGAACGCGAGCAGCCCCTCGATCAAGCCCCGTTCGGCAGCGCTCCGGTCGGCGACGGACCGTACCGGATGACGTCATGGCAGCGCGGCGAGCAGCTCGAATACCGAGCGAATCCGTCGTATTGGCGCGGTCCGGTCGCGCTCGGCGAGTTGCGAATTCGCGTGATCGCCGACCCGGGTGCGAACTTCACCGCGTTGCAGAGCGGCGCGCTCGACTGGAACCTGATTTCGCCCGTGCAGCAGCAGTCGATCTTGCATACGCCCGGTCTGGCGTTTCGCTACGTCCCGCTGGCGCTCGTTGCAGGCGTCGCGATCAATACGACCCATCCACCGCTCGACGAGGCGAATGTCCGGCGCGCGATCGCGGCGTCGATCGACCGGCAAGCGATCAGCGACAAGCTCACGTTCGGGCGCTATCCCGTCGCCGATACGGCACAACCGTTGTGGTCGTGGGCGCACGATCCGACCGCGCACCTGCCTTCGTTCTCAGCGGCGAACGCGGATCGGCTGCTCGATCGAGCGGGATGGCATCGCGGGAGCGACGGGATTCGTGTGAGGGACGGTCATCGTCTCCAACTCACGTACGTGCAATTTCCCGAAAGTCAAACCGGCGTTCGCGTTGCGGCGTTCGTCGAACGCGAACTGCACGATCGCGGCATCGACGTCGCTTTGAAGTCCGTGACGAATGCGAAACTCTTCTTGCCGAAGTCGCAAGGCGGCGCGCTCGCATCGGGCGATTTCGATCTGGCGTACGTGCCGTGGCCGATGGGCGCTGATCCGGACGATTCGTTTTTGCTCGCGTGCGACGGCCCGGCGAATTACATGCGCTGGTGTGACCCGGCCGTCGACGCCCTCGAAGCGCGCGCGCTTGTCGCACCGACGATGGACGAGCGCAAACACCTCTATTCGCAGATCGAGCACCGCGTTGCCGCTGCGGTGCCGATCGTGTATCTTTTCAACCCGTCCTACGTCTACGCGTACCGAACGGCGCTCGCCGGTTTCGTGCCGAACGCGTTCAACCCGACCTGGAACGCCTTCGCCTGGACAGCACGCTAGTTACGGCTCGTCCCTTTGGCGTTTTCGCCCGGACGCAGGAGCACTTTGGTGTAGCCGTCGTCGCGTGCATCGAAGTGCTTGTAGGCATCGGGTGCGCCTTCGAGCGGCAGATGATGGCTCACGATAAAGCTCGGCTTGGCGCACCCCGCGATGATGAGGTCGCGCAAGTAGACGTTATACTTTTTGACCGGAGCTTGACCCATGCCGATCGTGATGCCCTTATTCCAGGCGTTGCCGAGCGAGAGCGTAAACTTTCCTTGCTTTTCATCCTCGCTGATGCCGCGCGGATCTTCGGGAAAATACACGCCGATCAGGCCGATGCTGCCCGTCGGGTTCGTCACCCGAATGCAGTCGTCGAGCACTTGGTTCGGATTCTGCGTCTTGTTGTCGTGCGTTGAGGCCTCGTAGCCGATCGCGTCGATTGCCGAGAACACGCCCGGCATCTTCTTCCCGGCATCGGGTTGCGGTTCGAAGAGACTCGCAACGGCTTTCTGCTTCTCGATGATTTGTTGGACCGGATCGCCCTGCGTGTAGTCGATTGCAACCGCGCCCTCGACCTTGCTTACGAGCGCAAGTCGTTCGGGAATGCTGTCGACGACGTAGATCGCCGCGGCGCCCTTGATGCGAGCGGAGAGCGCGGCTAGCAATCCGACGGGGCCTGCGCCGAAGATGGCAACGCTCCCGCCCGCCATGACGTTCGCGAGCTCCGTCGCGTGATAGCCCGTCGGAAACACGTCGGCGAGCATAACGAAATCATCTTCAAATTCGTCGCCCGGTGTGCCCGGCAGCTTCAGAGCGTTGTAATCGACATATGGGACCCGCACGCGTTCGGCTTGGCCGCCCTTGAATGGGCCCATGCCCGAGTAGCCGTAGCCGCCGCCATGGCTTGATGGATTGACCGTCAGGCACGCATTGCCAAATCCGCGCGTGCAGTTGAAACAGAAGCCGCATCCGATATTGAACGGTAAGACGACGCGGTCGCCCGTTTTAATCGAGCGCACCGCCGAGCCGACTTCTTCGATGACGCCGAGATTTTCGTGGCCAAAGACCTGCCCCGCTTGAAGCGGCGCGCGACCTTCGTACATGTGCAGATCGCTTCCGCAGATTGCGGCGGTCGTCAGGCGCATGACCGCATCCGTCGGCTCCTCGATTCGCGGATCCTCGACCTGCTCGACGGCAACCTTCATCGGTTCTTTCCAGACAACAGCTCGCATGGATGGTCGTCTCTCCTAAGAGTGAGTAGGCCCGCCACATACCCCGATCGTAGAACCTTGCCGCGGCAGTGCGCTCGCTTCGTGGTTTCTCGTCGAGAGCATAGATCGTCGCGCGATTGACGAACCCGCCGCGACCCAGTGCAGGTTTGCGTGCTCGGCGCCCAATACCCAATTCGCATCGTACTGCGACCGAGCATCACGATCGAAGCGAGGGATTTCTGGATACGGTAATTCTGGCGGGCTATCCATACGAATTTGTCGGCTTGCTGTACTTCGCTTTTTTCTTGCTCATGGGTCGCAAGCGGTACGAGGGTATCTATTCGCTGCGGTCACGCGTGCTGACACTGATCGCAGCGATCGCGATGGTCGGCTGCGTCCCGTTTCATTACGCGTCGTCCGAAGGCGGCATCGTTATCATGTTCGCCGTCGCGATCATCTCCATGGTTTCCACGGTGCGCGACTCCGCGACTGCGCGCAAACGCCTGGCATCGCGCAAGACGCCGGCGCCGCGTCCGAAGTCAACCTGATCCGGACGTCTTGAGGATCGATCGATGCCTTTCACGAGCTGGCGCGGCACGTTCGGCATTATCCAGCCGACGATGCGTCCGGTCACCGGCGGCCTGGAAGATCTGATTCGGCTTCTGCCGCGCGGCATCGGCGTCATCGCGCTCTACAACGGCATTCGCGAAGGCACACGTGCGGAATTCGAGAGCGTGATCTCCGGCTACGAAGCGAAGACGGCGGAACTCGCGGCCGCCGGTGCCGACCTGATTCATCCCGGTGGCGCGCCGCCGTTCATGCTGCTCGGATACGAGGCGGAAGCGGCGTTGATGCGCGCGTGGGAAGCGCGCTATGGTGTGGCGCTCTTTACTGCAGGTCAGAGCCAGGTCGGCGCGTTGCGTGCACTGAGCGCAAAGCGGATCGTCGGCGTCAGCTACTTTCGCGGCGACTTGAACGAGACGTTCCGCCGGTACTTCACCGACGCGGGATTCGACGTGCTCGACATGCGCGGGATGGACGTCGACTTCGATAAAGTTCAGGAACTCTCGAGCTTGCAGGTCTACCGTTTCGCGAAAGAGGCATTCATGGCAAACCAAAGCGCCGACGCGATCTATATGCTGGGCACCGCGTGGCATTCGCTCGACGTACTGCAGATGCTCGAATCGGATTGCGGCGTGCCGGTCGTTCATAGCGTGCCGTGCAAAAGTTGGGAGATTCAGCGTCGCCTTCGCATCCGGCAACCAGTGCAAGGGTATGGCGTGCTGCTGGCCGATCTCCCGGCGGCGCGATGAACCGCGGCAGCGCGATTGCGCTCGGTCTCGCCGCATCGGCGGCCATTACGGTTCCGCGTCGCGCGTCGGGCGCGCAGGCGCTTCGTTTGGCGACGATTCCGATCGACTCGGGAGCGGAGATGATCTTCGCCGACGCACGCGGCACGTTCAAGGCCCGGCAACTCGCGACCGAGATTCAATATATCATCAACGGATCGGCGATCGTTTCGACCGTGCTCGGCGGCGCGATCGATATCGGCTATACGAACATCATCACCCTCGCGCTCGCGCACGCGCGCGGCATCCCGCTCACGATCGTCGCTCCGGCCGGGCTCTACAATAGCAAAGCGCCGACATCGGCGCTCGTCGTGCTCAACGGTTCGCCGATCAAGACGGCGCGCGACTGCAACGGCAAAACGTTCGGCGTCAGCTCGCTCAAAAGCATCACGCAATATTCGACGCAGGCATGGCTCGACAAAAACGGCGGCGATTCGAAGAGCGTGCGCTTCATCGAATTGAGTTTTCCCGAGATCGCGCCGGCGCTCGCGCAGGGTCGTGTCGACATCGGACACTTCGCCGAACCGTTCGTGAGCGACGCAAAGAAAATCGGGCGCGTGCTGGGTGATTCGTACGATGCGGTCGGCTCGAACTTTCTCATCTCCGCCTATGTCAGCACGACCGCGTACGCAACGGCGAACCCCGACGTCGTTAAACGCTTCGCCGACGCCATTCGCGAAACGGCCGTCTGGGCGAACTCGCATCACGCCGAGAGCGGTGTCATGCTCGCGAGCGCCGCCAAACTCGACGCGGCGACGATCGGCACCATGGTGCGCTCGACGTATGCGGACCGGCTCACCGCCGATATGTTGCAACCGAGCATCGACGTGACGGCGAAGTACGCGGGGCTCGAAGCGTTTCCCGCGTCGCAACTCATTTCATCGTAAGTAAAACTCGTGCCCGTCACGAGCGCTGGATCGCGTCGGCCCGGAAGAAGCGCGGAACGTCCGCAATATCGTTTGCGCCGTGGCCGGCGCTCACGGCCGCAGTGAGGGCAGCGAGCGTACCGCTTGCGAGCGGCATCGGCACGCCGGCCCTCGCACCGGTCGCGACGGCCGACATCAGATCTTTGCGCAACGTGCGAATGTCGAGCGTCATGTCGGCTTGCGCACCCCGTAGCACGCCGGCCTTCGCCGTGAGCCACCCGTTCGCCGTCGCCGGCGACCCGAGCAACACGTCGAGCATTGCATCGAGCGCAAGTCCCTCTTCTGCACCGAGCGCGAGCCCCTCGGCGAGGGCCTGAACGTAGGCCCCGAGACCGAGGTTCGCTGCGAGCTTCATCGCATGACCGCTGCCGAGTGGTCCCATTCGCGCGATGCGGCGGGTGATCTTCGAGAGCAGCGTTTCGGCACGATCGAGATCTGCGGCGTCGCCGCCGGCGAGCGCGAACAGTTCGCCGGCGCGGGCATTCGGAATCGTGCCGAGCATCGGCGCGTCGACGATGCGCGCGCCCTTGGCGAGAATCGCGGGGCTGAGTTCGCGCACCGTCGCTGGTTGCAGCGTGCTCATCTCGATGAAAAGCTTGCCGCCGACGGCCGCGCTGAGAAAACCATCCGGTGCGTGGAAGAGACGCCGCACGCCGTTGTCGTCGGTCACCGACGTGCAAACGATGTCGGCGTATGCTGCCGCCGCGCCGGCGGTATCGGCTGCGCGGACGCCGTCGCGGGCGTTGCGCTCGATGGCGACCGTGTCGATGTCCCAGCCGATCACGTCTTCACCATGATCGACCAGGTGACGTGCCATCGCCGTCCCCATCCGTCCCAACCCGACCATCGCGATCTTCATGCAGGGTCACTTCGCGATGCGCGGGCGCGAGCATGGTAGCGGAAGACCCGGTACGTGGGTATTCCATCGTTGCTCGACACGGGTCGAGCGGCTGAGTTGCTGAGAAAGACGGTGTCGCGATGCGACTGACCGGGCTCGATCACGCCGATATCCGCGTCGCTTCGCTCGCGGCGGTCGAACCGTTTTACGACGCGCTTCTTCCGAAACTCGGGCTTTCGCGCAAGCTCGAAATCTGCGCTCGTCGCCCGCGCGCTTGAACGCTTGAAACAAAACTTCATTGAACGCGCCAAATGGCGCAGGACCCGATCACAGCGCTACTAATGGCTGTGACATGGAAGAGTTGGTGCCGCTGATCTCGTCGACCGTCGCGGGCCCGCTGGGCGTGGTTCACCTGCCCCGGATGTGGTTGAAGGCCGTCTTGGCTGAAGTGGGCGCACTTCGGAGAGGCTGGGTCGCCGACTATCGTGGCTTCAATCAGCAGGTTCTCGACGCGCTCGGCATCGATGAAGCCCAATTTTTCCGTTTCATGGCCACTTTACCGAGCTACGCAGAGACGGAACGCTGGGTTGTCGCGCACGCGCGGCACCTCGAGCGTGCTTCCGTCAACGCATCGAACGAAGAAATTCTCTCGAAACAACGACCCGACGAGCGAGCTGCACCCGCTCGCGACCGCGTTGGCCTCGCCGATCCGACCTATCGAATAAGTGCGCGCCTCAACGATCTCGACGATTGGTACACGGTCTACGAGTGGCTCGTGGAGCGACGCGGAGAACCGCTCGCGCCGATCGTCCCGACAGTCAGTTCGAGTAGCGCCGGCCCGTTGGGGCTCAAGCATCTTCCGCGTCTTTGGATGAAGGCGCTCCTGAATCGGGCCGGAGCTTTACCGGACGATTATAACAGCGGGTGCGGGTTCGATGCATATGTGTCGCAACAGTGCGGCCTCGATCTCGACGCAGCAATTGCCTTCATCCACGATGAGTTTCCGTCGTATCTCGCGTTCGAACACTGGGTGCGCGTGCAGGTCACGGGGCTCGACGACGTCGCAACGCTCGATCGCCATAACGCGGCAATCCTCGGACGGCGCAAGCCCGAAGAGAAGGCCGCGGCCGAGCGGCTCGAGTCCGGCGTTCCGGAGCTGGCCTTCCGCGAGGTGATCATGTGCAACGATATGCTCGACTGGAAGGCGCTGCACGATGAAGCGCTCGCGCGGCGCATCGTCGCCGCGACCTGACGTAGTTCGATGGCCGCAACCGTCGTCACGCGACGCCGTCTCGTTGCGGGGCTTGCTGCAATGCCGATTGTCGGCGCGCTGCCCGGCGTTGCTCAGTCGGAGGTAATCCGCGCCGCGGGCACGTTTTCGGACACGTTTGCTGAGGGCTTTTATGCCGACGCACGGGGTTCGTTCAAGCAATCGGGGCTTAACGTAGAGGTTACCCAGTTTGCGAACGGACCCGCACAGATGACCGCCGTTCTGGGCGGCGCGCTCGATATCGGACTTTCCGATACGGTGAGTCTTGCAACTGCTATCTCAAAGGGCGCGCCGTTCGTGCTCGTTGCCGGGGCCGGTATGTATCGTTCGGTTGCGCCGACGACCGCGCTGTGCGTCCCGCTGACGTCAACGATTCAGTCCGCGAAAGACCTCGCGGGCAAGACGGTCGCCATCCTCGGTCTGCACGACGTGACGGAGATCGGAACGTGGGCGTGGCTCGACCATAACGGCGTGAGCCCCGATGCCGTGAAGTTTACCGAAATACCATTGCCTCAGGTGCCGGGCGCCCTGGATCGCGGCGCGGTCGACGCCGGAATACTCGCCGAGCCGTTTCTTTCGCGCGGCGAAAACAAATCGGTTCGGGTCCTTGCATACGTCTTCGACGTCATCGCTCCACAGTTTTTCATTTCGAGCTGGTTCACGTCGAAGACGTATTACCAAAAAGATTCGGGTCAAGTAAAACGGTTTGTCGACGTCATCTATCAGACAGCGAAATGGGCGAACACGCATCGTGCCGATTCGGCGACGATTCTCTCGCAAGTTTCAAAGGTGCCGCTAGCGACAGTTCAAAGCATGACGCGCGTTCTCTACGGCACCGCTCTCGAACCGCAACTGATCGATCCGGTACTTGCAGCACTCTTCAAATATCAGATTATCGCGCGTCGCTTGACCCCGGCCGACGTGTCGGCCACGTAGAGCCTCTCGGCGCGAGGCCGCAGGTGCGCCGCGATGTTGGCGCATACCGGCTACGTATGTTGAAAACACAAGGAATCGCGCACTTTACGCTTCCCGTGAGCGACATGACCCGAAGTGTCGCATTCTATTCCGATGTCGTTGGCTTGGAACTCGTGCTCGGCACGAAAGACCTCGCCTTCTTCCGCTCCGGCAAGGACCATCTCGTCCTCGCGCGCTCGGATCAAGTTCCGATGCCGGTCGATGCCTCGGCCACGTCTCGAAACGTCCATCAGGCATTCATCGTGGAATCACGGGACTTTGCTTCAAGCCTCGACTTCCTGGCAAGTAAGAGCGTGAACGTTGTGTATCAGGACGAGCGATTCGATGGCTCTGTTTTCGCGGGCCGCTCGGCGTACTTTCACGATCCCGACGGCCATATGTTAGAGATCATCGATCTGGCCGCCACAGCGTTTCGGCCGAAATAGCCTGCCGTAACGTCCCCCTTCGTTACGGACCGCCGGCAGGGAGGCCCATCGCACGCGCGGCGGCCCAAATGCTGGTCGCGTACGATTCTCGCGTCACGCCGAAGAATTTATAGCGAATGAGATGGCCGAGCAGATACGAGTTCGCGCCCCACAGATAGAGCTGACCGACGTCTCCGGCGAGCAGGGCCCGGCGTTCGTCATCGGTCAGATCGAGCGTCGCGAGCGAGGCCGCTGCGTCCGCAAGCACCGCATCGCGGAACGGCGGATCGTGCACGGCCCGGTAGCATATCTCGTTGATCGTGTAAACGCTCATACTAGTCCCAGCGCCACGCGGCAAAAGCGTGCCCATGTCCTTCGTGCTGCTCGACGAACGAAGGTGTGCGCCCCTCGATCGTCCCCAGCATCGCAATCCAGTTGAGAATCTCGCCGGCGACGTTTCCGGCGCGGCGTATTTGATCGGCCGTCGTCTCCTCGAGAAGGTCGTCGATTTTGCTCGCGACAAGCAGCTCGATCACCCGGTTCGACCACGTCATTCCCGGGACGCCCGAGTTCGAGTTCGCTTCCATCATCGGACCCGCCACGTCGAGCGAGAAACTTCCGCTGGCGAGAACGCCGACGCGAAGATCTTTCGGCCACGTCTCGATGGCGCGCCGAACGGCGCCCCCGAGCGCGAAACAACGTTTTGCAGCGGGGAGCGGCGGAGCAACGCCGTTGATGAAGAGGGGGACGATCGGGACGTTCAGCTTCGGGGTGACGAAGTGCAGCGGAACCATGATCGAATGGTCGACTTCGAATTTCTGCGTGAGCGTAAAATCGAAGCCCGCATTGACACCTCCGGCATAGAGGTGATGGGCGAATTCTTCGTTACTTTCGACGACGGTCTTCTCAAGGCCGGAGTTCTCATCGTTGGGGCCGGCGATCTGCGGCTTCACACCGATCGCAAACGTTGGCCAGTTGTTGAAGAAAAACGTGTTGATGTGGTCGGAATCGAAGACGACGAGCACGTCCGGCTGAACCGCTTCGATCTCTTCGCGTACTGCACGATAGAGGCGCTGAACTGCGCCTTCGGGACCTTCGCGAATTGCGAGCGCCGGGAAAACGGGCGTGTGCGGGACGCCGAATGCGCAGACGATTTCAGCCACAGCCACCTCCTTGCCGCTTGGGTCCCGGCGAGATGCGGCCTCTCCTGCCCGGAACTTCGTCAAGGTCCAGGCCTATTCGAGCGGTTGGCACACCGGGCACCAGTAGACGGTGCGTGCGGCGAGGACGGCGCTTCGGATCGGGGTGCCGCAAATGAAGCACGGCTTGCCTACGCGGTGATAGACATAGAAGCGTTCGTTACTGCGGACGTTGCCGTTTGGATGCGGACGATCGGCGGGACGCGTCGTGATCATGCGCCGGTCGAGGACCCCGTCACGCATGACCATTCGCGTGTCGCGCCAAAAGCGCGCGAACTCCGCGCCGCCGATCGACGTTCCCGAACGCAACGGCGCGATGCGTGCGCGAAAGAGCAACTCCGCGCGATAGACGTTACCGATGCCCGCGATGACCGACTGATCCATCACGAGCGCGCCGACCGCCGTACCGCTCGTCGCGATCCGCGCGTACGCTTTTGCTGGTCGTGATGCCGGCCGCAGCGGATCCGGGCCGAGGCGCGCGAGTACGCGTTTGCGTCCGACGGCATCGAGCACTTCGCAGACGTTTGGTCCGTTGAGCGTCATCCACGCGGTCGCGCTGATGAGCCGCAAACGCACCGCTCCACGAACGGCCGGCGCTGCGCCCGCGCCGGAACGAAAGCGCCCGAAGAGCCCGAGATGAACGTGCGCGAAGAGTTCGCCGGAAAACGCATACATCAAATGCTTGCCCCATGCCTCGACGTCGAGCAACGTGTGCCCGTCGATGAGCGCCGCACCTTCGATGAAACGGCCTTGCGGCGAATCAGCGGTAACGACGTGACCGGCGAAGAGCGCGCGCTGATCCTCGGCGGCACGGTGAATCGTATGTCCTTCGGGCATGCTACGCGCATTGGACGCACGAAAGGCGGCCCGTAGCGTCAGTCGTAGCGCGTGCCGTCGAGGATGATGTAGCCGGGCGGATGCCGGCCGCGATCGGTGTGGTGCGTCCAGTGCACGCCTTCACGTCCGTTTTGGTCGTAGTAGTACTCGCCTTGAATCGTCGTCGATTCACCGTCGGAGATGGGAAAGTCGCCCATTACGTCGAGATTCGCGTCGATCTCGATGCGATCGCCGCGACCGACGTCGACCATGAAGGTGCGGTGCTCGCCGCTGCGCGTGCGTCGAGGCCGCCGCAGGCGCACGACCGTTCCGCACAGCACAACCTCCGCGTGGTTAACGTGAGCGTGCTGGACGGCAAGGAAATTCGCGAGGTTGCATGTGGGCGCCGGCTGGGCGCCCGCCGGTGCTACAGCCGTAACGAGCGCGAGCAGCAAGCTCGCGACAATACGGTCGCGCTTACACCGGTTCTGATAGATTCCGCTCGCCTGGTCGCTTGCTTGGGTCAGTTGTCCCCTCAATTCACAGCCACCGGGGACCGATACTTTGAAAAGTCGGGTATGGTCCACAATTTTTGCTTGCCGTACCCAAGTTATCCACTGTCTGCAAATTGAAAAGGCAAAAATGTCGGAATTGCGGTTCGTTACCCTCATCACGACGCATGACGCGCATACGGTAAGCGCCTCGGCTGCGTCGCAGATCATCGAAGCGGTCAATTCGGGGGCGCCGACGGTTGACGTGGAAATCGACGTTGCCGGTACTCCAACAGCCCGGCGAATGGCGACGATCGTTACCGCGCAGGTTGTCGCCTTCGCCGCCATGATCGACAGCCCGCGGGCGTTGCAAGATTTGGGACGCGGTAGCGCCATGCGCTCCTTGGCCTCCGTCAGGTACGAAACGTGCGGCGGTAAGAAGCGCGAGCCGAATCGTCATCCGAGAGCGCAGCGGCGCCGAGGATCCCGTTCGCAAAGCGACGACGCATAACGGATTCTCCCGCTCCGCGTCAGGCCGACTTGAGGCGCTCGGACCGCGGCGCGAGGAAATCGAACAATGCGTCGAGGGTATCGTCGTAGCCGGCTGAGACGTAACGATTGAGACAGTGAAAGAAGACGTGCTGGGTGACGATCGCGTCCGCGAGGGCGCGATGCGGACGAAGCCCGTCGAGCTGCGGGTCACGTACCTCGAAAAAGGTCCGCAACGTCTGGTTCTTGTGATTCGGCGCCTCGGGTACGACGCGCGCCGCCAGCCGCCACGAGCAGATCGATGGATGCTGCGCTAAGAACGGAAGAAAGCGCCGGTCGAACGCGGCGTTGTGCGCGACGAACACGGCGCCGCGGCACAGGTTCAATAACATCGGCTTGAGATCGCGGAGCGTCGGCTGCCCGTGCACCATGTCGTCGTCGATGCCGTGAATCGCCGTAGCGTACGCCGGAATTGCGCCTTCCGGGTCGACCAGCGACTCGAACGATTCGCAGACGCGCGTTTCGTCGACGACGCGGCACGCAACTTCGACGACGGCGCACGTCGATGTATCGATGCCCGTTGTCTCAACGTCGACAAAAGCGAAGCGGGAGTGCGCAATCGGTCGCAGACGCATGCACTGATGTTCGCCCGGCGCCGTGCCACATGTATGGCACTTTTGGTACGCCCCGATTCCTTAGGAAACGTCGCGACGACGGTGGAATTCTGCTCGATGTGCAGCTGATCGACGGCCGCGTCGTTTACGCGGCGACAGACCTCACCAACGACCTCGAATGTCGGCATCTCACGATGCTGGAGCGCCAGGTCGCGCACGGTATCCGTACGCGTCCGCCGGCCGACGACGGGATGACGCTGATCAGCCGGAAAGGCATCGAGCACGAACAGCGTTATCTCGGCACGCAACGCGAATCGCACGGCGAACGCATCATCGCGTTTCCCGAACGGCTGGGCAACACGATCGCCGCGATGGAAGAGGCTGAAGCCGAAACGCTGGCCGCAATGGCGTCGGGTGCGCCGCTGATCTATCAAGCAACGTTCTTCGACGGCACGTTTCTCGGGCGTGCGGATTTCCTGCGCCGGATCGACGTGCCGTCGGCGCAGTGGGCGTGGAGCTACGAGGTGATCGATACGAAACTCGCGCTCTCGGCCAAGCCGTACTTCCTCGTGCAATTGTGCAATTACAGCGAGCACGTTGCGCGGCTCCAAGGTACGATGCCGCCGCATGGCGCGATCGTGCTCGGCAGCGGCATCGAGCGCCGCTTTCTACTCGATGAATACACCTCGTACTACCGGCATCTCAAGGCGACGTTTCTCGAGCGCAGTCCGGCCGAGGCGACCTATCCCGAAGAGTGCGCGCATTGCGCCGTCTGCCGTTGGAGCGGCGCGTGCGAGGCGCAGCGCGAAACCGACGATCATCTCGGCGGCGTGGCGTGGATGCAGCGCGGACACATCCGGCGTTTCACCGACGCCGGCGTGACGACGATCGCTGCGCTTGCCGGCGCACGCGACGACGCACGGCCGGCCGGGATGAACGAGACGACCTACCACAATCTGCGCGAACAAGCGCGCTTGCAGGTGCGTCAGCAGCGCGCGATCGCTGCAAACGTACCCGGAGCACAGCGGTACTTCAGCGCGTTTCGCGATCATGAAGAGCGCAACGGGTTCGCCCAACTGCCACGCAGCGATCGCGGTGACGTGTTTTTCGACATGGAAGGCGATCCGCTCTATGCGCCCGGTCACGCGCTCGAGTATCTCTTCGGACTGTACCTTGCCGGCGAAGACGAGTACCGCGACATTTGGGCCTATGATTCGAACGAAGAAAAACGCGCGTTCGAACAGCTGATCGACTTCCTCATCGAGCGCCGCCGCGCGTATTCCGACATGCACGTCTATCACTACGCACCGTACGAGACGACCGCGCTCCGGCGCCTCATGGGGCGTTACGCGACGCGCGAAGCCGAGCTCGATACGCTGCTGCGCGCGCAAACATTCATCGATCTGTATGCGGTCGTGCGTCAGGGCATTCGGATCTCGCAGCCGAGCTATTCGATCAAGAAGCTCGAGCCGTTTTACGGGTTCAAGCGCACGACGAACCTGCGGCGCGGCGATGACTCGATCGTCCTCTTCGAAACGTGGCTCGCCTCGCGCGACGAAACGATTCTCGGCGAGATTCGCACCTACAATGCCGAGGATTGCCGGTCGACCTATCTGTTGCGTGAATGGCTCCTCGAGCGCCGCAACGATCTCGAACGGGAACTCGGCCATGAGATTCCGTGGCGCGCGCCGCCTGAAGGGCACGCGCCCGAAGAAGACGCGAAGCGCACCGCACTCGAACATGCGCTGCTCGACGGACTGCCCGAGCCGCAATCGGCCGGCGAACTGCGCGCCTGGACGGAGCGCCTACGGGAACGCTGGCTATTGGGCCACGCGCTCGGCTATCACGTGCGCGAGGCGAAGCCGGTGTGGTGGAAGATGTTCGATCGGCGCGACAACGTCGATCGGCTTACCGAGTTCGATAGTGACGCGATCGGCGACGTGCGCTGGCTGCGCGACGTCGCGCCGTATAAACTCAAGCAAGGTGATCAAAATTTCGTGCAGACGTTCGCCTTTGCGGAGCAGCGCCACAACTTGGGAAACGGTGCGCCGTATTGTCCCGATCAATGGAAGAGTGTTGGTTCGGTCGTTCGTATCGACGACGACAATACGATCGCGCTCAAGGTCAGCGGGGCGGTCGACCCCGCGAAGATTCGTGCGCTCATTCCCGGCGGTCCGATCCGGACGCAAGCACAGCAGGCAGCGCTGGCGCGCGTCGGCGGCGCATGGCTCAACGGTACGCTGGCATCGCAACATCAGGCCACGAGCGATCTACTGTCGGGCCGCACGTCGCGGCTGCACGGGTATGCGGCCGGATCGCGAATTCAGCCGGCGCATGTCAGCGCGGAGACGGTGTCGCAACTCGTCGCCGCGCTCGATCGCAGCTATCTCGTTGTCCAAGGGCCGCCCGGCAGCGGTAAGAGCACGAAAGCCGCGACGGTGATTGCGGATTTGCTCGCCGCCGGCAAACACGTCGGCGTTCTTTCGCGCAGCCACAGCGCAATTCACCATCTGCTGCACAAAGTCGAAGCGACGTGCGAGCGACGCGGACAACGCTTCAGCGGCCGATATAAAGGCGACGACGGCGATAACGCGTTCGTCTCCAAGCTGGTGTCGCCGATGATCCTCAATGCGAAGTCGAACGCCCAAATGGACAGCGAGACGCACGATCTCGCCGGTGGCACGTCCTGGTACTTCGCGCGCGAGGAAGTCGCCGGACGCTATGATTATCTCTTCATCGACGAAGCCGGCCAAATCGCGCTCGCCGATGCGATTGCGTGCGCTCCGGCGGCCGACAACGTCGTCTTGCTCGGAGATCCGCTCCAGCTCGCGCAGGTATCGCAAGGCTCGCATCCGATCGGCGTCGACGCCTCGATCCTCGAGCACCTCCTTGGTGACCAACCAACGATCCCCGTCGATCGTGGCGTGTTCCTCGACGAGTCGTACCGCATGCAACCCGCGATCTGCGCCTTCATCTCACGACACGTCTACGAGGGCCGCCTGAACGCAGCATCGCTCACGGCGGCGAACCGCATCGACGCACCGGGCCTCTCCGGCGCCGGCCTGCGATTCGTGCCGTGCGAGCACATCGGCAACGGCCGTGAATCAGAAGAGGAGGCACGTGTCGTCGTCGCCATCGTCGGCGACCTCTTGCGCGGAACGGTGACCCGCAGCAAGGAGCCGGCGCGTGCACTCGTCAGCGCCGATATCCTCATCGTCACGCCGTACAACGCGCAGCGGCGGCTGATCCAGCGCCGCCTCACCGAGGCCGGCCGGCCGGACGTGCGCGTCGGGACCGTGGACAAGTTCCAAGGCCAGGAGGCGCCGGTCGTGCTCTATTCGATGGCGACGTCGAGCGATGGCGATCTCCCGCGCGACGCCGGTTTTCTCTTCGAGCGCAACCGCTTCAACGTCGCGATTTCGCGCGCCCAGTGCCTGAGCGTCGTCATCTGCTCGCCGCGTTTGCTCGACACGAGTTGTGCGACGCCCGAAGAGATGGCGCTGGTCAATGTGCTGTGCGCGTACGAAGAAGCGGCGCGCCTGCCCGCGTGAGCGAGCCTAAGTCGCGCCGTCGAGGATGCGCTTCTTCGCGGAAAGCGACACGACGCGTGCGCGCACGGCGAGAATGCGGCGCGGCGCGCGTTCGCCGTCGATCGCATCGAGATTGAGTTCGGTGACCTCGGCCGTGCAGCGTGCAATCACGCTGCGATATTCTGCGCTCGTGTTCTGCGCGTTCGGCGCTCTCAGCAGGCTGACGGTCTGACTGATCTCGATCGTGCAGTACGAATCCGCGCGCAGGCATGCCGCGAGCTTTCCGCTGCGGGAGAAGTGTAACAGAAACGCCGCGCCGTCGAAGCGATACGCCAGCGCAACGACGTACGGCCACGTTGCGTCGTTGACCGCGAATCGGCACACGGTTTGATCGGCGATGAAGGCGTTTACCGCGGTCCAGTCGCCCCACGCCAAATCGGTGCGGCGCGTGTCGCTCGCGAAGAAGATGGGATCATCGGTCAAGTCACGCATCGAAGATCGCATCGACGTCCAGCGAGAGGCGGTCGGGTGGAGACACACGCGCCAGTAGCCGGTCCGGTCGGCCGCGGATAACGCTGCCAGGCGTCCCGGTGAAATCCACGCGGCGTCCGGAGAACGAACGGCGCCCGTCGATAGCGTGACCCGGCCGATGAATCGAACGCGCGTCCACCCGCTTCCGACCGCACGTAATCACGAAGTTGGGCGGCTGCCTCCAGGCTTTGTGCACCGCCGTCGCTATGGTTGGGACTCACGATCGTTGTTCCGTTGTCGGCTCGCTCGATACGCCAACCCGGATTTCGCTCGCTCAGGCGAACGAGTTCGTCATCGGAAACGCGTGGTAACACAACCTGCATCCCGGCGAATCTTCGCCAACTCGGTTCCGTCATTCTTCCGCGCTTCATGGCAGCGGATGACTGCGCAAAACGACGTCGTCGACGAGGTGCGGGTCGGACTCTTGCGCGGCTACTTTTTCGAAAAGGCGGCGACGGCGCTGATCTCGATTAGCCACGACGCGTTCACCAGTCCGGCGACGGCGAGCGTCGCGCGCGCCGGCTTCGTTGGATTCGCGGCCGTACCGAAAGACTCGGCGTACGCATCGAACCAGCCTTGGTAGTCGACCTTCCCCGTCTTGTCGGGTACGAGGAAGACGGTCAAGTACACGACGTCACGCAAACTCCAGCCCTGCTCTTTGAGCTGCGCGTCGATTTTCTTGAGGATGCTCTCGCTCTGCGACTTCATGTCGCCGAACGGTGCCGACGGCGGCGTGCCGCTGAGCAGATACGTCGCCGTGCCGGCGGGCAGGGCGACGCCGGAGGAGATCGTCGCAGACGGTGGCCCCGTGAACGTGATGACGGCCGGTGCATCGGCCCGCGCGGGCGGCGTGCACGTGAATGCGATCGTGGTGATGAACGCGATGAACGCACGTTTCGTGCCGGGCGCCGCGCAGCGCGCGATACCCCGCCGCGCCCGTATTGCGGTAGCGCAACGTTTTGTCGAGGCCGCCGTCGGTCGCGATGTACGCAAGCAGCTCTGCCGTCTCGCCGCGGAACGCGATGCGCGCTTGCCGCATGCGTAGGCGTTCGCGCTTCGGCGGCGCCTTCGTCGAGTGATAGTACGCGTGCGCGGGCGCAAGCAGATCGAGCGCGAGCATCGCGGCCGACGCCCAACCACCGTAGGCCGCAACGTTTTGGATAAACTCGCGCCGGGTTTGCATGTATGGTGCGCATCCCGGGCCGCGACCGCCGGGGCCTGTAGCCGCAACGTGCGCTGGGCTCACGATGCGCGTCATGTGTGGCCAAGGTGCCATACGGCGCGTCGGCTACCATGGGACGGCGCAACGTTCTGGGCGCGCCTACGGGGCCAGTCGCAGCGTGCCCGATTTGGCTAGCACACTCATCTCACCGCACGCAGCTACCGAGTCGGGTGCGACGCGCGCCATTGAGCCTCCGCATGTCGCAATGATCGCTCGTCGACCGGTCCAAAGCGTTCATCCAACTCAGCCAACAAACCGAGAAGATGTTGGCGCTGTACGTCGCGCCTCGTTGCTTCTCGACGCACGTGCCGGAATCCGAATCGTGATCGGCTTTGTCACTCGTCGCATGGTTACTTCACGGTTCTGGAAGAACGCCTCCCTTGATTGATTGCAGCGTCGCAATGAAGTTGTTAGCGCGAGCTAGTTGACCGTCGCTCCGCGCGACGCGAGCGCGAGCCGCCGACCGGAAAACGTGCATGGTTCCACTCCGCGTGATCGACCGCCGCTGCCGCAGCCATCTCCGGCATGCTGCTCGCGCGTTGCCTCGCGAGGTGCTCGCGCGCGCAGGCGCGGCAGCGACCCGTCTTGCTTCGAGCCGAGATGCTGTTGCCACATTTACAGTGCAAAGCGGCGGTTTTCGGTTCCGGCACGGCGCTCATAAGGGGCGCGGTTCGCTGCGACGTCAGGATTCGCACGAGCAAGACCGCATTGGCAAGGCCGACGAGAACGATGACGATGCCGCAAGCGATCAGCGCGCGTTCGAGGGCCTGGACGGCCTCGATGCGCTCGGGAAGAGACGTCACGGCCCGCAACACGGACGCGATGTCGATCGTGTCCGGACGCTCCATCGGCGGCGCATACATGGCGGGATGCACCAACGCTGCACGATCGTCCGATGCGGAAACGACGACGCCGCTCGCGGGCGGAACGAACTTCATCGGGCCCAGCGAGCCGCTACAACCCGCAAAACTCATTGCAGCCAGCAAGACCAAAACGTAGCCACGCATGTCTCGTGATGATCGGTATCGTTATGGTCGATCGTTAGTTGCATGACCGCACTGTAATCCGCTACACAATTGCGGGAGCAGATGCCCCTCCTGCGCCTACCGGAGGCGCGCCGGCTGTATCTTGGCGAGCGATGCGCGGCGCGTGATATAGTCGTGACACGATGGATACCGAGCGAGGAGAAGCGGTCTCCGAGTACGAGCGTGACTTCCACGAATGGTTGACCGCACAGGCGGCGGCTATCCGCGAAGGCCGTTGGGCGGACGTCGATGTCGAGAACCTCACCGAGGAAATCGACGGCTTGGCTCGCTCGGATCGGCACCAGATTGCATCGCGGCTCATCGTGCTCATGGCGCATCTCTTAAAGCAGGAAGCGCAGCCGGAGCGCAATTCACGTTGCTGGCGCGTCACCATATTGACGCAAGCAAGGGACTTAAATCTTTTGTTAAGCGACTCACCGAGCTTGCGCGCAAAGCTTTCGGTCTTTGTTACGGACAATTATGAACGGGCCCGTCGACAGGCCTCAACCGAAACGGATTTACCGCTCGACGCGTTTCCGCCGACGATGACGGACAATCTGCGAGCCCGGCTGACTGACGCTTTGGCGCAGGCGAAATAGCGACGTCCAGTATGCGGCGGTCTAGGGTCTGCCGCAGGGGTTACACATTGCCGCGCCGTCCGAATCGCGTGATATCGTCGTAACACGATGGATACCGAGCGAAGCGAAGCGGTCTCCGGCTACGAGCGCGACTTTCACGAATGGCTGACCGTCCAAGCGGCGGCGATCCGTGAACGTTGTTGGACAGACATCGATTTCGAGAACCTCACCGAGGAAATCGACGGCTTGGCTCGCTCGGATCGACATCAAATCATTTCGCGTCTCGTTGTTCTCGTGCTGCATTTCTTAAAGCAGGAAGCGCAGCCCGAGCGCGATTCGCGTAGCTGCCGCAGCACGATCGGGACACAAGCATTTCGCCTCAACCTCGTCTTGAACGACTCGCCCAGTCTGCGTGCCAAATTGCCGCTCTTCATCGCCGGAGAGTTATCGCGAGGCTTGTCCTCGTGCGTCTGACGAGACGGGTCTGCCGCTCGACACATTCCCGCTGGAAATAACGGACGATCTGCACGAACGGCTGAGCGCGGCACTTGCGCCAGCGAAACGATTGAATCCGTCTTCAGACTGACCGTGGTCAGGCGTCGTAGATCGCCTCTGCGTCGAGCGTCAATCCCGCCGGCGCATCTCTGCGCTCGTAGGTAGTACGTGCCTTTGGGTCAAGCGCGACCGCATAGCGCGCGCCTTCGCGGGCGTACATGTCGATCGTCGCAGACGTCGGGCCATCGGTCCGTTGCCGATGCGACCCCGTCGACATCGTGAAGCCGGTCGATGGACCGAAGGCCTTGTCGCCACCTGTTGTGTCCGCGTAACGTCGCAACTGATAATAGGCTTCGCCGTCCTGGGCACCGCTCCGGGTCGCGTTCGGGCTGACGATCGTTGCTCCGTCGTCGTCGCGCTCGAACCGCCAGCCGGGATTGAGCTCGCTCATTCTCCCATTTCGATCGTTACCGCGGTCATTTCGAGCTACGCAGCGAACCTCGCTTGTAGCTTACCAAGAATGTCTCGCATTGTTGCGGCGTCGATTTTTCCGATGCGCCTCCCCAGGCGTTCGGCATCGACCGTTCGCAATTGATCCAGAACCACAGAACCCGGCCTACCATCCACGGTGGTCTGCACCCGAAACCGAAACGGGCGAATCGTGCTCGTTAGCGGAGCGACGATGACACGATTGAGGCGCGAATTAAGTTCGTCGGGCGAGACAACGACACACGGGCGAGGCTTCTGCATTTCCGTTCCGACGGTGGGATCGAGAGTAACCCAGTAGACTTCGCTTCGTTTCGCTACCACGCAAGTTCAGCGCGCGCTTTCGAGTTAAGATCTGCGTTCAGCCATTCTTGATCCTCGATATCATCGGTCACGAGCGCGGCGTCCTCGGCCCATCCCTCTCGGGGGTATGTCGCGAGTTTTCGGAGCACGATCGCCGCGCCGTCCACCGTCATTTCAATCGGGGAATTGATCGACATCCCCGCGTCATCGAGAATGCTTCTTGGTATGGAAACGCCTTGGGAATTTCCGAGTCGCCGGATCGTCGTGCGCGTGTAGTACAACGTACCACGTCTGAAGTAGTTGTTCAATGCGGCCGTTTCATTAGCAGCGTTTGGCGATGCCGTCGAGGAGCATCGACGCCATCGTTGCGTCCTCATCGTCGCGAATTTCGATTCCGGTGATGAGCTTGCGATACCATGAGAAGCCGGAAATCAGATCGACGAGCATCTCGAGATTGGTTTCGCGCGCGATCTCGCCGCGTTCGATCGCGCGCTCGAAGATGGCGATCGCCGTCCGGCGGCGCGTCATGATGTAGTCGCGCACGATTGTCGCCAGTTCCGGATTGTAGAGCGACTCGGCGATCAACGCCGGGATGATGGGTCCACCCGGCGTCGGAATCGCGGCCGCGTAGCGGCGATAGAGTTGCGCGAGGTCGCTGCGCACCGAACCGGTATCGGGCAGCGGCGCGCTTTCGCTCACCTGCGCGAGCAGGTCGATCACGAGTTGGAGCTTCGCCGGCCAGCGACGGTAGATCGTCTGGCGCGAGACACCCGCCCGCTCGGCCACGCCTTCGATCGTGAGCGCCGCGTAGCCGGCCCGGCCGAGAAGCTCGGCGGTCGCGGCCAAGATCGCGGCGTGGGCGGCCTCGCTCCGCGGCCGTCCGCGCCTCCGGCCGTTGGGCGCGACGGCCGGACCGAGAGGAACGCTTCGAGTCTGCGGCGATTTCAAATACAAGACAGCATTGTATTCTAAATGTACACGCGGCTTTCCCCGGCCGCAGAGGGAGTTCGCGGATGCTCAGACGGCGGTCGCTACTCTCCGGAATTGCCGCGACCGCGGCGTTGCCGTTCGTGCCCCGCGCGGCACGCGCCGCCGAACTCGCGACGATCAAGGTCGGCAACGTTCCGATCGACTCGAGTTCGGAAATCTTCGCGGCGCAGTCGCAAGGCTTTCTTGCAAAAGCCGGGATGAGCGCGGACATCCAGTCGTTTTCGAACGGCAACACGATCGCCGCTGCCGTCATCTCCGGCGCTCTGGATGTCGGCGGTATCAACGTGCTTTCGCTCGCGTCCGCTCACGAAAAGGGCATTCCGCTCAAGATCATCGGTTCGGGCTCGACGTACACGACGAAAAATCCGACGACCGTGATGCTCGTGCCGAACGAATCATCGCTGCGCAATGCGCATGATCTCACCGGGAAGACGGTGGCGGTCAACGTGCTCAAGGGCATCGCGCATATCTCCGCCCAGTCGTGGATCGATAAGAACGGCGGCGATTCCAAGAGCGTGCGTTTCATCGAGATGCCGTTCGCGTCGATGCCGTCGGCGCTGAGTGCGGCACGCGTCGATGCGGCGGTCGTCGCCGAACCGGCGCTCAGCGAGTCGCGCGGTCAGTCGCGGCTGCTCGGCAAATCGTACGACGGCATCGCCGACCTGTGGATGATCGATGCCTGGGTCGCCTCGGCGTCGTGGATCGCCGCGAACGCGGAGCTCGCGCGCAAATTCTCCGAGGCGATGCGGCAAGCCGCCGTGTGGGCGAATCGCAATCAGGACAAAACGGCCGAGCTAATCAGCACCGCGACGAAGATCGATCTGGCCGTCGTGCGATCGATGCGCCGCGCCACGTTTCTCGAGCACGTCAATCTGGCCGTCGTGCAACCGGTGATCGACGTCGGCGCGCAGTACGGCGCGCTCGCGGCGAAGTTCCCCGCGGCCGATCTCTTCAATCCCGACGCCCTGCACTAGAATCGAGGACTCGTGGCTTTCGTCGTCGCCGTCGACATTGGCGGTACGTTCACCGATCTCGTCGCTTTCGATCGTGACTCCCAGCGTGTGCTCTACACGAAGAGCCCGACGACCTACGACAACTTCGCCGATGGTATTCTCGCGTGTTTCGACAAGGTCGATCTCTCACCGCGCGACGCCGCGCTGGTCAACCACGGCACGACGCTCGTCATCAATGCGATCATTCAGCGCAAGGGTGCAAAAGCGGCGCTGGTGACGACCTCGGGATTTCGGGACGTGCTCGAGATCGCACGCGGGAACCGTCCCGATCCGTTCGACCTCTATTACAAGCGAGACGAGCCGCTGATCCCGCGCGAGCGGCGCTTCGACGTGGGCGAACGGGTGGACTCGACCGGCGGGATCGTCGAACCGCTCGACGTTGCCCAACTGACCGCACTCGCGCAGCACTTTCGCGCCGACGGCATCGATGCGATCGCGATCTGCTTTCTGCATTCGTACGCGAACAACGAACACGAGCGCCTCGCCGCCGAGACGTTACGCACGCTGCTGCCGGATACGTTTATCACCTACAGCACGGAGCTCTCGCGCGAGTGGTACGAGTACGAGCGCACGTCGACGGTAGCCGCGAACGCGTACGTCGGCCCGCAAGTGACGAGCTACGTGCGCCGGCTGGCCGATAACCTCGGCGCGCACGGGTTCGGTGGTTCGTTCTATATGATGGGGTCGAACGGCGGCGTGCTCTCGATCGAGCGCACCTGCCGTCAGCCGATTGCGTTGGTCGAATCGGGCCCGATCGGCGGCTGCATCGGCGCCGGCGCGTACGCCGCCGCGCTCGGCTACCCGAACGTGATCGCGTTCGACATGGGCGGCACGACGGCGAAGTGCGCGCTGGTGGAAAACGGCCGGTATTCCGTCGATTCGGTGTACTACGCGGCGGGCTACGTGCAGGGCTTTCCGATCAAGTCGCCCGTGATCGACATCGTCGAAGTCGGGTCGGGCGGCGGCTCGATCGCGTGGCTCGACGCGCAGAAGCGTCTGCACGTCGGGCCGCAGAGCGCCGGTTCTACGCCGGGTCCGGTGTGCTATGGACGCGGCGGCACCGAGCCGACGATCACCGACGCGAACTTGCTGCTCGGACGCATCAACGCGGCGCACTTTCTTGGCGGCGAACTTCTGCTGGACGAAGCGGCGGCGGAGAACGCCGTGCGCGAGCGCATCGCCGAGCCGCTCGGCTACCGCGGGCCCGAGAGCGCAGCGCGCATGGCCGACGGCATGCTGGCGATCGCGACGGTCATCATGGCGGGCGCGATCCGTCGCGTGTCCGTCGAACACGGTCGCGATCCGCGCGAATTCGTATTGTTCGCGTACGGCGGCGGCGGACCGTTGCACGCATCGGCGCTGGCCCGCGAGCTCTCGATCCCGACCGTCGTCATTCCACCGGAGCCCGGCACGTTTTCCGCCACCGGCATGCTGCTCGCCGACGCGCGGCTCGACGAGTCGACAACGTTCGTGGGCGACCTCGATGCGGAGACGACAGCGTGCATCGACGAGATGTTTGCAACGATGGAAACGTCGTCGGCCGCATCGCTCGCGGCGGAGTTCGGCACGAACGAGGTGCGCTTCGAACGCTTCGCCGAGATGCGTTACCGCGGGCAGCGCCATAATATCAAGGTGCCGATTCCGGCGGGGAACGACGTCGCGTCGATCCGTGCTGCGTTCGATGCCGACTACAAGCGGCGCTACGGTCACGCCGATCCGCGCACGCCGGCGGAGTTCCAGGCACTGCACCTCTCGGCGTTCGCGCGCATGGAACGGCCGGAGATCGCGCGGCTCCCGCGTGCCGCAACGGCGCAACGCGAGGCCACGACGCGGCCGGTCTATTTCGCGTCCGCCGGCGGGATGGTCGATGCCGCGGTGTATGACCGCTACGCGCTGCCGGCGGGATTTTCGGGCGCGGGGCCGGCGGTGCTCGAAGAATACGGCTCGACGACGATCGTCTGGCCCGGCGACACGTTCGTCGTTGGAACGATGGGTGAAATTCGCATCACGATCGATGGAGAAGCGCGATGAGCGTCGCGATGGCGGCCGACCCGATCACGCTGGAAGTCATCCGGCACAGCGTCATCTCGATCGCCGACCAGATCGACGCGAACATGACGCGCACCGCGTTCAGCGCGTACATCTACGAGTACAAAGATTATGCGGTCGGTCTGTCGGGGCCCGACGGCGAACTCGTCGCGCAATCGACCGGCGGGATGCCGGTCTTCGTCGCGGACTCCGTCGGCATGGCGGTGCGCGACGGTCTCGAGATTTACGGCAAAGAGCGGCTCTACGACGGCGACGTGATCGTCTGCAATCACGCGGCGGTGCAAGGCCAGCACTTGAACAACGTCGTGATGTACACGCCGATCTTCGCCGGGCCGCACCACGATCGGCTGATCGGCTTCTTCGCGATCAACGCGCACTGGTTCGACATCGGCGGCGGCGCCATCGGCTCGCTCTCGAAAAAGGCGACGGACATCTTCATGGAAGGCCTGCAGCTGCGCACGGTCAAGCTGTGGTCGCGCGGCGAGCGCGTCGAGGAACTCTACCGGATCATCGGCGACAACACGCGCTTTCCGGTCGAGATGATGGGCGACATCGAAGCGCAACTCGCCGGCTGTCTTCTGGGCCGCGATCTCACCGCCAAGCTGGCCGACAAGTACGGCGTCGACACGTACCTCGCCGGCGTCGCAACGATCCTCGATCAATGCGAGGCGGCGATTCGCGAGAAGATCGTGGCCATTCCGGACGGCGTGTATGAAGCTGAGTCGTTTCTCGACGACGACGGCAGCGACGAGAGCCGGCACATTCCGATCAAGGTGCGGGTGATCGTCGACGGCGACGAGATGACGATCGACTACTCGGGGATGCCGCCGCAAGTCACCGGCGCGATCAACTCGGGACGCTACGGCGGCGGCCGCACCACGGCGCGCGTCGCGTTTAAATACCTGATCGCGACCGACGAACCGGCGAACGAAGGGACGTTCCGGCCGCTGAAGCTCGTTCTTCCCGAGGGCACGCTCGTGAGTGCGTCGCCGACCGCGCCGATGAGCAATTACTCCACGCCATTTCCGACGATCATCGATACGTTCATCCGCGCGATGGAGAGAGCGTTGCCCGAGCGCGTGACCGGTGCGCATTTCGGGTCGTTCTCGTCGCTGCGCTTTCTCGGACGACGTGCCAACGGCGCGCCGTTTCAATGCTACGACAGTGGTCACGGCGGCTGGGGCGCATCGGCCGGCCGCGACGGTGCGGGTCCGTTTCGCACGATGGCGCACGGTGACAC